>SXKT01000024.1 GCA_005778035.1 Chloroflexota bacterium
AAAAAGGCATAACATGTCCCTCAATATCCTCTCATCGCATTTCGATGCCGCCAAGGTTGGTAGCGTTTTCCGGGTGGATTACGCCGGATTAGCCCAAAAGGCAATCGATGATGCCGCCAAGTTCAACATCGCGCCAGCGGAAGCTGACCATAAACGGACTGCCCTGGTGTTGATCGATGTTCAAAATACTTTTTGTACCCCGGGATTTGAATTATTTGTTGGCGGCCAAAGTGGCAATGCGGCAGTAGAAGACAACATCCGATTGTGCCGCTTTATTTACAACAACCTTGGCACCATCAGTGAGATCACCGCCACGCTGGATACCCACCGCAGCGCGCAGGTTTTTCATCCGTTGTTCTTTGTTGGATCCAATGGCCAACATCCAGCGCCTTATACCGATATCCATCACCACGACCTGACCAGTGGCAAGTGGCGCTTTAACCCGGCATTGGCATCCCGCTTGGGCATTAGCGCCCAATTTGGCCAAGATCAGGTGTTGGA
The DNA here is from genome assembly GCA_005778035.1 of Chloroflexota bacterium. Lineage (GTDB taxonomy): Bacteria > Chloroflexota > Anaerolineae > Anaerolineales > Villigracilaceae > UBA5195. Next base: position 502 of record SXKT01000024.1, read on the forward strand.
CTACACCAAAAAATTGGAGGCCAAGGGCAAGTACGCACTGACCATTTGGCCATACCATGCCATGCTGGGGGGCATTGGCCATGCTTTAAGCTCCTCGGTCGAAGAAGCGGCGTTTTACCATTCGATGCTACGCGGGGCAAATTTTGATCTCCGCATCAAAGGCGAAAATTCCTTTACTGAAAATTATTCCGCCTTGTCTCCTGAAGTTGTGCAAGGGCTAAACAACACAACCCTTGGCGTTGAAGATGACGCCATTTTTACCCAGTTGAGGCGCAGCGACAGGATGGTCATCGCAGGGCAGGCCAAAAGCCACTGTGTAGCATGGACGGTAGAAGACCTGTTGCATCAGATCAACCATGCCGACAAGGAGTTAGCCAAAAAAGTGTACCTGCTGGAGGACTGTACCTCGCCAGTAGTAGTACCTAGTGTGGTAGACCATAGCGCCGCTGCCGACACGGCCTTCGAAAGATTTGCAAGCGCGGGCATGCACATTGTTCGATCTACAACCCCAATGGAAGAATGGGATTAAGAATCAATGACATTATTTGACGGACAACGATTAGGCAACGACACCTTTAAGCTGGATGTGGAACGAATGCGGCAAGGGTGGTATTCTGACAAATATTTTGCCAACATCAACAAAATGTTGGTAGCTTTGGCCGGCGAGGGTTATCGATACTCAGGTAAAAACAATAATCTGCCGATCGGCCTTTCTGCGGAGCAGATCTTTACCGGCGACATGGAAGTGGAAATGCAATGGTTCACCCGTCGGATCGGAGATACCGTCGTCGTAGGGGTCGACAAATCTCTGGCGATGTTGAAACATTGTACGGGTGTCTTTATTGATGACAAATTTGTAAATACTGCCGACAAATTGGAAGTATGGGCTGTTCACGACGGTGACGTGGTTAGCAGTGATGGCGACCCGCTCAAGGTTCAACCGGTGATAAGAGTGCGCGGACGCTACCGGGATTTTGCCCTACTTGAAACCCCAACCCTGGGCACGCTTACACGCTCCAGCCGAATTGCTACCAATGTGTACGAGACATTTGTGGCTGCCAAGGGAAAGCCGATGCTCTTTTTCCCCGCCCGATTCGACAGCCACGAAGTACAAGCTTCTGATGGTTATGCCTATAACATAGCATTGCAGCGTTTCAATCTTGACCATACCAAAGATATCGGCGCATTTATATCTACGGATGCGCAGGGAGACTGGTGGGGTGGAGCGGGTGGCGGGACCATTGCCCACGCGGCCATTGCCAGCTTTTTAGGCGATACGGCCGAGGCGATGATGGCATTTGCGCGGTTGTTGCCGGTGCAGATACCGCGTATCGCGCTGGTTGATTTTAACAATGATTGCGTAAAAGACTCCAAACTCACTCTGAAGGCCATGTTCGAGGAGTACTCGCGACTGCTGGAAGCGGGCGAAAAAGAGGAAGCGGAGAAGTATGTTTTATATGGGGTTCGGTTGGATACCAGCGGCAGCCTTCGGGATGAATCGGTGCTCCCATTGGGTGATCCGAACCTGGATTTGGGAGTAAACCCGCGCCTGGTTTTTAATGTGCGTGAAGGCCTCGACAATGCCTGGAAAGACTGGACGCTGGAAGATCGACAGGTTGGTTTGGCAGAAGCATATTGCGCCAACGTAAAGATCGTCGTCTCAGGCGGCTTCTCACCCGATAAGATCAGGAAATTTGAAAAATTGGGCGTGCCATCCGATATCTATGCGGTTGGGTCATACCTCTTCAATAATAGCGGCCCAACGGTAACCGACTATACCGCAGATGTTGTGCGGGTTAAGGTACATGGAAAATGGGTGGATATGGCAAAAGTGGGAAGACGGGCTCTCTCGAATAGCGCGTTAAAACGGGTTTGGTAAAAGATCAGCGAACCCGCCGCTTCCAAAATTCTTTAACTATCATGCCGCGCCCTATCTCCTGGCTGGAGCCTGTCAGAAACTCCAACAACATTCTCTGAAGTTCTTCCGGGTTTTGCTCCATCGGGAAAAGATCGTTTTGCGTCATGGCAACCTTGTTGGGGGACTTTTCTTTGATAGCATCGCCATAGGTGATCACCAAATGCGGCAAATTCTGTGGCATGGATTCCAAGGGCGCATGTGGCTGGGTTTGCCGAGCTGTATCCCAACCTGCTTGAACTGCCAACGGGTCTGCCTTCAGGCAATCGGCGATCACAGCTTCGGGGAGTTTCTGAGATGCCAACCAAGAGTGGCTTCTATAGTGGGCCGCGCCCACTTTGGCCGCATGCGGCATCGCATGTACGATACTCACCAGCCGATTCACCCTGCCTGAAAACCTTTTTGCATATTGCTGTGCAACCAGCGCGCCATAACCGTGGCCAACCAATGCCGTTTGGCCAACACCCATTTGGTCGATAAAATCTGCCAATTGCTCCACATGGCGCGGAAGTGTGTACTGGCCAAATTCAATTCGGGCGGAATCGCCATAACCCCACAAGTCCAGCGCATACCCTTTAAAGCTTGAAGACAAGTATTCCATTGGGCCCAGCCAATAGCGCCAGGAGCCAATAAAATTATGCAAAAATATCACCGGTTTGCCCCTGCCGGTTGTTTCATAATGCAACAAAGCGTTGCCTACCAAAAAAGCGCTCATTCTTTGGGCTGGCCATCCGTCGGAGAATCAGAAGGTTGGTTGTCTGCAATATCGTGCTGTTGTGTTGCGTTCAAAACCTGGGTACCACCATTGTTTTTTGCAAGGTGTTGTCGATCCAATATGTTTTGCAGTTCCTGAACCAGGGCATCGGGCGCAAATGGTTTTAGCAGGTAGGCTACCGCGCCAGATGCCAGTCCTTGTTCGATCTCCGACTCTTGCCCTTTGGCAGACAGAAAAACCACCGGGATGTGTCCGATCTCGGCATCCTGCTTGATCTCGATGCACGCATCGTAACCGTTCATTTTAGGCATTCGCACATCCAACAATACCAGATCTGGTACCTCGATGCGGGTTAATGCCACAGCCTCAAGGCCATCGCAGGCGGTTAACACATCATGGCCGGCATACCGAAGGGTAAATGCCAACAGTTCCCGAATATCTTGTTCATCTTCCGCGATCACGATCTTGGCCATAGAAACCTCATACTTGCGCTGGTAGAGTAAAACAGAATGTGGAACCCTCACCCGGAACACCACTGCTCTCTACCCAGATCTTCCCGTTGTGCAGTTCTACCAGTTGTTTTACGATGGGCAGCCCCAACCCAATGCCATTGCCGGCTTGGTCGGCCGGGTGGTCCACCCAGGAAAACTGATCGAAGATCAGATCCATTTTTTCCCGGGAAATGCCTACACCGGTATCTGACACATTGACTTGCAATGCGCCGTTGGAACGTTTGAAAGAAATGTTGATCTTGCCGTCGGCCTCTACATAGGAGTAGGCATTACTGATCAAATTATCCAATATCTGGCGTACTCGTTCCTTGTCTGCCAACACCAATGGAATCTCGGATTCGGCATCAATTTGGAGTTCGACCATGCGATTGTCCTTTTCCGATCGTTCGCGATACCGAGCAATCACTTCTTGTGCAAGGCCAAAGATATCGGTAGGGTGGATGGACAGGTTGGCTTTGCCGGCTTCTATGGTGGTTAATTCCAACATATCGTTGATCAGGTTGTTTAGCCGCTCAGAATTGCTTTTTACGATGGCCATAAAGCCACGTTGCTCATCCCCAAGATCGCCCGCAACGCCCATTAGCAACAGGTCGACGTATCCCTGGATGGATGTCAGCGGGGTACGCAATTCATGGCTGATCGAAGTTATGAAATCGGTCTTCAATCGGTCAAACTCAAACTCGTAGGAAACATCGTGAAAGACTGTCACTGTTCCTAAAAATTCATTTCCCCACAGCACTGGAGAAAGTTGGATTGAGATGACGCGCCCATTTGCCAATTTGACCTTGTCCGAGAATGTCTCGCCTGGACGGATCTTATCCGGCGACATCGACCATGCGACAATGGATTCCTTCCAATTCGCGAGCCGCGGTTGCAATTCTGAAGCGACAGAGTCGATGGTTGCATCTGGGTTGGGATCTGCCATGCCAAACAGGCGGGGAAAACTTTTGTTGGCGTATTGGACGCGGTTTATGGCGTCGGTTACCAATACTCCATCCAATAGCGCATCCCAAATGGCGTTGTTTTGGCTGTTCCTTTTTTGGTTGTGCATCAGCTGGTCTGCTTCAATATTGTGCTTTGCTTCATCGAGGGAATGATGGTTGGATAATGCCCTCTGGTAGATCGACGCCGCAGTGACCTGATAAGGCTGGAATGCCAGAGAATCGGCATTCGCCAGTGCGATGGCAACCCACGGCTTAGTGCCATTTTTTATAGGGATCAAAACACCGGTGGAATAGCCTGGTGGCAACAAGGGGGCAAACCTGTCCAACACCCCGCCCCTGGAGACCACTGTTACGACATCTGCCCTGAGTGGCTGAGCCAGCGTTAGTGGTTCGACGGGTTGTTGTTTTACCTCGGAAGTGTAAGGGATGAGTGAATCAGCTCCACTGTTGAACAACCAAAGTTTCGATTTTTCAAATCCGACCAGGAATCGCAGTTGCGATTCTATTGTCGCCAGATTTGGCATCGCAGAACCTGATTTTGCCAGCTCACGCAATACTGAATCCAAAGCCTGGATCTGTTCAGCGGCATCAGTGGCGGGTTCAGTTGGCGCGCAGGAGGTGGCACTTGCCGAGGCGGCGATCTCCTCTGCCAATCGCCTGGGTATCACATCGGAGAAGGCAGCCTCCGACTCAAAATTTTCCATTACCATCAAAGCCCGTCCGCCATCTTCCATTAAGTACGGTAGTGAAATCGAAGCCAGGGGGAGTTTTCCACCGGTAGCTGCCCGATACTCAAAAATGGAACCCCCATCCAATACATTGCCTTGGAAGAAATCGATCGGGGTATGCACAACAGGGACGCCTTCATCAAGGGCCTTTGTGTAAATGGTTGAATTTCCAAGTAAAACCCGAGACAATGCCGCAGGACGATGATAACCCTGGCTATCCACATTCCGAAAAGCTCCGGTCGCCTTGTTTTCAGCGTAGAAAGCAATGGCATTCGTGGCAGGAACCAGCCGCATCAGAAGATCGATCATAAAACCGGGGGTGATTTGCCCACCCAACTTCACAAGATGGCTGGGTAGAGCCTCCCCCTGAATACGATCATCCTCAATCGGCACAAAAGCCAATTCCGTATGGCCAACCTCCCCTTTGCGGGAGGTTACTTCGAACAAGCATCCGTTGATGGTGAAAAAACCGCTGCCAGTTGAATTTGCCAGGGAAAGAAAGGAGGTTTGCGGTTGAACACTGCCGAGTAACCTGTTTAGGGTTAGCCTTGCGCCAACCGGTACACCAAGAGCCTGATAGAACCCAACACTGCATCCAAGCAAAATACCGCTTGGGCCAAGGGTCACATTAAAGGCAGGCTGATTTTCAGGTGTCATCATTTCGGCGCAATCAGTCTTTATTGGTCTTTTCGCCGTTCCTTGGTAGATAACTCAGTGATCTCGCGGATATCGCTGACCGGTTGTAATTGCGGGTCGATAATTCCGATCGACAGGCTCATAAAAGGGTGGCGCTCAGGTTGGGCATCTTTATTGATCGTAGTAATAAAGCCATTATTTCTATCGATAAAACTGTATTGTGTTTTGATCTGTTCAGCAAAACGTTCTTTAAGGGCGTTTTTAAACGGAACACTTTTGGAAGCGGGGATGATCAGGATGAAATTTGCTCCACCAGGATGGCCCAAAAAACTGCCTGCAAGGCCATTTTCTTCCAGCAGATCATTGACCACCACACTGGCAAATCGCTGAGCGTCATCTCCGGCCACGAACCCATACACTTCACTAAACGCGTCCAGATCATTGATGCCGATATCCAATAACGCCCATCCTTGGGTTTGGATCACCCGGCGCAGTTCATCCTCGATCAATTTTCCGGCCGGCAATCCGGTGCGCGGGTCGGCGAGCCGTTCTCGTTCTGAGCGACGTATCGCCCCCGCAACCCTGAGTTTCAGCTCATCAAAATCAAACGGCTTGGTCACATAATCATCGGCGCCCAGCTCCAACCCCTGAAGGCGGTCGCCGCGTTCATCTCGTTGGGTTAAGAAGATGATCGGGATGTTGCCGGTGCGGGTTTTGCCGCGCAACTGGCGGCAAACTTCGTAGCCATTAAAATCTGGAAGGTTGATGTCTAATATGATCAGGTCGGGCAGGTTTCCCTGGGTTTTTTCGATCGCATCGCTGCCCTTGAAGGCAGTATCGATCTCGTATCCCAAATTGCCAAAATAGATCGACAACAAGTTGGAAATATCCGGCTCATCTTCAACGATCAACAAACGGGCATGGTCCATTTTATACTCCAGACGGTTTTAATCAGTATAACCTACCCGAGCTTGGGGGCTGACAATGGATCACCACTTTGCTGGCTGGTCATCGGACCCATTCGCGTATTGGGGTGGATGGGAGTGTGGATAGCGTGTTTTGGTGGCATCAGTATCTTCCAAGCCCACATTTTTTCGGATTACACTGCGCTCATTTGAGCCGATCAGCACTACGTCCGAACCGATCATTCTTCCGGGATAAATAACCAGGCCGGAACCGATCCGGCAATTGTGGCCAACCGCGCTGCCCAACACAGGCCGATTGGAGGATGCAAGGCTGCCATTTCCATCTGTGGCGCGAATTGGGATCGGCAGCAGGTTAAAGTCGGTAAAAGTGGTTCCGGCACCAATAAATGTGTTTCGGCCAATAACACACATTTGCAAGCAAGCATTTTGGGCAACGATCGAGTTTTCCATGATGGTGGTCATAAACACCGCGGCGTTAAAAGGCAGGAATGTACCATCACCTACGACACTTAACATCACTTGCGCCCCTTGCGATATATTGACATTGTTACCGATGATGGAGTTTTCGATCACTACACCCGCCCCTATGGTGACATTATCACCGATGGTAGCCGGTCCGTGAATGACCGCGGACGGGTCGATAACACAATGTTTACCCACCCGAACCAACCCGGCGGACTGTAAGAGCTGTTTGCCTTGCAATAATGCTTGCGCAACCAAGCCAAGTTTGTAGCCCAAATCAGCCTTCAAGCGCTTTTCGAACCGGATGCCCCGATTGAACAACCCAAAAACGATGTCTGCCAAAAAAAGATGAACCCAACTATCGATGGCGATGAAACCCCTGCCCGGCAATTGGTACACCAGATCGCCCATTTTTCCAGCCATATAGGCAGGAACATTGTAGTACCCTGCTTCAACCGGCATCGAATCCACCACCAAGGGCCTGGGGGTACCGGAGGAGCCATCGGGATAATAGCACATGGGGGCGAGGTAGTTATCTCCTTGTTTTTCAAAGGAGGAGGCAAGCGGCAAGATATGCTCTCGGAAGGTGGCATCTTGCATGGTGAATGCCAACCTGGATGGGTGTGCGAATTGTTTGGCCTGGGCCAAAAACTGGGCCAGAAATGGCTCGTCAAAAAAAAGGTTGTCAGCAACGATCAACTTTTCTTTGCCATCTGCCCCAACTTCGGCGATCGATCCGATCTCAATTTCCTGATTGCAATAACCAGCCAGCAGATCGCGCTGCCACAACCACAGGGGGGTGTTTTGCAGCCGAAGTTCGCGCGCAGGTTCGCCAAACGGCGCGATGAGTTTTTTTTGCCTTAGGACGACCTTGAGCATTTTGCCTTTGTTTGCCATTACAACCATTTTACGGCATTATGGGATCGGCTGATTGCCAGCCAAAAAGTTTTTAAGTTCGTTGAGAAATCCTGGTTGGTCATCGAGCATGATAAAGTGTTTGGCTGACGGGAACAACACACCCTTGCTACCAGGAATAGCCGCCAAGAGGGTTTCATACTCCTTGGGAGATACAATATTGTCTCCCTTACCATACAAACCCAACACATCCATTTGGATGCTTTTCACCGTACCCACCAAATCGGTCTGTTTGAGCGAAGCGATGCTTTTAAAAAAGGATTCAAGGGTGGTTTTATTCATATCACCGGTTAACATACCGGCGAACCCCGGGAAAGAACACAATAAGGGAGCCGCCAAATGCAGTATTTTGGAGAACAACGGTAATTGGGAAAAAAGCAAGCGCGCAATGAGCGGATTGGCTGCCAATTTTAGCGCGGGCGCAAGTGCCGCCCCCCGAATCGGCGAACCGATAACTACCACCTTGCTGACTGTTTGTGGATAACGGAGAGCGGTGGCCAAACTTACTGTTCCACCCATGCTGTGGCCAATGAGGGGTGCTTTGGCAATGCCCATATTGGCCATAAACTGCCCAACCAGGCTGGAAAAATCATCAACGGAATAACTTGCCCGCTTTTTGCCCGATTCACCAAAACCCCAAAAATCGAGGGCGTAACAGCGGTACCCATCCAAGGCAAGGGCTTCCATGGTTGGTTGCCACAGACGCCAGGAACCCAACCAGCCATGCAGCAAAATTAACGGTTTTCCCTGTCCATATACTTCGTAATGGACCACGCCTTGATCGGTTACGATGCCTGGCATAATGGGTTGTTCAACTTTCGAACTTGCTTAAGATCTCATACAACAAATCGAGCAGGGTTTTTTTCACACTGGCAACATCGTTGATATCGCATACTGAGAATTTAAATTGGCTGGCTAAGCTAAGCGAACGTCGCATTGCTTCTTCTGCCCAGGCTTGTTGGGGTTCTGCCGAAGTTGCCGCCAAAATGTACGGCGCATTGCGTTTTTGGCTGACCATATCTATGATCTTGCGCGTCTCAATGAACGTTTCAGGCCTTTGCGGGTCAAACAGGATGATGAATCCGTGGATCTTCTCTTCGAGCACATCCCACATAAAATCGAACCGTTGTTGGCCGGGCATGCCGAACAAGTAGATCATCATTTCTTCATCCAAAAGGATGCGCTCGACATCGGTCGCGACTGAGCCGATCTGCTTGGCATCGTTATCCTGTGGTACATTGGCGCCTTGTTGGGGAATGCCGATGCCTCGCGCAGTGGCCATAAAACGTGATTTGCCTGCCAGGTACGGCCCCACGAGTACGATCTTGAGTGTCTTCATCGCGGCTCCATTGGTGTTAGCCTTGTTTTATCTTCAGCTTTTTTAACATCGCCTTATATCGCGGCGGTTCTTCCTCAAAAATATAGGTAACCGGTGTAACAACCACTCCGCTTCCGCCGATCGAGCGAAGTTCTTTGATCGCGTTGAATACCTCATCTCGATGAACGATGATGTGCAAGGCATACCAACTTGGGTCGCCATCCCTTCGGATGATCTTGCTGATGGTTGGGCCATTGAGGCCGCCAATGGTCTGTTGCTCAAAGATGCGCGTCGCGATCACATCGGTGCTATCGCCACGGATGTTGGCATAAATAGACACATTGTTTTCGGCGCGCAAATACGCCTCAATAAATTCCAACAACTGGCGCGCTACATCTTGGGCACGTGGATCAGTGGAGAGGGTTTTATAATTCGCGGCCAGTACAGTTTGCGAACTTAGGATGCAACAACCCTCCAATTTTTTTAGGCGATTGTCTTTTAGGGTTTGCCCGCTACTCACAAGGTCAGAGATCATATCGGCATAACCGATGGCTGGCGCGATCTCCAGGGTTCCCTCAGCGCTTACGATTGAATGGGCAATATGATTGTGCTTTAAAAATCTGCTGGTAAGTACCGGGAATTTTGTAGCGATGCGTAGCGGGTGGGCCAGGTTACCCGCGTATTGTTTAAGGGTATCAAGATCATTTACTGTTAGCCAATCTTCTGGCACAGCCAAGTTGAGGCTGCACTTGCCGTACCCCAATGCCTCGTGAAGCACGAAAATATCGTTATTATGCCCTTGGAACTCCTCGAGCACATCGAGCCCGGTGAACCCAAAATCTACACTGCCATCGCGCAGAGAGATGACAATATCCGTTGGCCGTTGGAACAGTACCGTAAGCCCTGGGATGGAAGGGATGGTGCCTTCGTACTGGCGGGGGTTGCTTTTTTTGATCTCAAAACCGCAAGCACTCAGGAATTGGATCGTTTCCTCCGCCAGCCTTCCCTTGGATGGGATCGACAACCGCAGGTCTGACCTGTCGTTCAGCATCGCTAAAGCGCGTCTTCGATCTCGCCCAGCCGGCCGTTGACAACGAACAGGGTACGCTCACAGATGTTGATGACGCGGTCGGCGAAGCGCTCCAAATTGTGGGCTACCCATAACAGCCAATTGGCTTTCTCAATGGCTTTGGGGTCTGAGATGATGTAAGTGATGAGCTCTCGATAGATCTGGTTATACAGGGCGTCCACTTCATCATCCTCGGCCGGAATTGACTTGGCTGCTTCCACATCCTCATTGATGAAAGCCACCAACGCGCGGTGGGCCATATCGGCGCTTTTTTCGGCCATGCGCGGGATGTCGACCAATGGCTTTAGCAATTCCTCGCTGCCCATGCGGATGTTGATCACGCCAATACCTTTGGCGTAATCGCCCATCCTCTCCAACTCGCTGATGATCTCAAAAAAGGAGGATAGCAAACGCAGGTCTTTGGCCATGGGCTGTTGGGTGGCGATCAGGATCATTACTTCATTCTCAAGTTCGAAGCGTTTTTTGTTAATGATCTTGTCTACCTCGACCACTTTATGAGAGCGGTTTACATCGCGGGTCTTCAATGCGTCCACAGATTCCAACAGGTTTTGTTCCACCATACTGCCGAAGGCCAGGATCTCATTTTTCATATTTTGGATCTCAGATTCAAAACTTTTCCGTAGCATATTCACCTCACTTTGCGTTAATGGCAGGTTAGCCAAACCGGCCGGTTACATAATCTTCTGTCTTTTTTACCGTAGGGGCCGTAAAAATACCCTTCCCACGAGAAAACTCTATCAATTCGCCTTGCAAAAAAAAGGCGGCATTATCGGCGGTACGGGCGGCTTGTTGTACCGAATGTGGAACCAGGATGATAGTGTATTGTTTTTTAAGCTCCTGCAGGGAATTTTCTACCTTGCCGGTGGAAATTGGGTCCAGACCGGATGTTGGCTCATCCAGCATGATCACATCAGGTTCTAATGCCAACGTGCGGGCAATACACAAACGCTGTTGCTGCCCGCCAGAAAGGGCAACCGCGGGGTCGTCCAACCTGTGGTTGATCTCTTCCCACAAGGCAGCCTGGCGCAAAGAGCGTTCGACTGCGTCATCGAGCCGGGCTTTGTTATGTTCTCCCATAACTTCCAGACCGTAGGTGATGTTTTTGCGGATGGTCAGGGGCAACACAACCGGACGGGCAAACACCATGCCGATCTTGCGCCGCAAGTTGATCAGGTCAACCTTGGGAGAAAGGATGTCTTCACTATCGAGGAAGATATGCCCATCAATCTGTTTGATATCTTCCGGGTCGTTGAGCCGGTTGATGCTGCGTAACAGCGATGACTTGCCACCCCCTGCCGGGCCAAACAAAACTGTGATGGCGTTTTTCTCGATGCTCAAGTTCACGTTCCGCAACGTTTCGGTACCATCTTGATACTGCAGGCTAAAACCTTCGATCTTGATCTTATCTGTCATAGCGGGTGTTACCATTGCCTTTTTGCCCTGGCCCTTGAACGGACCACGGTCGCGAGTAGATTCATGCCGAGTACGAATGTGATGAGCACCAAAGCGGTACCAAATTGGATCCTGATCGGCATTTCGGGGATCTGGGTGCTGATGACAAATAAGTGGTATGGCAACGCCATGGTGGCATCAAAAAAGGTGGTGGGAAGGTTGGGAAGGAAGAAGGCGGCACCGGTAAAAAGGATCGGCGCAGTTTCTCCGGCGGCACGCTCGAGCCCAAGGATGATACCCGTGATAATGCCTGGTAATGCCTCCGGCAAGACAATTCGGCGGATGGTTTGCCATTTGGTTGCCCCCAGGGAGATGGAAACCGTGCGGAAAGATTGCGGCACGGCCCGAAGTGCTTCTTCAGAGGTAGAGATGATCACCGGCAAGGTCATGATGGATAACGTTAGAGAGGCCGAGAGGATGCTGGTGCCGAATTTTAGGAACAGTACGAATAAACCCAGGCCAAACAAGCCGTATACAACCGATGGAATGCCAGACAAATTGATGATCGCCAGGCGGATAATGCGGGTTAGAAGGGAATCCTTGGCATATTCTGAAAGGTAAATTGCCGATGCCACACCCAGCGGCACCGAAAAAATGGCTGTACCAATGGTGAGATAAAAGGTACCAATGATGGCGGGCAAGATCCCACCCTCGCGCATCCCGTCATACGGGAAGCCGCTTATAAACTCCCAAGAGATGGCTGAGCCGCCCTTGAATACCAGCATGGACAGGATCACAATGATCGGCAGGATGGTTAGTAACGCAACCAAACTTAGCAAAGCAAAACCCAACTTTTGTTGGTTATTCCGGTCGAACTTGAAAAAACCTCCGCGAGTCGCCATCAGGATAATACCTTCTCGGCCCGTTTTTGTGACCGGAATACAACCGCACTGGCAGTGATGTTCACAATGAGGGAGATGATGAACAGCATCATGCCGATAAAGAACAGGGTGTGGTAATGCACACTGCCATTGGCCACCTCACCCATTTCGGCCGCGATGGTTGCCGTCATGGTTCGAACCGGAGAGATGATCGAGCTGATCTTATTGGCCAAAACCGGCGCGTTACCAGTCACCATCATTACAATAATGGTCTCACCGATTGCGCGGCCAATGCCCAACATTACCGCGGTAAGTACACCAGACCTGGCGGCAGGGAGAGTGACCCGCCAAATAGTTTGCCATTGAGTGGCACCCAATGCCCAGGCGCCTTCACGGTATGAGCGTGGAACAGTATCCAGGGCATCTTCTGCCACCGAAACAACTGTTGGAAGCGCGACAATAGCCAGCAATAAGGAGCCAGCCAATGCTGTTAGGCCGGTTGGCAGGTTGAGCGCAACCCGGATGGCAGGCGTAAATGACAGGATGCCCAAAAAACCAATCACCACCGAGGGTAACCCGCCTAATAGTTCAACCAGCGGTTTTAGGATCTCGCGCGCCCACCGCGGGGCCACCTCTGAAATAAAGACAGCTGTGCCAACCCCCATGGGCACCGCAATGAGTGTTGCCCCAATGGTGATGATGACCGATCCACTGATCAGCGGAACGATGCCATAATAATCTTCGATCGGATACCAGCGGGAGGAGAACAAAACATCCAGCGGAACTTCAGCCAAGGTGGGGACTCCTTCCCGGATCAGGAAGAAGAAAATTAACGAAACGAACAAAATGGCAGAGTAACCCGAAAGTTTGATCAGCCGGGTGATGATGAATTCATTGATATTCGCAGTGGCCTTCATTTTATTCCTTCGATACCGGCACAAAACCAAGATCTTGGACGATTTGTTGTGCTTGAGCGGTCAGGATCCAGTCGAGGTATTGTTGGACAAAATCGTTCGGCTCTCCAGCTGTGTACATATACAGGTCGCGGGCAATGGGATATTGGTTGTTGTTGACTGTATCTGCCGAAGGCAACATGTAGGGCTCGATGCCATCTTTTGATACTTCTACCATTTTAAGGTCTTCTGGGACATAACCCAAACCATCATAACCGATGGCGTTCGGATTGCTTCTCAACTCGTTGATAATGCCCTCTGAACTTGGTAGTAACAGCGTATCAGGAGAAAAAAGGGTCTTATTTTCCTTGTTTCCCAAACGCAACACATGTTCCAGGAAGTAAACATGAGTTCCGGAATTGGTTTCGCGAGACAAACGAACGATCTGGCGATCCTCGCCACCAAGTTCTTTCCAATTACTGATCTTGCCGCTATAAATATCGGAAAGTTGTTGCAATGTTAGCCTGGCCACCGGGTTTTGCGGATTAACGATGATGGCTATGGCATCCTTGGCGATGATGTGTTCAATTGGCAGGATATTTTTTTCCGCGGCTTGTTGTAATTCATCCTTGCTGATCGCTCGGGATGAATTGGCGATCGTTACAGTGCCATTCAACATCGCAGCAATGCCGGTTCCGGAACCACCACCTGTGACAGAAATTCGCACTTCAGGGTGGTCCTTTTGGTAGGTCTCTGCCCAGACCAGCGCCAAATTTACGATTGTATCGGAACCTTTATTTTCGATGTATGCCTGCTCGGCGACGGTAGGCAGGTCCGAATTCGGATCGTTGGAGGAGCATCCGGATGAAAAAGGCAGGAAGATAGCAAAAATGATCAGAAGGATCGAGAGTCGGTTCATAACAGATTAATTATAACCTGCGCGCCAAGCACTACCTTATTAATAGTAAAATTGATTTATGGACAATTCAATCGTATTCTCAATCGAGAATCTCGACTTTTTCTATTCGACCACGCACGCCCTTAAAGACATCAATATGCATATCAAAGCCAATCAGGTAACCGCTTTGATAGGCCCTTCAGGCTGCGGTAAATCTACCTTTTTGCGATGCCTTAACCGTATGAATGATACTATCGCGGGCACCCGTGTTGAGGGCAAAATAAAATTGCATGGCAATGATATTTATACGGATTTAACGGATGTGGTTGAATTGCGGAAGAAAGTTGGGATGGTCTTCCAAAAACCAAATCCTTTCCCCCAATCGATTTGGGATAATGTGGCTTTTGGCCCGAGAGTGCTCAATTTTGAGGGCAGCAGCGCCGACCTTGAAGAAACCATATACACAAGCCTGAAGAAAGCAGCCTTGTGGGATGAAGTTAAAGATAATTTGGGGAAAAACGCCCTGGCGTTATCTTTGGGCCAACAACAGCGTTTGTGCATCGCACGGGTATTGGCAACCAAACCGGATGTGATCTTGATGGATGAATCTACTTCCGCATTGGATCCGATTGCCACTTTGCGTGTTGAAGACCTGATCGCCGAATTGAAACAGGATTACACCATTGTGATCGTAACCCACAATATGCAACAGGCAGCCCGTGTATCAGATTACACCGGCTTGTTTTGGTTAAGTGAACTCATCGAGTTCAATCAAACCGAAATCTTGTTTACCAACCCTGCCCAGGAATTGACCGAGTCCTACATTACCGGCAAGATGGGTTAGTCCGATTTATTCCTGCGAGTTTCGCAGGCAGGCATCGCATTCCCGTGCTTCGCCGCGCCCTTCATCGATCGCCCATATTACCAAGCTTTGGCCAGTACGCAGATCGCCAACGTCAAACACACCTTAACGGCTGGTTGCAAGTTACCATGGGTTTGCCCCTTGCGCCCTTTTGGCCTGGTTCTCATCGACGATGACCAAGTATTCGTTTGTAACGCCTTATAGGGCGCTGGCAACCTGCCCGTTCGCGCGTTGGTTGGAATCATCGTTGACCATTGGTTTACATCGTTTAGGGTCTTCACGTCCTTCACCGGTATTGCTCGTGCCCCCAATACGGTTCATGGCAATTGCCATGTCGTCGTTGGCTTTCTGGTTGATCGATGATTAACTCACGGTGTCTATTTTTATCCGGTGGCAGATCAACACCACAGACCCTACTTCCTCGATCAGGATGGAGCCGTTTCGATGATCGATTTCAAGCAAGCTTCGCAACGTGTCCGTTTCTCGAACTTGATCGTCGATCTGGTTGCGGTATTCCTTGAAATCAAAATAACTAACGGTTCGACCAGTTTTTTGCATCCGCTTGACAGTGTTGGGGCTGAATAGGTAGTACCCAATATCCGATCGCCTTTTATACTCGCCACCACTGCGCACAGCCGATGTGAGTCAAAATGGTATAAAATAGGAAGTCAACCCACCTGGTGGAATGAAAATAATGCATAAAGTGATTTTTAAAGATTCAAACATCGACCTACTGAACAGGGTTAAAAAACTTACAGTCCATTGGGTGCATCGTTCACTAATACTATTTCCACCTGATAAACCGCGCGACTATAAATACTCCATCCTGACCATCAACGATATTGACGATAGCGATGATGACCTGCGGCATCAAACCTTCTTCGAGATCCCGCTTAAACTACACAACGCACCCATAGACCCAACAGTAGCGCGTAATTTTCCCCACCTTGCCCATTTCGTCCCGTTCAAGATCGATGATGATTTTGTTGAGATCATCCCAGCTTGCCTTCGACGATTCTTTTTTGCGGTCATCAGAGACCATAATGACAACATTGTAGACGCGGCCGGAATTCAGATCCCCGGAATTTTGGACGATCTGTTTCGTTACGATGGTCCATTGGGTGTTCAGATGGAAAATGGTGTGCCTACATTGCGGGTTTGGGCGCCAACAGCTTCGGTTGTAACCCTTCATCTTTTTAGTGCAGCCCAAGACCCCCAGCCCAGCCAAATGCGTGCGATGTTGTACGACAAAACCAATGGTGTCTGGAGCATCACTGGCAATCCCGATTGGGTAGGCAAGTTTTACCAATATCGGGTTCAGGTGTTCTGTCCGTGCGAAGGCCAATTTGTGGATACCCTTACCAGCGACCCGTACTCCATCAGTCTTTCTACAAACGGCACCCACAGCCAGATCATAGACCTTGCCGACCGCAGCCTTACCCCGGCGGGCTGGGATACCCTGCAAAAACCACCGCTCCATTCGATCAACGACATCTCGATCTACGAAATGCACATGCGCGATTTTAGCATCGGCGACCCCGATGTCCCTGCGGAGTACCGCGGAACCTATAAGGCGTTCACGGTTGCCAATTCTGGCGGCATGAAGCACCTGCGCGCCCATGCCGAAGCCGGATTGACCCATTTGCATCTGCTGCCCGTTTCAGATATCGCCAGTATCAATGAAGACAAATCAACCTGGAAAAAAGTAGAAGACAGCTTGCTGAGGTCCTTTCCGCCCAACTCTGACCTGCAATCCCAGATCATCTCGACCATCCAGAATGACGATGGATACAACTGGGGATATGACCCACACCATTTTATGGCCCCCGAAGGCTCGTACTCAACCGACCCGAACGGGCAAACCCGCGTTTTGGAATTTAGGGAAATGGTGCAAGCGGTCAACAACGCCGGCTTGCGGCTGGTAATGGATGTGGTTTTTAACCACACCTATGAAGGCGGGTTGGGAGAGAAATCAGTGTTCGACAAGCTGGTCCCCGGTTATTACCACCGCCTCAACTTTGAGGGCGGAATAGAAAACAGCACTTGTTGCGCCAATACCGCCACCGAACACGCAATGATGCGGAAATTGATGGTCGATTCCATTCTTTTATGGGCTACCGCATACAAAGTAGATGGCTTCCGGTTTGACCTAATGGGCCACCACATGGTTGCCGACATGCAAGCCGTACGCGTCGCGCTGGATTCCCTCACCATCGAAAAAGATGGGGTAGATGGAAAAAAGATCTACCTCTATGGAGAGGCTTGGGATTTTGGCGAGGTCGCCAATAACACCCGTGGCACTAACGCAAGCATGCGTAACATCGCCGGGAATGGGATCGGCGTGTTCAATGACCGCTGTCGCGACGCATTGCGTGGTGGAAGCGCTTTTTCTGGCATGTTCGATCAAGGCTTTGCCACAGGCTTGTATACCCAAGCCAACCACGAGGAACGCCGTAACCATGACCACCAAAAATGGGTCCTGTTTGAATATTGCGATTTGATCAAGGCCAGTTTGGCTGGCAACCTAAAGGAATATCGGCTAACACGGGCAAGCGGTGAAGAAGTGTTTGCCGACCAGATCTGGTACAACGACCAACCAGCCGCCTTGCTGCGCAACCCATCAGAAAATGTGCTGTATGTTTCAGCCCATGACAATGAAACTTTGTGGGATATTTTGCAAGTCAAGACACCGCATTACGTATCTGTGGAAGACCGCGTACGATTAAACAACCTGGCTTTGAGCGTTATAGCCCTGGGGCAAGGGATCCCCTTCTTTTTTAGCGGGGATGATATGTTACGGTCAAAGTCACTCGACCGAGATTCGTATAATTCAGGCGATTGGTTCAACCAAATCGATTGGTCGTACAAGGATAACAATTGGGGAAAAGGATTGCCGATCAAAGGGCGCGACAAGTGGTTCATCTTTAGCCATTTGTTGGCCGATGAAAAACGGAAACCCTCCGAGAGTGATATTCGCTTCGCGGTGGATGTTTTCCGCATGTTCCTACGCATCAGAAAAAGCAGCCCGCTGTTCCGGCTTCAGAGCGCCGACCTGGTCATTCGGGATGTGTCTTTCCTCAACAACGGGCCACATCAGATCCCCGGCCTGATCGCGATGAATATCGAAGACCCTACCGGTATCGATCCACAGTTCAGCTCGATCTTGGTTTTGTTCAACGCCAACCCGGGCGCGGTTTATTTCGGCCATGGCGATCTGGCAGGCCTACCTTACCGCTTGCATCCCGAACAAGTATCCGGGCCGGATGAAATCGTTCGCAAGGCAGCATTCAATCCGGACCTTGGGGAATTTGTAGTGCCGGCACGTACGTGCGCTGTATTTGTTATTTCACGCACATCAGGGTAAACCTGGCAGGCTTAGCGTTTTCGCGATTCCAATTCCGCCAAAATATCTTCGATCTCAATTCCTTTGTAGGCCATTAAGACCAATACATGGTAGGCAAGGTCTGAGATCTCCTCAACCAGCCGGGCATTCTCTTGTGCCAATGCTGCCACCACAACTTCGGTGCCTTCTTCGCCGACTTTTTGAGAGATCTTGGCGATCCCTTTTTGGAATAAGGAAGCGGTATACGATGAATCCGCAGGAGAATCCTTGCGGCTTTTGATGGTAGAAAAAAGTTCTTCAAAGGTCATTTTGGTTTCTGATCCATTTCCAATTCAGTAAAAAAACAGCTAGTCTGACCGGTATGGCAAGCCGGGCCGTTGGGTTCGACCTCGATCAACAAGGTATCCAAATCACAATCTACCGACATCCTGACGATCTTTTGGGTGTTGCCAGAGGTTCCGCCTTTGTGCCATAGTTCCTGGCGCGAGCGGCTCCAAAACCAGGTTTCGCCAGTTTTTGCCATTTTTTCATAGGCTTGCGGGTTTACCCATGCCACCATCAAAACCTGCCGGGTGTGGGAATCCTGTACAACAGCGGTGAGCAGGCCATCCTTATCCAGCTTAAAGTTGGGCATATTCATTTTATAACCTGATCTTTAGGCCTTTTTCGGCCAACTCTTTTTTGATCTGCCCTACGGTGTATTCGCCGTAATGCAGCATAGAGGCGACAAGCGCCGCATCCGCGCCACCTTGGGTGAGAACCTGGTACATATGTTCCGGAGTGCCCCCACCGCCACTTGCAATAACGGGTATGTTCACTGCGTCCACAATTTGGCGGGTCAGGGTGATCTCATATCCATCTTTGGTGCCATCGGCATCGATGGAGTTGACCACGATCTCGCCGGCTCCCAGCTCCTGGCCTGTGCGCGCCCAAGCGATCGCATCCAGACCGGTTGGGGTTCTGCCGCCATTGATCACAATCTCGTAACCGGTAGGGATGGTTGTCGTTGCGGGAACCCTAAGGACATCCATCGAAAGGACGACGGCTTGCACACCAAACGCATCCGCCACCTCCGAGACCAATTGAGGGTTCTTTACCGCGGCGCTGTTCAGGTTCACCTTTTCGGCGCCGGCTTGCAAAACCTTGTAACAATCCTCCACGGTACGCAACCCACCCCCTACCGAGAATGGGATGAAGATCTGCTCGGCGACCTGTTTTACCACGTCGATCATAATATCGCGCTTGTCACTGGAAGCGGTGATATCGTAAAAGACC
>SXKT01000025.1 GCA_005778035.1 Chloroflexota bacterium
ACTTGCCCGCAATGCCAGCAAAAACCAACTTTACTGCTTCATCAAAGCCGACATCATATTATTCCCATCTTTCGTCCGGCATGCCCAACAGGTACACAAACTGGCAAGCCAGTTTGTGCTGATGGGCCAACGATGGGACTTGGATATCAGCTTCAGGCGGGAATTTCCTGACCAGTGGGAGGATTCCCTGTTGCGGCAAATGCGTCAACACGGCACCCTCCATAAGCCTGCCGGATCAGATTATTTTTTGTTCCCGGCTAATTGCTACACCAATATTCCCGCCTTCACAATTGGACGGGCCGGTTGGGATAATTGGATGATCTACCATGCCCGCCAACAACACTTCCCGGCGATCAATTGCACCCCCGAGATCACTATCATCCATCAAAACCACAATTATGCCCATTTACCCGGCGCCAAACCGCATTACGACCACCCCGAAACGCTGGAAAACATCCAGTTGGCTGGGGGGCGCATCACAACCCGCTTTACCCTATATGATTGCGACAAAGAATTCAGGGCGGGGAAAATTCAACCCCGCCAATTAAACCGCAAAGTGATTTGGCGGGCTATCGAAGCATTACCATTTATTAAATTCGGCTCCGTAAAACTATCCAACTACCTGTGGAAGTTGGGAAAGATTCTTGGGATCAACCAATAAGGACAAATTATGCGCAAAGGCCAAAACCCCGCCAAATTTATTAATCAGGTGGCAAAACCCGAAAGGATCACCGTTGCACTGCTCAACTACATCCCCTTCCTCAGTGGTTTTTACAAGGAGGCGTTGGATGTTTTGGACCTTAGTTTGCGATCTATGCACACAGAGGCCGGGCTGCCATTTGACCTGATGGTGTTTGATAATGGCAGCTGCCCCGAAGTTCGGGATTATTTGGTTACCCAAAAAGAAGCCGGCCTCATACAATATTTGACCCTTTCAGAAAAGAACTTGGGCAAGGGCGGCGCGTGGAATATGATGCTTGCCGGCGCCCCTGGCGAGATCATTTCCTATACCGATAGTGATGTTCTTTTTTATCCAGGTTGGCTTTCCAATTCGGTCAAGTTACTCGAGTCCTTCCCGAAGGTGGGCATGGTCACTGCCCGCCCATACCGAACCAACCCTGACCTGCATAGCGCCACCCGCCAATGGGCGCTAAAAGATGCAACCATTGAGGAAGGTTGTTTTATCCCTTGGGAAAAGTTTTGGGAATTCAACCGGTCGCTTGGGCAGGATGAAACAGAAAACCGCAAGGTCTATGCTGAAACTATTGATTGGAAGATCACCTACAACTCCGTCGAAGCGATCGCGGGAGCTTCCCATTGGCAGTTTACCGCCTACAAGTCAGTGCTCTCCCAATTTCTGCCATTTGATATGGACAAGCCAATGGGCCAGGTAAAGCAGTTGGACGTTCGTATGAATGAAGCCGGGTACCTAAGGTTGATGACCGCGCAACCTTTTGCAATGAATTTATCGAATAGCGCTGATTATGTAAAAGGTTCTGTCTCGCAAACCAACAAAACACCTTCCCAGTCGATCATCAAGAGGTTCGTCTCGTTGGCGCCCGTCAAGAAAGGCTTGCTGGCGATCTATGATCAGATCTTTAAGTGGTACTACGCATAACCCGTTGATAAAATTGGCGCACCTTTTCCATTCCTGATCTATACTCAGCGCGTTCGTTGATCAACCGCAGGTTGATTTCGCGCGATCGAGCGCGTAGTTCACCATCCTGCAATCCTCGCACGATCGCCCTTGCTACCGATTCCGGCGATCCCGGATTCACCAACGCCCCATTCACCCCATCCTGTATCCACTCTCGAATGGATTCAAGGTCGCCAGCCACAGGATAACAACCGCACGCCAATGCCTCGATCAGGCTGTTCGGGGTACCGTCATGAATGGTCGGTGACACCACTACCTTGCTGCGCCGGTATAAGTTGGCCAGATCCGGTTGGCTAAGGGGCGGCAACAAATCAACGGCATGCCCAACCCCCAGTTGTTCTACCCATTCCATCACTTGTGGTTCCGCGTCCATGCCCGGGCAAACAAATCTGGCATCTGGAACGTCCCGTAACACCAACGGGATCGCCTTAAAGAACACATCGTTGCGTACATACGCCCTGAATCCACGCGGATTGACTACCAAAGACAGGTTGCTTTCATCTGCTGCAGGGTAAAAGATATCCGCTCTGACCCCGCCCGAGCCGGGAACCACCAAAGTGGGTTTACCTGCGTCAAGGCCATACTGTCTGGCAAGCGCAATATCACGGTGGCAATCAGCCTGTACGCCATCCGCCACCCGCATTGCCCATTCGGTATAATGGCGCATCATTTTGTTCGATTCAGCATGCAAGGTAAAGTCATTGCCCCAAACCGAGATCACCAACGGTACCCCCGCATAACCATCCGCGGCAACCATCCCCTCAAAAGGGATCCTCATCGCGTGAACCAGATCTGGTTTTTCCTGTTGGATGATGGAGCGCAGAACTCTGGCAGCCTTTGAGATCGACGCCGGCCCCAACCACTGCCTAATTAATGTCCTGATTTTTAGGGTAGAAGCGCCAAACAGGAAATTCGCCTTGGATGAACTGGTTGGTTTCTTTACCGAAGAAAATGCCACCGGCAATACAATCTTTTTTTGGAGTGCCAAGTTTGGTTCGCAGGCAAACGTGGATACCAATACCACCTCGTCCCCGGCTTCACAAAAATAGCGCATCCAATTGATCGCGGTGGGGGACCGTCCATCCGCAACGAATAGTATTTTCATTCGCCGCCCCGCCTGAACCACATACGGCGCAGATATCCATCGCGTTTGATCAGCACATGGAACACCGCAGCCAAAACATGCTGGAAAACCAACAAAAGCAACACTGTGGATAAAACCCCGTGCCAAGCCCGTGCGGGGTAAATTGAAAAATCTTCCGGAACCGCTGTGCCACTCTCAAAAAACAAAGTGGGACCCAAACCTGCCGGCAACGAGATCGCCATACCCAAAACGACCATTAAAAAAGTGGCCAAATACAAAAGAGGGTGTACATACCGATCTGCCTGGTCGAGCAAAAATGCTTTTTTACGGTCATTTGTTACCGCTGGAAGGTTCCAACCCCACGGTTTTTTATATACCAAAACCCGCATAAAGTACCGCGCAGTTACCAAAGCAAAGATCAGGCCGCCCAAGACCAAATGAACTTGCAATGGTACAACTTTTCCGGCCGGGTCTGAGATCTCGTTGAGGGATGCCAGACCGATCGCAAATGTGACGATAACCAACAAGGCCATCAGCCAGTGTGTGACCACCCAAAGACCCCACAATTTCTTTCTCATCCTACTTTTCAAGCTCCCGCAAGTGTTCGCAATTATTCAAATCCCGCACGGTCATCTTGTTTCCAAGTATCTCAAGATCCGCATAACAGGCATGCGAGATGAATGAGTCAATACCGACCGTCCCAAATCTATTTCCAAGGTACCGCAAGATCGCCCCAAGTGAACCGCCATGGGCTACGATCAATACGGTCTTCCCCTCACAATCGCGCAAGATCTGCTTAATAAAATCCTGAACCCGATCGGTAAAAGCATCATATGTTTCACCGCCTTCCATGGTGTAGGTATGGTCCGCAAGCCACGCGCTAACTTCTTCGGGCCATAATTCCATGCCGCGGCGATGGGTATTCCCCTCCATCTTTCCAAAGTCACGCTCCCGCAAGCGGGCATCCGTCACGATCGCTGGCATTTCAATTCCCATCATAAGGTCCAGTGTCATTTTTGCCCGCAGCAGATTGCTGCAATAGATCGCGTCAAATTTTTGCCGGCCAATTGGTTCAGCCAGTTTAATGGCCATGGCCTTGCCATACTCACCCAACGGCACATCGGTGATTCCATGACACCGCTCTTCCATATTCCAATCTGTAAGTGCATGCCGCACTAAGATGATTCTCACGATACTCAGTTTCCTTATGGTAATTTCTTACAAACAACAAAATCATACCCTAATTTTTTGGCAGGCAACATGGGCATGTCGATTGTCGGTTGGGTTTTTTACAATGAGGGTGAGAATCATGATCCAAGGCCTTAGCGGGCTTCAACGTTTTGCAGTAACCGAGAGGCCAGTTCGAGGATCTGGTCACGCATGGCCAGCTTTTCCATCCAGCCAGCAGGAATCGACTCAACGCCGTAATAAGCTCCCGCGATTTGTCCACAAATGGCCGCGGTTGTATCGGCGTCGTTGCCGAGGTTCGAAGCCATTAGAACAGCATCCCGGTAGGAATCGGTCTTCGCAAAACACCATAAAGCAGCTTCCAATGATCGCACAACATACCCGTTCCCCTCGATCTCGTCTCGGCTGAATGAAAGGTATGATCCGGTGGATATATTCTCTAATGATCTGGTTTGAAATTCAAACCCTCCGCTTTCCAGTAATATGGACTTTTTCTCATAACCGTGGATCGCCCGCCATAACATGGCCCCAAACAATTGGCTTGCTTCCACGCACTGTATCGACCCGTGTGTCGTGCGCGCGCTTTCGCCAGAAAAAAAGATGGCTGCTTGCGCATCTGTATGATAAGCAATGGGTACGGGCGCAAGCCGCATAATACATCCATTTCCGCTGGCATTCTCGTCCGTAGAACCGCTATATGGCTCTCCGGTCAATTCAAAATGCTGAATGGCATTGCGCGTTGTGATCCCAATATCAAAACAAGAACCAGTGGCAGACCAAAGGCCGTTGCGGTACCATTGCGCATACCGTTCCATTTGGTCTTTGGGGTCAAACCGTTTTTGGCTCACCAGGCTATCTGCCAAACACAAAGCCATGGATGTGTCATCCGTCCACTGGCCGGGCTCCAGATTGAAAGGACCACCACCCACAAGGTCATCGATCGGCTTAAACGTACCGGGGCGCTCAAACTCCAAGGCTGTCCCAACCGCATCACCCACTGCCAAACCCGCCAAACACCCTTGTGCCCGCGATAATATACCCAACGGTTCTTTTTCCATCTACCCTCCAAGTTCATCATAGATATTGATCATCAAAAAATAAAAACGCCCCAACGAAGGGACGTTTTATTCTGGCGGAGAGGGCGGGATTCGAACCCGCGGTCGAGGTCTACCCCCGACACTCACTTAGCAGGCGAGCCCATTCGGCCACTCTGGCACCTCCCCAAATGTCAAAACTTGTTCCAGCGGAGGGAGTGGGATTCGAACCCACGGTACCCTTTCGAGTACGACGGTTTTCAAGACCGTTACCTTAAACCGCTCGGTCATCCCTCCTTGTCCGACTATTCTACCATAAAAAGGAGGGTGGCTTGTTGTGCCGGTCAGCTGCTTGCACCGCTATATTTACGCACACCAACCCGCCAAAAAAGCACCGCGACAACAAAAGACGCCGCTCCGACCCCCAAATACATTAGCACTTGCAGAACGCTCAGCGAACCATGCAAGGCCTGCACAGGAACCGTGGTTGCCACCGCGATCGGGATAATGAAGGTCACGATCAGCTGCAACCAAAAGGGGTAAACCATCACCGGATATCTGCCCGCGTCCATTAGCGCGTGCAGTATGGTTACATTATTATCGAACTTGGTGAACCAAAATGTGAGCGCTATCAACACGACCCAAAGGCTGTAGATAATGATAATGCCGGAGAATGCCAATGCCAAAAAAGCCATAAAGTTTTGCCAGAGGATGTTTCCACCAGAGATAGACAAACCGCTCAAGATCAACACCAGCGCCAATACCAGGTCCCACAGGCGCCATATGGTAAGGCGCGAAAAACTGACAACAAAAAGGCTGTTTACCGGCTGTAATAACACGTAGTCAAACGAACCATCCCGAACAGAGGTGTTGAATTTTTCGGTTGCTGGCCAGATCATGATGAACATTAGCATGTTCACGATCCTGAACACACCCAACAACACGATCAAGTCGCCGAACTCCCATCCCGCCAGCGCCTGGGTATTGCCAAAAATGATGCTAAGGCTCAGCAATTCCCATCCAAGCCACATCATGTTCACCAAAATGTTCACAAATGTGTCTGTTCGATACGCCATTGCCATTTGCAAATTGATCTTCAGGAAAACCCGGATCAAATTCAGGTGTCGTCTCATTTCAAGCCCCTACCGCCGAATATTGCTTCAATCCACGTTTCCAAACTATTTTGAACGCTACCACTGCAAACGTAAACCAGAAAACTGCCAACCCCACCCCATGCAGGATCTCTCCAGGAGCCAATCGTCCCAACAGCAATTCTATTGGGAAGTAGATCATCAATTGGAATGGCAAATAACGCGCGATGGATTGGATCATTTCTGGCATCAAGGTAAGTGGAACAAATTGACCCGAGAATAAAACAACCAACGCAAAATAGAACTCGTGGATGGAGTACACCCTCGTTGTCCAAAACGCTACCGAAGTGATTACAGCACTGATCAGAAAACTGATCGCAAACCCCGCGATCAGAAAGGGGACCGCCAGAAGGATGTTCTGCCAGGTAATGGCTGCATAATTTGGCTTGAACAAAAAATTGAGCGCAACCCAGATGGGCAAAAATCCAATGAAATTGAGTGCTTTAAAGGCAACGTTGTAGACCAACGTACTTGTAAGCACGGGGTGAACAGGTTTGATGATCTCGGATGAGATCGCGCCGTCCATGATCTTGTCCGCCAAAATATGGATCACGATATTTGAGGTAATTTGGTCAACCACCAATAGCAACAAGTAATAGGTAATAAAGTCATTGGCGGTATATCCTTTCACATCTCCCTTGCTATTGGCGATTGATGTCCACACCGCCAGGTAAATGATCGGCGAAACCAACCAATAAAACAAGTACATCAGCAAATTCGCGCGATACTGCCATTGTTCAGCCCAATTCACCAGCCAAAAATTTTTATAGATCTTCAACATGGCTCAGCCCTGAAAAGCCTGTTCGATCACCGATTCGATCGGCGGGTCTGCGATGGTAATGTCGTGGATCGGCAATTCTGCCAGCAATCGCGAGGTTACACTGGTGGCCTGCTCGGCAGGAACGCGCAAATACACCATCGCATCGCCATTCTCACCAACCGTCCGTTCGCCGTAACCGGTCAGGTCATAATCTGCCGCGTTTTCCAAACCCACGCCGATCACCTTAAATGGCGCTATCTTTCGGCTCAGTTCCGCCAAAGCGCCATCGTACATCAATTTGCCGTGGTGAATTAATATCACCCGTTCACACAGAGCGGTTACATCTGCCATGTAATGGCTCGTAAGAATGATGGTGGCATTATATCGCCGGTTATATTCTCGCAAGAATTCCCTTATGCGGGCTTGCGCGGTGATGTCCAATCCGATGGTGGGCTCATCCAAGAACAAAACCGAGGGGCGGTGGATCAATCCCGCCGCGAGTTCGCATTTCATCCTCTCGCCCAAAGACAGGTTCCTAACCGGTTTTTTCACCACATCACCCAGTTCGAGCAATTCATCCAGTTCCCGCATGGTTTGCTTGTACTCAATATCACCGATGCGGTAAATGGCTTGGTTCAACAAAAAGGAATCCGCGGCGGGTATATCCCAAGACAGACGGTTTCGTTGCCCCATGATCAAGGTGATGGCCGACAAGTATTCCCCGCGCAATTCCCACGGGGTATAACCCATCACTTTGGCGTGCCCAAAAGTTGGGTTCAGCAACCCCGAAAGCATCTTTAAGGTTGTGGTCTTGCCCGCACCATTGGGGCCTAAAAATCCAACCATTTCACCAGGCCGGATTGAAAAATGTACATGGTCCACGGCTTTTACATCTTTGAACTTGCGCTTAAAAAAACTGGCGACAGCCGCCTTAAAACCTGAGTCCCGTTCAGATACTTTATATGTTTTGCTCAGATCCTTAACTTCAATAATATTTTCTATGGTCATTCTTATCCTTTGGCTTGCCCAATGGCCTTAATAAAAGTTTTTGCCATGATGGCTATATTAACCTCATCCTGGACGATCCGGTACGATTCTTGCCCCATTTTCTCCAATTTGGCGCGATCTTGCAACGCATAGTGGATCTTGCTGGCAAGGTCATCCCGATCTGCCGGTTTTACGAGCCAACCATTTCGTGGGGTTACAAGGTCGTCCTGGGTCCCGTCGCCCTCCGCAACGATCAATGGCAGTGCAAAGCTCATGGCTTGCTGCACCGCCAACCCGCCTGTGCCCGGCAGAACAAACAGGTCTGCCTGCAAAAATTCCTGCTCCAATGCCTGCCCTTCCAGGTGGCCGGCAAAGCGAATTGCGCTATCCCGGGTTCCTGCCAATCCTTCCAACCTCACCCTGTCAGGCCCGTCGCCAACAATGACCAATTCAGCCCCATATCGATCCTTGAGGCTGGCAAAAACCTCGATCAGCAGGTCAATCCGCTTTCTTGGTTGCAGCCTGCCCACAAAAAGCAGCCTTGGCTTTTTCGATAATTGGCGGATCGGCGCCGATGCGGTTGGAGCATCGGTGGCCGCGTTTTTTGCCACCCATATTTTCTCCCGCGGAAAGCCTGTCAAGGCGAACTCTTCAGCGCCAGTCGCTGAGTAGGCAACCAGCGCCCCAAACTGCCCAAGAAAATGGTTGCGTAATTGGCGAAGGCCACCCGGAAGCGGTTTCGCCCCCAAGCCCCACCCTACCAGCGGGATATTACTTCGTTTCGCCCATTGTATCGCCGGATAGGATGACAGATACCGATAATTCGCCTCAAAGATCAAGGCGGTCGGAAGGGTATTCCGTAACGCCTGCCCCAACCCATATTGGAAACAAAGGTACATTTTTTTGGAAGGATCCAAAAAATGGATATTGCGCAGCCGCACCAATCGTGCTACCGATGGTTGGCCCAATGTATTGATGGATTCAATTGGGAGGGGTTCTCCCGCAAACAAGGTCAGTCCATCTCTACACTCGGTAGCCAGTTTATCGAAAAATGGCAGCCTGTAGGAAGGCAATACCCTTTGGACCAAACCAATGCTGCCCTGAAATTCCATTTTTACTGCCAGCCCCTAAGGCAACGCAAGGATGTACGCTTTCCAGCCCAGTTGTTGTTTGGAATGAACCAATTCATTTTCGTGTCCCATGCGGTACAGGTGGTATCCCAGCGCCATCAACGTATTCCAAGCCACCTCCTCAGATTCCGGGCCGTGCAATTCCATCATTAATATCGGCTTTTTTCGCGCAAGTAAATTTTTCATGCCGGGCAAGGCTAATACTTCTCCGCCTTCAATATCCAGCTTGATGACATCAGGTTCGGGCACCTTCTCTTGTTGGGCCAGGTTATCCAGGCAGATCCCTTTTACCGTCAGATGCCCCGTATAGGTTTGGTCGTCTCTGCCAGCGCTACCTTCGACCTTGCCCATCCCTACTGATTCATGTTGCAGGAATTGTACGTCTCGGTCAGAATCGATCACCGCCGCTGCCACAACCTGAACATTCGTCACGCGATTGAGCGAGAGATTTGTCTGAATTCGGGTTACATTTTCTGGTAAAGGCTCAAAACAGAAAACCTGGCCACTTTGCCCTACAGCTTTTGAAAACAACAGGCTGATGTAACCAATATTGCCGCCAACGTCGTACACTACGTCGCCTGGTTTTACCAATTCCGATATCGCCTTCTCCATATCCGGCTCATAGGTGCCAAGCCAGCGGCTTTTTTCAGTTTTCATTTTTAACTGCATCTTCATCCCCGCCAATCCTCCGGCGGTTATCGTTACTACGCTCAATCCATCTTCTATGGCCGCGTTTAATAATTTTCGAAAGATTCCTGAGAATATCGGGGCTCTCGTCAAGGTAGTTTTAACCGACAACGGCAACGCTTTTGATATGGCGGAAAAAGCACCAACA
This sequence comes from Chloroflexota bacterium, assembly GCA_005778035.1. GTDB lineage: Bacteria > Chloroflexota > Anaerolineae > Anaerolineales > Villigracilaceae > UBA5195. The sequence continues at coordinate 9,827 of SXKT01000025.1, forward strand.
ACATGTTTTTTAATGGTCTGCATCAGTCAACCTATTAATACCTTTAAATATTTTTCCACCATCATATCCAAGCCAAACATTTTTTCGGCACGCAACCTGGCAGCTTGCGAAAACCCACTTCCAGATTGCAGCAATTCAGCGGTCTCGTTCACCAAATCTGTGGCGTCTGGCACATCCAACTTCCAAGGGTTTGTTCCATAGCTGGCTACCCTTCCACAAGTATCATCCACCAATTCCGCAAGCGAACCGGTATCATATGCTACCACGGGCAAACCACATGCAAGCGCTTCCAGTACCGAATTAGGGCAGGCAGGGTGAATATCCCCTGAAAACAAAACGTGTGCTTGTTGATCGATCGAGATGATCTCCTGCCGGCTTACTTTTCCTACCCAGTGAACAGGGCAGGCAGCCTTCTTCTGCCATTCGCTTTTCAAACCTTCGGGCACCTCGCCAACAACCCTCAATTCTACAGGCAGGTTTTTCTCAACCAGGCCGTTTACCAACGCTACCGCGTTGGCCAACCCAATATCATATCCTCCACCCAGGCTTCCCTCCACCATCAACACGGTATACGGTGGGGGTAACGGGGGATTCCCCGGAACATACTCCGATAGGTTAACCCCGTTGTAGACCACATGGGTTGGTTTGGCTACCTTGCCGTACTTTTGATCCCACCAGTTCTTTGAAAATTGGGACTGGTATATGATCTCATCGGCAAACGAGCGGCGAATGGTTGAGATGATCCAATTCCCGTATTCCGCCTTGAGCATATGCCTGAACCCCATCGGCCGAACCTTATGGATCCAGTTCATACCATCCAGCCTCTGCACAACCTTTCGGCCTTGTTTACGGAAGCGTCGGATCGCCTGAATGTCCTTTGTCCCACCGATCACCAACATTGCAGAGCAACCTGCTTGGTTGGGATCCTGTGTTACTTGCACACCTTTTTTTTCAGCCCCTTGGCTGAATTTATGCAAAAATGAAACCATGCCACCCACGCCGTGCACGCGCGGGATAACGCAGATTTTTTCTGTCACAGTTCTGGTTCCCGCATTCCCACTTTTTTGGCGGGAATCCCGGCCCATATTTCATTGGGTTGTGTGCTTTGCAGTAATACCGCGTTTGCGCCAATGACGCAACCTGCGCCTACAACAAGTTCACCCTCATCTCCCAGCACCTTGCATCCACTCCCCAGGATCACGCCGTCTTCGACGATGATTCGGCTGAATTTTGACCGGCCAGCCGTACGAAAAACATCAGCCCTTCCCAGGGTAACGCCCGGGTAGATACCTACATTATTGCCAATAATACTCTTTGGGTGAATGACGACCCCTATTCCGCCATGGTGCAACATCAGCCCTTTACCAATTTGAACCCCCAGCGGGATCTCAACTCCCAACATTTTTAACACCAAATAAAAAACCTTCCCCAAAAAGGGGGTTTTGCGAGCATAAACCAATTTCTCATAAAAAGACATACCCTAATTATACGACGCTGAAACCTTGCGCTAAAATTACTGTGTTGGCTTTTCATTTATAATCAACCAACGGAGACCAGATTATGTACATTGCGATCGAAGGTGTGATCGGCGTGGGGAAAACGACCCTGGCGCGTTCTTTGCAGCCCCGCTTTGAAAACGCGGAAGTGCTATTGGAAGTATTTGAAGAGAACCCCTTTTTATCCGATTTTTATGGAGATCGGGTCCGATACGCCTTTCAGACCCAGATATTCTTCCTGCTAAGCAGATACCGCCAACAAAACCACGTCATTCCTCAATTTCTTGACCCAGGCCGTACTTTGATCGCAGACTACACCTTTTTTAAAGACGCCCTGTTTGCCCGTATCAATCTGAGGGGCGACGAGTTGGAAATGTACCACCGCGTGCATGAAGCCCTCGCGGAAAAGATCGCCATGCCCGACCTCACCGTTTATTTATCCGCAAACATCGACACCCTGATGAACCGAATTGCCCAACGAGACCGATCGTATGAGCGCACTATGGAACGGAGCTACATCGCTGAGTTAGTAAATGCATACGATGATTTTTTCTCCACCATCAAGACCCCCCATTTGGTGATAGACACGAACCCGCTCGATTTTGTCCGCAATCGTACCCACCTCGACTATATCGAAAACAGGGTCCGCGAAGCATTAGCCATCCGACCGTACCAACCCTCTCTTCTGGATACAGACTAAAATGAAATATACCCGTGATATTTTGGTGGATTTGGCAAATGAATTGGTTCTTAAGCGTTACAGCAAAGACACAAAGGTTGACGCGGTTTTTTTGGTTGGTTCGGTCCGTCCAGACAACGCCATCATCGAATCGCCAACCGATGTAGATCTACTCGTTCTCCATAACGGAGACATACCGCGCGAACGTGAGTTGGTTAAGATATCCCCTGATTACCATTTCGATATCTACTTTGAAGAAACCAATTATTACAATAATCCCAAAGACCTTCGTACCGATGGGTGGCGTGGCTGGGCAATGTGGGACCCCTTGTTATTACACCAAAACAACCATTTTTTTGAATACACCCAATCGGTTCTCCGTTCACAATTTGATGACCCAAAGAATATCATCGGACGCGTACGTTATTTTTCAAACCGAGCTCGCAAAAAATGGGCTGCCTTTGACTCGGCTCCCCAAAAAACCAACCCAACGGATTATCTCAAAGCAGTTTATGATGCCGGCAACGCGTTTGCCTGCCTTTCTACCCAACCTTTTACCAAGCGAGGGTTCCTGGAACAGTTTTACCAGCAAGCAACTGAAATGGACCTCCCTGATCTGATCCCTTTGTTGATCGATTGCATTTCGGAATCAAAGCAACCGGATATGATCCGCGACTCGCTCACCGAATGGGACCATTGCTTCACATTGGCTACCCAATCCTTTGCAAATTACACTGTCCATCCGTACCGAATCAACTATTACCGGTCGGCCATTACACGGCAACTTCAGGGAGACCTGCCCATAGCAGCTTTATGGCCCTATATGTTAACTTGGTCTTACATCTCCCAAGAGTCCAGTGAACACCGTACGATCCACCGCGCCTGGGACCAAGTAAGTAAAATGGCAGGTTACACCCAAGATGAAATGGTTACCCGCATCCATAAACTGGATGCATTCCTCGAAAGTATTGAGGATATCATCGACCAGGTATGCTCCGATTACGGAGTAGAATGACAAACATGTTGAAAACATGCGGACAAGTTGGGGAAAACAGGCCGAAAAAGGGTTTTATGGCCCGTACCAAGAAAGGATAACTCGCGAAAAAAAGTCCCTTACACTCTCCAAAATGGGATTGTGGAAAACAAAAAATAAACTATCCCTTCTTGTCAACAAACCAATAGATGCAAAATTTGAATTTCCGTAGATGCTTTTTAACCTGTTTACGCACGCAGGATCTGCCTGATCACCGCAACAGCAAGATTATCCACATATCCACAACGCCTACTACTATTACTGATATATATAAATCTATTCAATATAAATATTGATAAGCTTGTTTTTTCTTGTACAATAAGTTAAAGAAAGATGGATTACATCTTTTAACGTTATAGGGAGCTTATTATGGATGTCATCAAAGTTTCAGCGAACTCCCGCACTTCCGCTGTCGCCGGTGCAATAGCAGGAGTCATCAGGGAACACAAACATGCGGAGGTCCAAGCTATTGGAGCTGGCGCGGTTAATCAATCGATCAAGGCTATGGTGCTGGCAAAAAATTATTTGCACAGTGAGGGTGTTGATATTGTTTGCTCACCTGAATTCGTAGAGATAGAGATCGAAGGCAAGGTACGTACTGCCATCAAGTTGACTGTTGATCCACGCTAACCATCCTTTGGATGGTGAACACCGCTCAAAGACCCTGCTGATGCAGGGTTTTTGGTTTATGATATGAATATGATTCCATCAGCCCGAGCGCGGCAATTAATTTCTTCCTTTGTACTCGTTGCCATTGCAATCGCTACTGGTACGGGTTCTGCCTTTTCCAAAATACAAGAGCCTGCCCAACTGTTAGATACCACAACTCGCCAGGTTTACATCAACGAAGTTGCATGGGGTGGAACGGCAGCCAACGGGTCGCACGTTTGGGTGGAACTTTACAATAACACTGGAACAACTTTCACTCTAACTAATTGGCAGCTGATACGTAAAAAGGGAACCTCAACCAAAACCATCACAATTAGTGGAACAATCTCCCCGTTTGATTATTTCCTCATAGAAAGTTCCGAATCAGCAACATCCATCTCCTCAGACCATGTTCCAGTGGATATGTTTTCGTTAGAAGGTGATGACATCATTTTGGAGTTGAGGCAGGTAACAGGATCGGTAAATCTGTTGATGGATACGGCAAATAAAAATGAAGGACCATGGCCAGCCGGCGAAGCTGATGGTTCACATTGCTCTATGGAGCGCATCCATGGATATACCGAAGAAGTAGATACAGCGTGGGTAACCAGTACATACGTGGATGGTTCAGTAACCGATGCCGACGATAACAGTATTTGTGGTACACCAGGACAACAAAACAGCACACCAGATGTAACCCCTACGGTAACACCTACCGCCGACCCTAATAGCACTCCCACCCCCACCAGGTTGCCGGTTCGTTCGGTTGTTATCAACGAGGTGGCATGGATGGGCACTCTGGGAGATGGTTTTACCCATAGTGATGATGAATGGATCGAGTTGTATAACCCCACCTCAAATGACATCAACCTTTCAGGATGGACCATTAAGGCATATCCAACAACCGGTACTGTTCCACGTTCCGATTTTTACATAGAGCTGACTGGCATTATCAAAGCCAATAGTTTTTATTTGTTAGAACGCGGAGAGGAGATCGTCATCTCCAATATTGAGGCAAACCAGATTTACGGCAAAACAAGCCCCTATTTAAATCAAATGAACAACACCGTCGATTGGATCAAACTCGCCGATCGGCAAGGTTTTATCATCGATACCGCCAACCTGGGTGGATCACAATGGTTTGCCGGTAATGCCAGCACCGCCTGCTCTATGGAAAGATTGAGGGCGGATGCCTCTGATACCGCATCAAATTGGCTAACGTATGCCAAAGGCAAATATAACGGACTTAGCCGCGACAATATCAATATTTGCGGATCACCCGGCATCAAAAATTGGGCTTATGAAGTGACCCCAACCCCCACTTTGGCTCCAAGTGTTACTCCAACCGTAACTCCCACTGGTTACCTCCCTTCTTCCATTGTCCTGAACGAGTTTTTGGTCCAACCAGTTTATGATCACAATGGGGATGGACTGATCAATTCTGGGGATAGTTATATAGAGTTGGCAAATTTGGGTAATTCGTCTATTAGTCTAAAGGGTTGGAGATTGGACGACCAACCAAATGACTCTTCTCCCTATATTATTGGGGATGTAATGATTGAGGGAAAAGGCAAGGCGGTATTCTTTTTCAAAGATACTGGCATTTTATTAAGTACAGGTTCCGATAGCGTTCGGGTGTTAAAGAACTCTTATACATATGTGGATGTGTACTCCTATCCATTTGACGCGCGCAAGGGGATCAGTTGGTGCAGGTTTGAGGACGGTTGGGGAGGATGGATCTCGGGGTGTATACCGACCCCCAAACAAAAAAACCAGATCGAGGAAATAGCGGTATCTGAGATCGAATCTGATCCTGCATGCCTATTCGAATTCCTCCCAGAATGGTTTCGTTCAGCAGCTTGTTCTGATGCAAATTTCGCCAAGCCGCAAGCCATCTCAAACGATTGGTTGCAATTGATCCCTCTCCGAAAGATGATCAATGGTTCAGAATTTTGGATTCAATGACCAGACCCGTCCAAACGAATAAGTTAATTGTGTGGTTGGGGGTAATGTCAATCATTTTGATCAGTCTCATTCTGGCCTTTTTATTGCTTAAGCGGGGCCATGTTTGGGGAGATGACTTTGCAGGCTACTTGTTGCAAACCGAAGCTTTGTTGCAAGGAAACCCGTATGATCTGTGGTTGCAAAATAAATGGATGAATGAACGCTCTGTTATCGCGCCTGGTCCCGATGCTTATCCTTGGGGATATCCGATGTTGTTGCTGCCCGCATATATTTTTTGGGGGATACACCCATTGGCACTCAAATCGGTAAATCTTCTTTTTTATGCTGCCGCGCTTTTTTTCATGGCTCTCATCCTGTATCACTATGATCGTAGTTTCCGGTCAATAGTGTGGTTGGCGTCATTTGCTTTTTTACCGGCTATTCTTGATCAATCGGATTACATCAATTCTGATCTGGCTTTTTTGGCGGTAACCATGGTTTGCCTGTGGTTGGTGAGCGTTTGGCCAACCATCGATCCTGGCAAGGCTATCATATTTGGGGTTGTAATTTTTTCCACAACCTTTATTAGAACCACGGGCGTAGTATTATGGGTTTTATTCATAAATCAATACATGAGCGAAGTTTATCTTCAAAAGAATTGGAAGGTATTCATCGCCGCGGTTGGCTCCTTTTTATTACCATTCTTGGTTCAATCTGTAATTCTCCCCCAAGGCAATTCGTCTTATTTCACTCATTTCAAGCTTTTTACAGCTCAGAATCTTTACCAAAACCTGCTTTATTATCTCAGCCTGCCAGGGTTCGCGTTTAGCCAAATTCCAGCGCAATCTGTCGTTTATCTAAGTTTTCTGGTACTTGCCGCCTTTGGGTGGAAAGAACGGCGAAGAACCTTTGATAGTTACCTGTTTTTTGTATTCTTTATGCTGGCCGGAACCATTCTATGGCCAGAGCGACAGGGTTTGCGGTTTGTGCTGCCAATTTTGCCAGTGTTATGGGTAATGGCGGCAGCTGGACAAAGGGTACTTGAAGGCAATAGATGGGCAGTTGGCAAGGCGGTTACCTGGGTAATGGCTTTGGTGACCTTGTACGCGCTTTATATTAGTTCTTCCAACGCGGTTAATAATATTCGAAACCAAAGGTCGATCAATGGGCCGTTTGATATGTACAGCGCAGAAATGTTTGAATATATTAAAGCAAATGCCACCCCGCAGGATGCGATTGTTTTTTTTAAACCACGCGCAATGCGGCTAATGGCTGATGTTTCTCACGCATTCGCGGCAAGGGATTGTGATTCTCTTGCAGGTGCATCCTTGGTGGTCATCAACCTAAAGCAAGATTCCGAGCTACAACTTACTCCCGATGGATTTAAGGCTTGTTCGGTTTCGCTACATTCTGATCAGGTCTTTGAGAATCGACGATTCCAAATTTATCGGATTCATCGGCAATAGTCTCGTTTGCTGGAGTTTTTAAGTAACAAACCGCTCGGCTTTCCTCATCATCCATAACCAAAAACAGTTTTTTTTGCGGGTCATAATCCGCTACCTCAATGATCTTTATGGTATCCTGCAAGATCGGATCCGCGCCGGGAAGCCATTTGGATAATTTGTTGGGCGTATCATAGAAAAAGTCCCGCTTGAATATCGAGCTTTCGTCATCCAGGTTGATCGCCAATGGGTAAATGTGAGCTTCCATCATATCCTGGAAAAAATGGGTCCCAAAGGATGGATCCGGTGAAGTTCCAACCTCCCTTCCCGATAATTCAACCAAAGCACTGGAGTTGTAGATATCGCCATAGGCAACATGTACACCAAGATCTGGCGTGGAGGTGCCCCACCGGCCAGGACCGATACAGATAAAAATTTCGTCCTTTAATAACAGGTTGATCTGCCCAATCGCCCTTTCAAATCGGGTCCTATCTGCTTGGGTGGGTATGGCAAAGTAGGCATCAGGCACTACAAATAACACATGGCTGATATTTGGCACGCATCCATTCGGCACCATCTTGCTGCTTGAAAAAACAATATCCTCGCTAACCAGGTCGTCAGGAATGTGAATCTGTTCTTCATCGTTATTGATCCGGCTTTGTGGCCGGCATTGGAGCAGGGTGATCTGAATCCCAGGCGTGATAGACATTGGATCTGTGATCTCAACAGTGAACTCGGTATCTACAGGGTGTTTGTATACTTTCTCCAGGGTTGCCAATACCGCCCGCATGGTCTTGGCAAAGGGGGTCCGCTTTAAAAGTTCATCAAACGTTACAACCATATTGTTAACGTCCGCAGTACTTGTTCGAATCGGGGTTAAGTAATCGCCATCATCCACTTGGGCAATATATCGCAGTGGCCCAAAACGTGCGTTCAATACCTCGGTTATGGGTTTGCTTATAAAAATGTTTTCATCAAGGTCGATCATATCGACATATTTTTGGGAATATAGCTTGATCAACTTGGTTGAGGCAGCCGGGTGCAGTAATGGGTGGCTAAGGGCAACAAGCCGCGGGTGATCGTTGCCGTAATTATCTACTGCGCGGGTACCCAGCCCAAATACCAGTCTTAAAAAACCTTCCTCCCGTTTTATTTGAGGAGACCAACGGTATAAATTGCGGCTAAATCCTACCCCCGCAGCTTGCGGGAAGAAATATTTGCCAACCTTTTCTCCTTGTACAGCCTGGATGAGGATGGCGATGCGTTCATCGTAATCTTCGAGGCCTTTGTGGTGGCGGTACAATAACGCGTTAGGGTTTAGGGCGCTGGCATAAATTTTGGCGATAGAAAGGCACAGGTATTCCAAGTTTTCTTCGGTTGTGCCCTGATTTGGGCAAAAGATACTCTCATATTTTCCAGCAAAGGATGTGCCAAAATTGTCTTCCAGCAAACTGGATGATCGGCAAATGATCGGTTTGCCGGCGAATTCTTCCACGATCGCCCGTAATCGCTCCTGGATATCGCGTGGAAAGGTACCGTTGATGAATTCCTGATAAATGATCGGGTACTCCGCGCGTATTTGGGCTTCGGGCTTGTATTTCTGGTCATTCCAATGGAATAACCCATTGTTCGACATAAAGGTATAAAAGACATCGGAAGCCAAAAAATAGGAACTTGGCAACTGGATGTGTTCCCTAACTTCCTCTGGTGCAGTATCCATCAGGATGCGATACGCGAGCATCATGCCAGCCGCTTTTCCCCCGATCTTGCCATATCCGATCTTTCGTCGGCGGATCTCTTCCAAATCCTTAACCGTGAACCACCGTCTGGCAAGTTTTAGGTACGAAAGATGGTCACTGATCATTGTCCTGATCAAGACAACTTTGATCTCCTTCAGACGTGCGTCATGTTCTTTGCGCTTTTCGGCCGGCAAGTGTTCAATCATCTCTGCCTGCTCAAAGAGCATATCCTGGGGCGCAAGCTCTGGGTTAAAGGTGATCATGTTGGGGGCTTCGCCGCGCTCTCCCACCGTGCTTCTTACGATATTTTCAAATTCTTCATACGGCAAATTGTACGCAAAGTAGAAATCGGTCAGAGAGTCTCGAACCCGGTCACGCCTCAATTCCCAAACGTCAAATGATTCTTCCGCAAAGGGGTCGCTAAGGCCTTCTCTGGCTTGTGATTCAACAGCTTTTTTTCGCACCTCTTCTTCAAAGGCGTCCGTCAGGATGATCCCTCGGCTGAAAAGGACTGTTCTCATTTTTTGCCGGATACGGGAAGCGAGGATCGGATACTGCGTGATCGCCAGGGTAATGGATAGGACCCTATCGGAGGAGTGGGAGGATAATCTCATTTTGGTTCTCTTCAGGTAAAAGAAACGCCGGATTGGCTCCGACGTTTTTGAATTGCTTTTGGTTGGATTTAGCCCAGATGCATTGGCATGATGACGTGCAGGAAATTCTCATCGCCTACGGGGCGAATCACACCGGGGGCATTGGGTGCGGAGGTCTCGATGGCTACATTCGGAGTCTTGATAACCTCAAGCACCTCACGCAAATATTTCACATTGAAGGCGATCAGCAAGGGGGTGCCGTCAACCGTGGCTTCAACCAGCGTTTCATTCTTGCCCGTGCCTTCACTCTGGGCAGAGATCTCTACAACCGCGGGCGTAAGTTCGCCAGATGTGCGAATATCAAGTCGTACTACATTGGTCCCCTCGCGGGCAAAGATCTCGGCTTGTTTGCAGGCTTTTAGTAGCGCTGCTGTTGGTACCAATGTTCTGGACTTAAAGGAACGCGGAATGATCTGTTGATAATCCGGGAAGGAGCCATCGATCAATTGAGAGGTTAGTTCAGCGTCTTTTACCCTGAAAACCACCTGCCCACGGCCTTTGGGTAACACCATCTGAATTGGTTCTTCGCTCGAAGCGGAGATGCGGGCGAGATTTGATAGCGCTTTGGATGGGATGATCACATTGATAGGGTTAACAACAGGGGTGGACAAAACAGCATTGCGCACCGAAAGCCTAAACCCATCGGCGGCCGCCATAATGATCTTTTCGTTTTCTACCCTCAACAAAACACCCATCAACACCGGCCGGGCTTCATCAGACGAGGCGGCAAAAGCAACTTGTTGGACCATCTCTCGAAAATCGACAACATTCAGAAAGACCGCGTCCGAAAAATCCGGAACAGGAAGAGGGGGAAATTCCTGGGCGTCGATGCATTTGACATCGTTGGTAGATGAGCCTGAACGTATGGTCAACAACTGATTATCGGTGTTAAGGTTAAGGCTCACTTTTGGATCCGGCATGGTGCCTACCAATTCAGAGAACGTTTTGTACGGAACGGTGGTTGTTCCTTCCTCTTCGATCTTTGCCCCGATCCAAGCTGTAATGCCCAATTCCAGATCAGTGGCAGAAAGCCGCAGCCTGCCTTCATCGGTAGCAACAAGTACGTTTCCCAACACCTGCAGCACGTTGCGCGACTGAATGGCGGGGTGGATGATGCTCAAACCACGCGTTAAGGTTTCCTGAAGAACTTCTACTTTCATCCCGATTCTCCTCACTTGTTCCAGGCTATTAATAATGTAATTTTACATCAAACCATACCCAAATGTTAAACCAAGCCAACATCAATAAACAAGTGTTTACTATTGACAACCACGCGAAACCAAGTATACTTGTGTAAACAAGGAGGGATAATGGCAAACACTCTCAAGTTACCGCCCAGGTTATGGCAGATCACCATCTTGCTATCGCAGGGAATGACCAGAAAACAGATCGCCTTGGAAACCGGCCTTAGTGTTGGCACAATCAAGACCTATATAGGCCGATTGTATGCCCGCGCCGGGGCAGTGAATAGCGCTGATCTAATTCGAATCATGTTCGAGGCAGGAGGTTTTTAGGAGCAACAGAAAAGGTGCCGTAAGGGATGAGGGGGGCATCCCTTGCGGCACCAACAAATATTATAACGACTTAATTTATTTTGTAAAGGGGCTAATAAGTACTATTGGCCCTTAATCAAAGATGGATCCAAGTACAATGGCGGCTAACATCAAGAGGAACTGGAGGCCGAAAATGACCGCGAAGATGTACGCGATAACTTGCCACGTGGTTAACCTTTGATACGGCCGCAGTTCCTTCCCTTGCGTTATTGAACGCATGGTGTGGCTAAATTCTTTTTCGTCAAATTTGGCGATCGAGATCCAGTTGAATCCAGGGAGTATTCCGGGAAGAATGAG
>SXKT01000026.1 GCA_005778035.1 Chloroflexota bacterium
CGGTGATCCAATCTGGAAGAAAATTGACCTATTATCAATACAATAAGGGTTCGCTCTACGAAGCGTTTGACCTTCGCAAGGACCCCAATGAGGATAATAATATTTATCAGCAAGGCATCGAGCCAATACAAAAGTTGCAAGTCTTGCTTGAACAAAAGCTCGCGGAGATTGGCGCGGTATACCAACCAACGGATGCTACCAACAATCTGGAAAAGGCAAATTGATGGCCAACAATAACACCCCAAACAGACGAGATCTGCTCAAACTGCTATCAGTACTGCCAGCGGCAGCCGGGGTATCTTCACTTGTGCGGGCACTACCCAAAGCTAACAATTCCTCCGGTCACATCATCCTGCTTGTCTTCGATGCTTGGTCTGCGCGCAACGTGAACCTGTACGGCTACAAGCGAGAAACCATGCCAAACCTGACAAAGTGGGCCGACCGTGCGATCGTGTACCGCCAACACCACACTGCTGGCAACTACACCGTACCCGGAACAGCCTCGTTGCTAACAGGCGCGCACCCATGGTCACATCGTGCCATTAATTTGGGCGGCAGGATCAACAAAGAATACCAAAACCGGACCTTGTTTAATGTTCTGTCTCCAAAAATGAATACGGTGGGGTTTTCGCAAAATATTTATGCAGACCAATTCCTCGCACAATCAGGTTCTGGTCTCAATTCTCACTTGCCATTTGGCAGTTTCAACCTCAATGATCGGGTCATCTACGATGCGCCATTCTTTACCAGAGACTCCATAAATGCCTATTCAGCTTTTGAAGATGGCATCGTTCAACATGGAAAAGGTATCGACGGGTCCCTTTTTATGGGGCCGCTGGTTCGCCTAAAAGCGACCCGAGATCAAGCTGTATTGTTGCCAAAATATGGCGAGGGTTACTATAATGGCCTGCCTGAAAGCCTTGAAAGTTATACACTTGCGGGAGTCGTGGATGGAATGATCAACACCCTCGAGTCGCTGTCAAAACCATCTTTTGTATACTTTCATGTGTTTGCTCCCCACGACCCTTACCGCCCCTATGCGCGATTCTTCAATGCCTTCAAGGATGATGGCCTGATATCACCCCCCAAGCCTGACCATCCGATCATTGGCAATCCCGTTCAGCTCAAAAGGATGCAATCGGAACAATTGAAATATGACGCTTTCATTGCCAGTTGGGACCAAGAACTTGCCCGTTTCTTTGAATTCGCCCAAACTTCTGGACTCAGAGACTCCAGCACAATTGTCATCACATCAGACCATGGCGAAATGCACGAGCGTGGAGTGAGTGGTCACAGCACCCAATTGCTAAGCGAACCTTTGTTGCATATTCCACTCATCATTACTACCCCGGGGGTTACAGAACAAAAAAATGTTTCCAGCCTAACATCCAGTGTAGATATCCTGCCAACGTTAACAAATTTGGCGGGTGTCGCTATTCCAGATTGGGTTGAAGGACAGCTGCTTCCCCTTATGGGAGGGCAGGAAGATCCTGCCCGGTCGGTTTATGCTTTGGAAGCGGGTAGTAATTCCGCCTTTGCGCCGATCACTGAATATTCCTTCGCCATCCTGAAGAACGATCTTAAGATCACACGTTACCAATATAAAAATTACACAGGTACTGAGGTATTCAATTTCGTCAAAGACCCAGATGAAAATACCGATTTGCACGACCAAAATGATCCTGAAATTGCAACAATAAAACTCGAATTGGGAAAGAAGATCGCCGAATTTGGGTTGGCAAACTAAAGGCATGCGCATACCCAACCGGCGAGATTTAATAAAATTGTTTGCTTCCGCTGCAGGAGCATACGGCATTCGCTCTGTGGTAAGGGCGTTACCCGCTGCCGCCAAACAAGGCGGCCATCTGATCATCATCGTATTCGATGCCTGGAGCGCCCGTAATGTGAGCCTGTATGGATACCCAAGGCCAACGATGCCAAATTTGGAGGCCTTTGCAAAAACAGGCCTGGTTTATAACCAACATCATTCAACAGCAAACTTTACCATCCCGGGTGTTGCAAGTTTGCTCACGGGTGTATAACCTTTCCAACATCGCGCGCTCAGCCTCAATAGCCAGGTAGCCAAACAATACCAAGCCAAAAACATCTTCAACTACTTCAACAAGAAGTACAGCACTGTTGCGTTTGCCCAAAACACCTATGCAGACCAGATCCTCCAACAAGCAGACCCCTCGCTGGATCAACATATGGCATTCGGAACCTTTAACTTGGCGAACAATGTGATCTACGATGCGACCATGTTTAAGAAAGATCCATATATTGCTTATAACGCCCTTGATAGCGGTGTTTTTAAAGAACGGAGTGGTGGATCTGGATCCCTGTTCATTTCTCCGATCCTTGCCTTGCTTGCCAACCGCCAAAACGCGTTACAAGATACGCTTTATGCCGGCGAAAGTAAAGAGGGCTTACCATATGCCGGAGAGCCCTTCACCCTCAATGGCATCCGGGATGGTTTGATACGCACGCTCGAATCACTCGACAAACCTTCCTTGGTCTACTTTCACATCTTTACCCCTCATGCGCCATACAAGCCTGCAGCCTCAGGCTTGAAGAAGTTTAAAGCCGATGGGCTGACTTTTCCGCTCCATCCAGACCATCCACTGGCAGAGGATAACCCGCCTGTTGAATTGCAAATTTCAGACAGGGCTAAATATGATGCCTACATAGCGGATTGGGATGAATGCCTGGCTGAACTTTTTGTTTTTTTTGAAACTAGTGGATTGCGGAATAATAGCACCATTGTTATCACATCGGACCATGGTGAAATGCACGATCGTGGTGTAAACGGCCATTCCACCATGTTGCTAAGCGAGCCATTATTGCATGTGCCGCTGGTAATTACTTCACCTCAAATCAGTTCACCACGCCAGGTAAACCAAACCACATCCAGCGTAGATATTCTTCCGACGTTGTGCCAGTTGGCAGGATTGCAAATTCCTGATTGGGCAGAAGGAAGTGTATTGCCAGGTTTCACAAATTTGGACACCCAGGATCAACCCAAGTTTGCATTCCATGCGGAAAAAAGTTCAATCACTCGCCCTGTTCGACAATTTTCAGCTGCCATATATCAGGACGGAATAAAGCTTATTCGCTACCAATATCCCGGTTACCAAACCATTGAAGCATACAACCTGATGTCAGACCCAAATGAGGACCTAAATATTTATCCTGAAAAAAGCGAAAAGCTGAAAAATTTTACCTTGGCATTAGACAAAAAGCTGAACGAGGCAGGTGTGATCGTTAACAGGTAATTGCAGCATACAAAGCACTTTTTAACATGTCCATTTCATCTCGCCGAAAAAATCAATCCCCCTTGGCCAAAATTCCGATTAATATGCGGCGTAATATAGATAAACCTCTGCAAGCCATTTACCATATAATTTGCATAGGCGAAAATGCTCAAGACCACTCAGTGGTCGTTTAATCCATCGGCCTTGAGGATCAGATTGAAATGGCAAAGGAGAAGCGGATGGCAAACCACAAATTTGATCGCCGAGATCTGCTAAAAGCATTCGGGATTGGCGGACTTGGCCTCACAGCCAGCCAAATTGTTAGGGCGTTACCAGATTCTTCGTCCAATAGCGGCCATTATATTATTATTGTCTTTGATAGTTGGAGCGCGCATAACGTTGGTCTGTATGGCTACCAGCGGGATACAATGCCGAATCTTTCAAAATTTGCCGACCAGGCATTTGTTTTCAACAAACACCACTCTGGTGGAAATTTCACTGTGCCTGGCGTCGCGTCGCTGCTCACAGGTATGTACCCCTTCTCCCATCGCGCAATAGATTTGCACTGTCAGGTGATCGCACAACATCAGGGAAAAGACATTTTCAATGTCTTCTCAGACCAATTCAGCACGTTCGGGTTTGCCCAAAACATGTACGCCGACCAGCTGATTGGCCAGGCAGATAAGGGTGTGGATAAACATACCCCCTTCGGTTCATACAATCTGAACGATGTGCTGATCTACGATTCCCCCTTTTTTGACCGCGATGCCTACATTGCCTTCAACGCTATCGATTTTGGCCTTGTTAATCACCGTAAAGGCGAGTTTGGATCGCTTATTTTTGGCCCGCTTATGCGTACCATCGCCATGAGAGACCTTGAACACCTGGGGACACAATATGCTGACACCTATAATATGGGCCTGCCAGAGGGTAATGAAGCCTACACCCTTGAAGGCATCATTAATGGATTGATGGATACCCTCAAAGGGCTCAATAAACCATCCTTTGTTTACTTTCATGTTCATGCCCCTCATGCTCCTTATCGGCCGATCCGAAAGAATCACAAATTGTTTGAGTTCGATGGATTGGGTACGGATGTCGGTCCAGTGCATCCATTAGTGGAGGAGCCGGATCCTGAGTACAATTTGAAGCGAGACCAGGTACTTTACGATGCCTATCTGTATACGCTCGATAGCGAGCTTGCCAGGTTATTTAAGTACCTGGATAAAAGCGGATTTCGCCAAAACAGTACCATCGCAATAACAGCCGATCACGGAAAGATCCACCAATTTGGAACCAGCGGTCACTCTACACCGTTGCTTTACGAACCTCTTACCCATATCCCTCTGGTGTTATCCATTCCCGGCAATAACACCCGTGTGGATGTGAATACTCCCACCAGCTGTGTCGACCTCTTGCCGACATTTGCCGAGTGGGCGGGATTGCCGGTGCCCGAATGGACTGAAGGCAAACCACTGCCAATTTTGGGGAAGCAAGCCGAACCAGGACGCCCAATTTTCGCATTTGAGGCTAAAACCAATACTGTATTTGGCAGGTTCACGAAATATTCCATCTCTATGCTGGTGGGCGATCTCAAATTGATACGGTATCATTACCCTGGTTATATTTCCACCGAAATGTACGATCTGGCTGCCGACACGGGCGAGCTAAACAACCTCGCCGAAAGTGGCCATCCAAAATTTGATGAATTGGCGAAACAACTGAACCAAAAATTGGCGCAGATCGGTGCAGACATTGATTAAGCCTGAGGTAAACAATGGGATTATTTGATCTATTTTCGAAAAAGCAACAATCATCTGCCCCAGAGCAGACCGCCCCGGTGATCTTGGTTTCCGGCTTGCCCCGTTCTGGCACCTCGATGATGATGAAGATCCTCGATGCCGGCGGTTTGGAGATCCTTACCGATAACCAACGTGTTGCCGATGAGGATAATCCCAAAGGGTATTACGAATTTGAGATCGTAAAAGACCTTCCCGGCGGAGGGGATGCCACCTGGTTGGATGGCGCAAACGGTAAAGTGGTAAAGATCATCTCATTCCTGTTACAACACCTGCCTGCTACGAAAAACTACAAAGTTATATTTATGCGTCGAAACGTAGAAGAGATCCTCGCGTCTCAACGCCAAATGTTGATACGGCGTGGCGAACCTGCTGATGGTGACGACGCAAAAATGGCAGAAACCTTCCAGGAGCACCTCAAGCGAATTCGGGTTTGGCTGGCCAATCAACAAAACATTCAGGTACTGTATGTGGATTACAACGCGCTAATGAAAGAACCCCAAACTTCGATACAGGCAGTGTACGATTTTCTGCAATTGCCGTTGGACAAAGATAAGATGCTTGCCGTACCCGATGCCAACCTGTATCGTAATCGCAAAGGATGATGGATCGGATAATTAATCAAAGGTTACCCTTTTGGGTAATTTTTACAAAAAATTAACAAAAAAGCCTTGCGCCATACCCAAATTACAGGTATAAGCAAAATGTAACAACATACGCCGAATCAAATACGATCGGGGAACCCACCCATCTCGGGGCGAAATGATGCAGTCGCATTGTGGAGCAAGTCTTCTGTTCTAGCCCGGCAGCTAACCTCGTAGGCGTCGAAGGTCACAGTTGGAAAACCATTGCCATCCTGTGAGTCTTCGCCACCGCGAAGGGAATGCCAAGAACAAAAACTTGTTTTATTTTTAGTTAGGAGAACACAATGAACTTCATCAACCTTAACCACAACGAAAACACCAACGGATGGCGTAATGCCTACGAAGTACAGGTTGCCGCCATGGAGCATGAAAAGCGGCTTCATCAAGGGTCTGTCCAATCCAACCTGGAGAAAGCTCAGAATACCAGCCAGGCACGTAAAGAGCGTTTCGCTGGCACATTGGCAGGTATCATTCTGGAATCGATGGACCTGACCGACTAGATCCAAGAGAAATGGTGAACCGAGAGCCCCCTGCCAAATCGGCAGGGGGCTCTCATTTTTTACCAATTGATATTTGGATCAATCCAGCCCATTTCGGGCAACGACCTTTCCGTACCAGTGGGCGCTGTGTTTTGGAATCCTTTTTTGGGTTTGGTAATCCACATAAACGATGCCAAATCGCTTGCTATAACCATAAGCCCATTCAAAGTTGTCCATCAAACTCCACACAAAATAGCCACGTAAACCAACACCGGCATTGATAGCTTTATGCGCCATCGCAAAATGGCGTTGCAAGAAATCGACCCGCAGGGTATCTTCCACGTGGCCATCTATAAGTTTGTCATCAAAGGCAGCACCGTTCTCGGTGATGTAAATGTTCTTAAATCCATGCTCAAAGTGTAGCCGGCAAAGCAAGTTATATAGTGCTTCAGGGTGAACCTCCCAACCCATTTCGGTAAATTGCGGGCCGGCGACCACTTCAGCAGGCAAGTTTTGGGTGGTTTTTGTGTCGCGAATTACGCCCCGGGTATAAAAATTTACCCCCAAAAAATCTGTACTAACCGCAATGGTGTCCATATCGCCGGGCAATACAAAAGACATATCGCTACCAAAGCTTCTAACCATGTCCTGTGGGTAACCACGCCCAACCAAAGGGTCCAAAAAGAAGCGATTGTTGTAGCCATCTGCCCAGGTGGCAGCCATCCTGTCTGAAAAACTTTGGGAAGCCGGTACTTGTGGAGTTAGGTTAAGCGTGATACCCACCTTGGCATTTGGAACGTTTTTTCGAATGACCGGCACTGCCTTTCCGTGGGCCAATAACAAATGGTGGGCGGCCGCAACTGCTGCTTGCAGGTCTTTGCGGCCAGGGGCGTGAACGCCATGTTCGTAACCCAAAAACGCGCTAACCCATGGTTCATTAAAAGTGATCCAGTTTTTCACTCGGTCTCCCAAGGCCCTGGTGATCGCATCCGTGTATTCCAAAAATGCGTCAACCGAACCGCGTACAGCCCATCCGCCTTCATCTTCCAAGGCTTGCGGAAGATCCCAGTGGTATAGGGTTACCCATGGTTCAATACCTGCGGCGAGTAATTCATCCACCAGGTCACTGTAAAATTGAACACCCAATTCATTTATCTTTCCTCTTCCACTTGGTAAAACTCTTGGCCACGCTATCGAGAAACGATAGGCTTTGAACCCCAACTCCTTCATCAATGCCACATCATCGCGGAAGCGGTGATAATGATCGCATGCAACATCGCCAGTATCACCGTCTTGGACGTTGCCGCTGGTGTGGCTAAATCGGTCCCATATATTTTCGCCTTTGCCGTCTTCTTTCCAAGCGCCCTCAATTTGGTACGAGGCGGTAGCTACTCCCCACAAAAAACCTTTTGGAAACTCCAATTTTGCGTTGCCCATTCTTGTGCTCCTTTGGATCAAATAATTCGCGCCACAGGCGCGGTGTTCTTGGAATATAAACTTGTTAATCGATCAGTTTGTACGAAACAAAGGCGAAGGTTTCGCTATCGGGTGCCCAGGAGTTTACATTGATGCTGCCTTGCCCACCGAAAAGCCTTACAAGCGTTTTTACTTCGCCACCAGAAGCGGGCATAAGTTTCAGTTCTACCTGTTTATTTGCAGGGTGGTCACCGGGTTTCACATCACCTTCGGCATACGAAATAAACACCACATGTTGGCCATTTGGCGAGAGGTGCGGAAACCAATCATTGGAGCGTTCGTTTAGCATTTGGGTTTGATCGCTACCGTCAGCGTTCATGCGCCAAACTTGCATCAGGCCGCTTCGAACCGAGTTGAACCATATATATTTGCCATCCGGTGAGTATTCCGGGCCGTCATCAAGTCCGGGTTCATGGGTCAGTTGATTTTCATTTCCACCATCTACGCTGATGGTAAATACATCATATTGACCGCCCCTTTCGGCGCAATATGCCAAATACTTCCCATCCGGAGACCATCCATGCAGGTAACTCGGGCCAATCGGGGTGATCAATTTTGGATCGCCGCCAGCAATGGGGAATATATAAATCCGCGAGGTAGCGTCTGCGTGGGTAAAGTGGCTGACCGCGATCAGTTTGCCATCCGGCGAGAGTACATGGTCGTTATTACAATCAATTGCAAAACCACCATCGATCTCGCTTACAGTGCCGGTGGTTAGCTCAAACTTAAAGATGCGGCCAGCACTGTTGTAAACCAGAAATTTGCCATCCTGGGTCCAATTGGGCGCCTCAATCACATAACCAAATTCTCGCAAGGTTTTTCGTTCGCCAGTGCGTATGTTGTAGGTCTCAAGTATGCTGGCGGAATCGCGCTCCGCGAACCACTTGCGCAATGTGATGATGTCCATGAATCCTCCGATGTTAACCTTAGCAAAGAGATAATTCCATCGTTCATTTTCTACATACTTAATTTTACCCTTTGCCACCCATTTGCGGATAAAATTACCTTAAATTTGGTAGAAAAGTTGAGCAGATCATGAACCGTGTTTTATGGCCACCCGATCAAAAATTCAAATTTGGGACCACTGAAGAAGTACGCATTTCAATTTGCCGAGGTGCTGGCAGCCTGAGATATCCAGTAAAAATTTGGCTTGTTCAAGGTGGCGTAGCCTTGGAAAACTGTAGTAAAAACGGGCTCCAAAGGAGATGCTATCCATGGGCGCCAAACCAAGAGCATGCTGATATGGATGCGGGTTTTTACGGGTATGCGGTTACGCTGAAAGAGAACGCAGATTCCGCCGCTTTCAAACTTATCGATACAGCTGGTAGGATAATGTTTGATGTCTGGGGGCAATTCTTTGCACCGCTTTTTACCGCAAGGGTACGCTCGTCGCTTGGTGTTGGTTGATCGGGATGATGACCAACAATCCTAACCTTAAGGGTATCCTGTTCCTCATATTGGCATTATTGGTTGGGTCGCTTCAAGCGGTTGCTGTCAAAACCTTGGGTGGCAAATATCCGGTACTGCAAATGGTGATATTTCGCAATCTGGTGGCTTTGCCTTTCACGCTACTGTTTTTTCGATTGGAAGGCCGGCGTGGTTTACCTGTCACCAAAAAAATACGGTCGCACGCCATCCGCGGTTTATACCTTTTCCTTTCTTACACTACCTATATGATGGGCATCGCGGCGCTGCCATTGGCCGAGGTCGAAACCATCCGATTTTCCGGCCCCCTGATGATCACAGTGTTGTCAGTGGTATTTCTGAGTGAAAAAGTAAGTTTGGTACGTTGGTTTGCTTTGGCTGTGGGGTTTGGCGGTGTATTATTGGTTGTTCGCCCGGGTACCGCAACCTATAATATTGGTTCCTTATTTATTCTCATCAGTGTACTTTTTTATGCCCTCACTGTGTTGTCTACACGTCAGTTACAACTAACCGAGAGCAGCGCAACCATGGCATTCTACAGTTCGCTAATGTATGTGGCCTCGGCAATAGTGCTGATCCCCTTTACTATGGCCATTGGAGAGCAAGCAGGCACGCACTCCAGTTTGGCATTTTTATTGCATCCATGGCAAATCCCTACTTTGCCACACGGATTGCTGATGGCCAGCTTGGGGTTGGTATGGGCAGCGTGGACATACCTAATGGCACGGGCCTATAGCCTGGCCAAGGCATCCATTGCTGCTCCCTTTGAATATGTTTCGTTGCCAATTAACATCATGTGGGGTTACGTTTTTTGGTCGGAAGTTCCGAATCTCTCAACCTTGGCAGGAGCAGCTTTGACGTTGGCCAGTGGCTTGTTTATTTTGTTTAGGAACTCACGAGAACGGCAATAATTTGACACCTGAGGGCTTCATTTGTCACCCATGCTTATTGCCTGCAGGAGGAAATTTCCAATACACTTTACAGGCTACTAGCTTCAGGCGTGTTTAACTGGGATTACGGCTCGAAAAATACCACTTAGGCGGAAATGCAGGCTGTAGCCAAAAGCAAGCCCATTGCCAGTTCACAACCCGATCAACCCGTTGCGCATTGGGTGGCAGAGGTCGCCCTTAATCAAGCCAATCCCTGTACCCAAGGTGGGCTGCCATCGCTTCCGCTAAAAGCGCCGGCAACCGGCGCTTTTATTGATGGGGTCAAATTCATCCACATGGAAAGGGTTATATTGCCTGCTTTGTTCCACCTCAGCACAGAATAATGTTAGATTCTGAAAACCCTATTATTTATGGCCTTTCCATCGGCTACCGATTATGTAACCATATTGGATAGTTCCTCTAACAAGCCGCAACGACAAAGATCACGGCGAGCTTACATTGAGGGTAAAACTATTTGTAAAACCTAAACCGTCGCCAAATTCATCGTATCCATACACTACCCACTCATATTGCCCAGTGGGTACGGATTGGGTTACTACATAACTGGCCTCAGTGGTCTCAACAAAATCGAGGATCTTGGTGGAAGACTCGCCTTTTTTGTAGAAGTGGATCTTGTAAACCTTGGCCCAGGCATGTGGTTGCCATGTCAGGGTGATCTCGTTCGCTTTTACAGTAGCTCCATCAGCCGGGCTGGTAGCGGTCATCTCGCAACTTTCGGGTAGCCCGCCGATCTGGAAATTATGCAAACCGTCATTCTCTGCAATTTGCACTTCTTGGCTATTGAACACCTCCACTTTAAAGGTATAACCGCAACTTTGCAAGTCCCGGTTCATCTCGAATCTGGGCTCGGTAAGTTGCATACGATGGATCAGCGAGCCGCCACGGCCTGAATGGAATGTGAGCTCGTAATAAGCTGCCTGTGGGTAGGCTTGCCATTCCAAGACCGGACGCCTGACTGCGCTAATTCGCTCATCTTCCGCAGGCTTGGTGATCACAACATCGGTGCGAACGGTATTCTTATCACCGATATTCACCATCTCACCCGCCTTCAATTCAAAATCTCGCGCATTTAAGAAACCGCTGGTCATAAAGAACCAACTTTCACCTTCCAAGGCTTTGTAGGTAAGGCCATATCCCCCCGGTGGCACATTTACGATCACGTAAACACCATCAACGCCGGTTCGGGTTGGGTACTCCGCACCACTGCAACCACCAATAAACTTGATCTCGTCGCATAATTTAACTTCCAGGCCCTCAATTGGCTGGCCATTCCACAGGATTCGACCATACACACCACCTTTGCCCGCATCGGGCAATGGGCCGTCATAAACAAATGGGGTGGGTGTTGGTGGGCCAACAGGTATTTTGATAGAAGGTGGCGCTTGTTGGTCCTGTACCCCTTGCTCAGCAGGGGCGCCGCTGTCATCGACTTCGGTAGAGGAAATTTCTTTGGAGACGCTACTTGCCACATCCGCCGCAATATTACCCAATGAACACGCCAGAGCCAGCAATGAAAACACGATGATGGCAGCCAATGCGCGAAAACCTTTTGGGCTAAACATTGGTACCTCCGGTCACTTTAAAGCAAAAGAATGCTAAGTTGCCTTATATCCATCGTAGCACGACATGAGGTGCTGGACAAGGCACGCTGCAGCCTGCAGGGTACTGGCTTGCGATTTAAAGCGGGCTATGAAGGGTGTATTTTTGTATTGGAACGATGGGCTGAACGAAATACTTTAGGATGGTTACCCAAAGGTTAGGGATTGCACCGAAAATGAACCTTACCAGAAGATCAGTTCCCATCAATCATCGGAATATTTTATCCGTTGTAACTGGATAGTTTCCAAGGGCGATCATTGGTTGGGTGTGTTGGTTCGCTGGTAGTTGGCGACAATTGCGCCACTTACGCATGCAAGGCATTGGGTTAAGCAGAACGAAGCGGGAATGGAACCATCACCAAATAAGCGCTTGCCTTTACCCAATATGGCCGGATAGATCGCAAACCAAAATCCATCCACCAGGTCGTTGTTCATCAGGAATTGAACAAGGATGCTACTGCCCCAGACGTGCAGGTCTGGCCCATCTTGTTGCTTTAGCGCTTCGATCTGGCTGGCAACATCACCAGAAAGTATCGTCGCTGGTTGCCAATTGCCAGCCGTGAGAGTGTTGGAGGTAACAAATTTGGTTGCACTGTTTGCGGCTGGCCAAATATCATTATGTTGGGGCCAATACTTCGCCCACATTTCGTATGTTCGCCTTCCCAACAACAAGTCGAACTGGCTATTCATACGCTGGCGAATTTCCGATCCAAGTTGGGGGTCTGTATATGGGCTAATCCAGCCACCTAAATTGAATCCACCACTGGTATCCTCATCCCGCCCTCCCGGGGCCTGAATGACGCCATCCAGAGAAATATGTTCAAGAACGATGATTTTCCTCATGTTGAAACTCCTTGACGTAGGTACACCCACGAAAGCTACCAAGCATTGGGTTGTGGTGGCAGGTCCATGGCTGGTTGCAAGTTTGATAACCTATTGGTTTGATACCAAGCATTCTACTCTTTCATTGGGTGATATTCAATTTCAATGATCAATGTTGGTTTGCGCAAATTTTTAGGAAGCCAAATTAAAGGAGTAAAAGGCGGAGGTATCTACAACCCATTATGGAAATTATTGGATGAGGGATTTTTTGTGCCTTAATTGGTTGGTTTCCAATGATGGGTAAATATGATGAACCAGAGTCATTCATTCCGAGATCTTTTTTTAGGAACTAACAATTCAAAAACCAGCCAATTCAGGAGGAGTAAACCTCTTGAATTGGCTGGGAAAAAAGGACCAATAAACAAACTCCACTCGGTCTGGGTTTCAGGACATAACCAGCGAGAGTTATTCAAATAGTCTTCAGAAAAATTCCGCTTAATCTGCACGTACCTGTTTGTAAATTGTTTGGTGGTTCACAAAAAACATTTTTGGCATAGAAAGCACTGGCAAGGTAACCTTTACTTTGAGAAATGAGTCCCTGTTTCCCCGCGCAATGCGCGCACCATATTATCGGGGTTGGTGACCAATGCCTGACGACCGCCGTTTTCCAAAAAACTCAGAATGGCTTTGATCTTTGGTTCCATGCTGCCCTTTCCAAACTGACCATCTGCCAGGTGTTTCTTTGCGTCTTCAATCGTTAACTTATCGAGCCATTGAACGTTGGGCTTGTTAAAGTTGATCGCAACTTTTTCAACTTCTGTCGAGATCAGGAACAAATCCGCATCGATACTGGATGCGAATAAAGCTGATGCCAAATCTTTATCGATCACAGCCTCAACACCTTCGATCTCACCTTTCTCATTCTCAATAACAGGAATCCCGCCGCCGCCGACAGCCACAACAGTGTAACCGTTTCCAACAAGGGACATAATTGCATCCTGTTGAAGTACCTTTACGGGGGTTGGGGAAGCAACCACTCGTCTCCAACCTCGTCCCGCATCCTCCATTACATACCAGTTGTCGACATCTCGGTGTTGGAGTGCGGTTTTTTCATCCATGAACGAACCGATCGGCTTGGTTGGGGTTTTAAAAGCCGGATCATTTTTATTGACCAAAGTTTGGCTTACAACTGCAATTGCCTGATTGGGCATTCCGCGTCGTTTGAATTCATTTTGGAGAGCGGTCTGGAACATGTAGCCAATGGAGCCTTGAGTATTTGAACCACCATAATCCAAAGGAATCGGATGTACCTCGCTCAACGCTAACTCCGACCGCCTTAATATAAAGCCAACTTGCGGACCATTTCCGTGGGTAATGATGACATCCCATCCATCCTGGATCATATCAACAATATGGGGCATTGTTACACACACCGCCGCATATTGATCAGGTAACGACTCCTTGCCTTTCTCACGGATCAAAGCATTTCCGCCAACTGCCACCACAGCCAATTTTCGTTTCCTTCCCATGTTCTTCTCCTAGAATAATTTTGCGATTGAATTAATAGCCTGTGTAAAACATTCGAGCGGAGCACGGGTAATGCCTGCACCAACTTGCCCCACGCCCGCGTCTTTATGGGCAATGCCAGTGTTGATCACCGGAGCAATCCCTGTATCCACGACCTTGCGGGCATCAATGCCAGCTGGGGAACCTGTGAAGTTCAATGGAGGAAGTGTGAAACCGCCATGTACTCCCAATGTGATATGAAGCATCTCCCGTGTGTAAGCAATTGCATCTTGCGGTGTTCCACCAACGAATTGCACAATAGCTGGAGCGGCTCCCATTGCAAACCCGCCAATTCCTGCGGTCTCGGTAATGGCGCTGTCACCCAAATCAGGAGCTGCATCGGCTTGTGTATAGCCAGGGAAGAACAATCCATTCACCATTGGGGCAGGTGCTGTAAACCAATCATCCCCAGTACCGCTCATGCGGATCCCAAAATCGACACCATTACGCGACATCGCTGTTACCAAAGTGCTGCGCTCTACACCATGCCCGGCATCAAGCATCGATTTACAGCAAGCCATTGAAATATTGAGAAAAAAATGATCATTGCCTGCGATGAACTCTAATACCTTGGTAATAGTGGCTTGAGTGAGGTCGGTTTTGAGCAGTGCCGGAGCCAGTTTCTTGAACAGAATGGAAGAAGCTGCAGCGTTGCGATTGTGGCATTCGTCTCCCATGTGCAAGGCCTGGGCGATGATCGGACGCAATTCAATTCCACCAATCTGCTGGACAGCTGCGTTCATTGCGGGACCAAGTATCTCCGCCATCCATTTAAGTCTTTCCAACACGGATGGATCATTTGCGCCGAAGCGTAAAACCTTGCCCAGACCTTCGTTCAAATTACTAAACGCCATGTTGCCACGGTCCAGATTTTTTACGATCCAGACCGGCATAGATGGACTAATGACACCGGACATTGGCCCAACTGCGCCGTAGTGGTGGCAAGGGGAGTATGCAATTTCGCCACTTGACGCAAGTTTCCGCGCTGACTCCTGATCGGTTGCCCAGCCTTCAAATATGATCGCGCCGATGACAGCGCCTTGCATTGGCCCGCACATTCTGGTCCATTCAATTGGTGGACCAGAATGAAGAATGGTTCTTGATCCAAAGTTAGGAATTGCATCCTTTGCCTTGCCGACACCAGTCAATACTGGCTGAGCTGATAAAAACCTTTCAAAAGCGACTCGGTTCGCAGCTTCAACTTCAGGCTGGTTCACCAGTTTGGCAAGCTGCGTTCCCGCAAATTTATCGCCCATCGCCGGCGGACGCCAATCTAATTGCAAAGATTTTCCGCCTGTTTGATCGATAGCATCGGCAAAAGAAGTTAATCCAATGTTGATCACCTGCAAATCTTGTTCAAAAAGTTTGTTGACCATGATTACCTCCCACTCACAATTGCCGCTGCAAGACGTGCGGCTTGGGCGTTGCTCTTCGTCAAGATCACACCTGCATCCCGTAATAACTCTTCCTGTCGCGTGAGGTTCTGCGGGTCTGTGCTTGTGCCGCAAACGAAACCTACAAAAATAATTTGTCGATTCGCTTCTGCTGCTATCTTTTGCGCTTGAAGAATGGCGGGAATAAGTTCTCCCGCGGGATTCATGTTAGAACCGTGCCCCAGCACTACATCCAGAAGGATCACCGCTGTGGATGGGTCTTTGGCTTCCTGGATGATCCTATCATTCCGTAAACGGAAATCGATCATTGGGTGCGGTCTTCCTTGCGTGAATAAATCATCACCAAGATCTATCGCAGTATGTTCGGTTGATTTCCAGACATCCTTGAGTTTATATTCCTTTTTTAATGGGATGTTGGAATAGACACATGCCAACAATTCACTCATCAAAAGAAGATTTTCGTAACAGAATGTTCCACCACTAAATAGAGCGCGCACATATTTTTGTGTCTGGATCAATTTTTTTGTGGAAGGTTCTACCAACGATGCATATTCGGCAGGCAACGCATTCGAAAAAACTCCAACTTGCTTTCCCTGAGACAGGTTCATTGCCGCGACTGCCGCATCTTCCAAAGTTTTTACGCCGATAATATTTGCTTGCGTCACATTAGCAGGTTCAGCGCCGATAAAGATCGCAACCACAGGCTTGCCACTTTCCTCCGCTTTTTCCAGGACTTTTTTCATCACATCTGGTGAAGGTGGTTTAGATACCAACAGGATCACTTTGGTTTTTGGGTCTGCTGCAAGCGCTTCTATTCCTTGAAGCATGGTAATACCGCCAACTTCCGACTTCAAGTCATGTCCACCTGTGCCGATTGCTTGAGTGATTCCGCCTCCCAGACGGTCAATCAAACATGTCACTTGCTGCAAACCTGTTCCAGAAGCCGCGATAACTCCGATATCGCCCCGGCGGACCACATTTGCGAATCCCAGTGGAACACCATTAATGATCGCGGTTCCACAGTCAGGTCCCATCACAAGCAAATTATTATTTTTTGCATACTGCTTAAGAGAAATCTCCTCTTCAATGCTTACGTTGTCGCTGAACATCATGACATGCAACCCAAGATGTAATGCTTTGCGGGCTTCTGCCGCGGCATATTCACCTGGTGTTGATATCAAAACAAAATTTGCAGCCGGCATGGTTTCGAGCCCCATCTCTATGCTGCGTGGTGGCATATTTTGTACACCACTATCTCCCATGTTTGTTGGTTTGGCTTTAAGCATTGCCTCGGCTTGTTCCAATGCCGCATCTACAGATGCTCCATCTTTTCCATCAACAACGATCATTAAGTCATTCGGACTTGCAGGAACAGATTGCAAGAGCAGACCCGCCTCAACCAGTAAGCTGATGTTATTCTCGGTAGCCATTACCGCTGAAGCTTGTCTAATTCCATCCAGTTCTCGCACTTTTTCGGAGAACTGCATGAGTGATACAGAATCACGATATAGATTTTTGATGATGCGTTGTGCTGTTGCCATAATTCAATCCTTGTATTTTGTATAGAAAGAAGTCGAATTCCATGCAGCAAGGGCGACTAAGAAACCGGTGATCGAGTCCATCCCAGAGGAATGCCCGATCTGCATGGTACTTTTTGTTGCACAAATCAGTCTGCCTTCATCACCTGCACGGATTGCCTCGATCAATCCGACCATACTGCTTGAGAATTCGCCTTTGATGGCATGTTGGATATAGGTTCGGCTAATCTCGTTGGTCTTTTTTGATAAGCAAAATAATCCTTTGCCAAATTCTTCAATAAAATTCAGTCTATCTGTTTTACAGCCCAACATGCAATATAAGCCGGCCATAAAACCGATCAAAATATCATCGCCGGTAGGTGTTACGCCAGGACCCAGTCCAATCATCTTCTTTGCAGCGTCTGTGCAGGCGTGTGGGTCAAATCTTTCAGCGGCAGCAATAAGGCCGCGAACTGGCATAGAGAGGTTTCGGGTAAGGTGCGGTGCATGATCTGGTTGAAAAAGTTCTTCTGCAATGAGATCTGACTTACTTTGGATTTGCCCTGCGTTAAGTGTTTGCCAGATAATGGACCATGCTTGTTCGGTGGGTCCGTTAAGGCGCGGTAATTTCCCTCCCCAAATTTTCGCCCCTCGCAAATCGATGGCAAGTGGAGACGATTCAAAACGAATTATCCCGCCTCTTGATACTGCGGCCCCGCCAATATTTAAAGGTTGAATTGGAAGTGTCTGATTCACCCGGATCCCTTGTGGGAGATCGTAATGATCTGAGACGAGGATGGTTATTAATTTGTCGTAATTATCCAGGCGCAAATTTAAGGACGAAACAAAGAGGCTTTGTATCGTAGCGTTGAAGTTATTCTGAGGGACTGCCGAACCGATGGAAACAGCTTGTAATTGCATATTTTAAGGATACAGCCTGAGGCAAATACCCCAGGCTGTATTGTTGAATGGAATTAGTCTTCCAATTTAGGAGCAGGATCGTTTTTGGTGTAATTCATCATGATAACGAACAACACCGCCATGGCAACATAGCCAACAACAGGTCCCCAAGTAGCATTGAAGGACGGGTCAGAAAAATTGAATGGCCCTTCGGGGAAGAAACGTAGTTTGGTGCTATGGGTAAAACCAACCCAGGCACACGCAGCGCCAAATAATGTATAACCAATGGCGCCTTTCCAATTGCGGTCGATCACATAGGCAACGATTGCGCCGAGGATCATACCAACGAGGATTGATCCGGCACCGAGTACAGCCATGCCACCATACGATACTCCAGCGCCTGCAAGAACATCCAGTCCCAAGGTTCCCGCGTTTGTACCTGCGGCGCTTAGGGCGTTATTCACTTGCGTGATCACATAATCTGCGATCCAAGGGATAATGGCAATTGCGACTGCCGGCGCGTGACGGCGCGGGCTGGCATTGAATGCCTGAGAGGTAATGAGGATGCCAATATAAACCAGAATGGGAAGGATAGCAACGACAGGAATGATCGCGGAAAGGATGCCCAACAAACCCAGAACCCCGAGCAAGAACATGGTGACACCGGTAAGCCAGGAATAACCGACACGTGAACCAACGGATTTCCAGCCTGGGTGACCAATGTAGATCAAAGTGGGGAAAGGCGAGCCGAACAAGGAAGCAACCAAAGTACCACCGGCTGCAGCAAGCATGGCTTCGCGAGTATCGTATTTGTCACCGCCGGCCATGGCAGATTCTACATTGTTGAGAGATTCAAGGAACAGGTAGATTGCGAGCGGGATGGCAGTTACGAGGTAAGGCGCAACCAGAGGCAGGCCAGCCAACAAAACCTGGATTTGAGGCAGCGGAATAGCGATCGACGCGTTAGAAATGGCAGCCTGAAGTGTGCCGATCTGCATATATCCAGAGGCCCAGCCAAAGATGATGCCAAGGATCACGGCCACAAGCCCAGCGGGAATTTTGCCAGGGAATTGTACGTTCGCCAACCAACCAACGAAGATGATGCCGAAAGAAACCATGCTGAGCCAGGCCACATTCCAAGCACTGAAAGCTGCACCCATGGCAATATACGTGATTGCGACGCCGGCAAGGGTACCAAGCATAGCGGCACGGGGGGTCAATCGTTGCATGGTTGGTCCAATAAACGCACCAATGGTAGCAACAAGGGCGTGTACAAAGCACCAGGCTACGCCAACGCTCCAAATCAAATTAAAGTCTGCGCCGCTGATCTTGAGAGGCAGCATGATGGCAAAGGTGACGAGGAAGTAATGCGGGACGGATATGCCATAAGGCACTGCGGTCACATCGTCACGTCCTTCCTTCATTCCCAGCTTATATGCCATGTAAGCAAAATAAATGTTACCGACAGCCAGTGACAACACCAGGCCGGGAACAATTCTTCCGAAGAGAATTTCCTTCGGGAAGCCGATAACAAACTGCATCAAACTGACAGCCACCAAGGTGTTGGTGATGCTGTTCGTGCAGAGCCCGAAGAAGCCATTTAGGTCTCCAGGAACCCACAACTTGGGTAAACTCTTTGCATTTGCCATTCTTGTTTCTCCTTATAAATTATTTATTTCACCCTATCGTTCAGGGGAAATTCCATTGAATTAACCTGCTTCTACAACAGTATTGTCTTCGTAAGGCAGGTAGTGAAAACCAAAACATAAAGTGGCCATCAACAAGTAACCAAGAGCGACCAGCGGAGAAACGCCGATGCCGACCTGGGACCCGTGGATAAACCCGAAATAGGAAAGGATGGCGCCGGCTACAGCATACGCTGCCGCCACTTTTGGCTTGTGGTCAAGCAGAAACACTGCGATTGCGCCAATGATGAGGCCACTTAAGATCGCTCCGCCACCCAAGATTGCCAGCCCATTATAAAAAACGCCATTGAGAGCCATCTTGTCCATCAAATCTGCTGCGTTCGCACCTGCTGCTTGTAGCGCTCCATCTACCTGGCCTTGCCCCCATGCGGCAAAGTGAGGTATGAGGGCCAGTACGACAGCTGGAGCATGGTGTTTTGGGGTTGATTGAAAGGCTTGCGCGCCTATCAGTGCGCCGATGTATAGCAGAATGGGGAGAATAGCAACAAGCGGGATGATACTAAGCAGAACGGGAATCAGACCAAGCAATGTCACGGTCATTACCAAAATACCGGTGGCGAGCGAATATCCTGAACGACCGCCGACTGCCTTCCAGCCTGGATGACCGATATAAACCGCATTGGGGAAACAGGAACCGAGTAATGTGCCGAAGATCGAGCCTATGCCATCTACCAGCACAACTTCTCGAACATCATATTCATCGCCAGCAGCGGCCGCGCTCTCAACATTATCCATTGCTTCTATAAAGTCATAAACACCAAATGGAATGGCTGTAACCAGCAAGGGAGCGATATTTTGGAACCCCTTGAGCAAATGATCGATCGCGGGCAAGGGGAAACCGGGCTGTACTTGTGCCAGTGATTCCTGCAATCCCTGAATATTCATCACGCCCGTTCCCCAAGCAATGGCCGTACCAACCAAAATCGCGACCAAACCTGCGGGAAGTTTGAACGGGAACTTAACCCCAGCGAACCAGCCGCCAAAAACAATTGCCAAACCGATCAATCCAATGAAGGGAGTCATGAAGATCTGTTGCGCCGGACGCAGGGCGATAAAGGCGATTGAGACGCCTGCCAGCGTGCCGAGCAACGCCGCGCGTGGTGTTAATCGACGAATATAGGGGGCAACGAATGCACCGCTGATATTGATCAGTCCTTCTATGAATGCCCAGGCAAGACCGACTTCCCAGGCCAAGACAGGGTCGCCGGTTGCAATTTTTACTGGCAGCATAATAACCAGCACCACAATGAACATATGTGGAACACTGGGTCCGGCTGGCATGGCTGTAATATCTGTCCGCCCTGTTTTATAAGCAAGGCGGCGGGCCATGAAGAAGTAATACAAGTTGCTAATTACAAGCATCAAACCAACGGCTGGGATAATGCGTCCAAATACAATCTCAGATGGCATTTGGATGACGCCAAGCAATAATCCGGAAAGAACCAATAAATTGGTCAGGCTATTAATCCCCAAGCCAAAAAATGCATTCCAGTCGCCAGGCACCCAAAGAGGTAATTTAAAATCTTTAACTGTTGTGTTTGTCATAAGCTAACCTCGTTTCAGATAGGAAGATCAAACTAACAAAACTAACAAAACCTTGCTATTTAGTTCCAGCTTCTTCCAAACCTTTAATAACGTTCTGGGAATTGCTTACCCAACCAAAGATGCCGCCCTGAGCTTTGACCATTTCCAGGGCTACGCGTTTAAATTCAGGGAAGTAGGAGGCGGTACAATCTTCAGGGACAAGCGCAGGTAGAGAGAGTCGCTTCGAACCGTCGGTACGTTGGCCCACAAGGGAACCTGCTCTTCAACAGAACCAGTGCCACCCGAGATGCCTCTATCCGCGCACAGCCTGAGGGAACAGTCGATCCCTGGCTCAAGACCC
>SXKT01000027.1 GCA_005778035.1 Chloroflexota bacterium
TGAACCCGCAACGGTGCCTACTCCGGCATCCATTAATAGGTTTTCGCAGATCCAAAAAATAATAGAAAGCACCTCTTGGTGCAGTTGCCACCAACCTGTCACTCGCAAAATCTTCAGCTATGCGCAATACAAGGGTTCGCCTTTCGGTGTATTGGTCGCGCATTGCGGATGCGAATTGCTGCATTTGGCTGTCTGCAAGCGCAAAACCGGCCGCCTCCTGAATGAAAGGTGCGACGCAGGTTATGGAATGCTGGCTGGCTTTGAGAGCATTCTGGATCATTTCTTTTGGGCCGCATAAGTACCCCACCCGCCATCCGGTCATTGCGTAGGTTTTCGAAAGGCTATTTATCACCAATGTTCTTGACCGCGCGTTTGGCAAGGAGGCAACACTTACAGGATGCTCTTCATAGTATAGGTTTTCATATACTTCATCACTTATGATCAACAAATTATGTTTTACGCAAAGGTCCACTAATCCTGCCAGGTAATCGACACTTGGGTACATGCCTGTGGGGTTGGAAGGATAGTTTATGATGATGCCACGGGTTTTTTCGGTGATCGCCGCCTCCCAACCTGCCAGCGATGGCAAGAATCCATTCTCTGCCGGGGCGTACACCCTTACCGCATTGCCACCCAGCAAATTGGCCATATTGGCGTGCGTGGCCCAAGTTGGGTCTGGAATGATGAATTCATCACCGGGGTTGACGACCGATTGCAACGCTATATAAAAAGCGTGGATGCCCCCGTGTGTAATGATGATCTCACTGTGAGGGTCATACTCCAGCTGGTTATCGCGTTTAAGTTTTTCCGATACCGCTTTTCGCACATGGATGAACCCTTGGCTGGGTCCATAATGGGTTTTTCCTGCATTGATCATCGATAGCGCAACCTGTGTGATCGCGGGATGGGTGCCAAAATCCGGATCGCCAGTCTGCAGGCCAATGATCGGGATCCCTTGGCTTTTGAGGTTGAGCACCTTATCAGCCATCGCCACCGTTGGCGATTGGCGGATCTTCTCGAGATTGTTATTCATGGTTATCATTAACGGTCCCAATAATCAATTCTCTTTTTCAAATACGTAGCCGGTTCCACGCACACTGACCACCCTTTCAAAAAGGTTGGGGAATTCTACCAGTTTATTTCGCAGCCGGCTGACCAGCGGTCGAAGGATCTCCTGAGCTTCCTTGTTTGAGACCTCATACCCTTGGACAAGTAATACGATCTCGCGATGCGAGAAAACTTTTCCAGGGTTTTCCAAAAAAACCTTCAGCAATTGTCCTTCTGCTGGGGTTAATAATTCAGTATTTGATTGGTTGGAGATCTTGCGCCGGCTCAGATCGATGGTTGTGCCATCTTTGAGATGGATAAAGAGGTTTGGCGAGCCCTCCTCCTCAAGTTCTTGCAGGCGTTTTTCTCTTCGGGCAATACCTTTCCTCACGCTTTCGATGATTTGGGTCGGCGGCGCAGGTTTGATCAGGTAGTCGTGTACCCTTTGCCGTAACGCTTCAACTGCCGATTCCATTGAACCGAACGCCGTAAGCATTATGATCTCGGTATCAGGAGAGATCTGAGATACCACCTGAACCACCTCGTGCCCGTTCATGCCGGGCATTTTTATATCCAACAACATCAGGTCTACCGAATTGTTGCGGATAAATTCCAGGGCGGATTCGCCATTGCCGAAATTGCTGACGGTAAATCCCTCCATTTTTAGGATCTCCGTCAACGTTTGCCGGGCAACAGGTTCATCATCGACGACCAAAATGTGGTGTGTCATCTTTTGCTCCTCTTCATGTTTTGATGGGCAATATGATCTTGAATCGTGCCCCAACCCCGGGTATCGGGTCCATCAATTCCAGCGTGCCGTGATGATTGCGGATGATCTCGTGGCTAACGGATAATCCCAAGCCCGAGGTACCTTTTGTACTTACAAAAGGCTCAAAAATGCTTTCGCGCAATTCAGCGGATACACCCGGACCATTATCCTCAACGACGATCGCCAGAAACGGCTTGCTTACTTCAATTTTAACTGTAACCAAACCGCCTTCAACAAGGGCATCCTTGGCGTTGAGTAGCAAATTCAATAAGACTTGCTCTATTTGGTCGCGAATTGCCAGGATGAGCGGAATCTTGGGTGGCCATATGGTGCGTATCTTTACATTGGCATCGGCCATTTGAGACGTTGTCAGGTTTATAGTATGCTCCAAAACTTCAAGAACCTGCAGTGGCTTAAAATCCTGATTTGGTTTGTAAAACTCCAACATTTGCTGAACGGTATTGCTTAGCCGTTCCATCTCTTGGTTGGTCATTTCTAAGTATTGGCCATGCTGTTCAGGGGTAAGGTTGGGCATACCGAGTAAATGCAGGCAGTTTCTCACCCCTTGTAAAGGATTCTTGATCTCGTGCGCGATTGACGCGGTAAGGCGGCCCGCCACGGACAATTTTTCGGCTTGGATCAACGCCTTTTGCGATCCTGCCAATCTGGAATCAAAATCGAACAAGGTGAGTTCGTGGGCCAACCAATGGTACAAATTGGATGCAATTGAGCATTCTTGCCTGGCGGGGTATCGGGTAGCGAACTCAATGATCAGCTCCTGCCCTCTTAATTGTCCACCCAATCGGTACCAAAAATGGCAATTTTCAGCAACAATCTCCAACCCATTGGATGCGGTCCTATCCTCGTTTTCGTGTACAATCGAAATCTTTAATCCAGCCGCCAAATTTTCTACGTAAGAAAATACCGCTTGGCATTGAGAGGGATCATACGTGGAGCCGGTTTGATATATGGTACACCGGGACAAATGTGATTGAATTTCAGCCAATGTCTGGGATTTTTTTAAGGAATGGATAATTGCGGCAGTTACTGATTCGGAATTGAAGGATGGAGAGATCCAACCATCCACATGCGAGCAAATTTCGATAGTTGGCCTGGCGGATGAATTTGGACAAAGAAAATGTAGGGAGTTTGGAAGGTTGTGGCGAAGGCGAGACAGTTGGCCAGCAGCCTCTGAAATTGCCGTAAAATTATGGATGAGGATGGCTTCGTTGTTGTCAATTTTTTGATCGGATGAAAGGTCTGAAAAAGACTTGACCGAAACTTCCGCATCCAACGCCAACAGAGCCCCCAAATCAGCCTGAGCATCCATCCCCACCAGGGTCGCATCGATGATAAACTGCCACCGTGAATTTGGCATTATAGACCTTGGCCAAAATTACATTTCATAATTAATCAATTATACGCAAGGACGAAAGTAATCTGGTTAAAAATATTATGGCCAATATAAAGAACAACACTATTACCGTTATTGGCGGTGGGCTTGCTGGCAGTGAAGCAGCCTGGCAATCGGCCAATCGAGGCTGCAAAGTAACTCTATACGAGATGAGGCCAAGCCGGGAAACTGGTGCGCACAGGAGTAATGGACTTGCTGAATTGATCTGCTCAAATTCACTTGGTTCCAATCTTTCCGACAGAGCGTCTGGTTTATTAAAAGACGAGATGCGTTCAATGGGTTCCTTGTTACTTTCCATTGCTGATGAAACAAAGGTGCCAGCAGGAAGCGCCTTGGCGGTGGACAGGGAATTGTTTTCGGCGCGGGTCACCGAAGCGATTGAAGCCCATCCAAACATCGAAGTCGTCCGCAAGGAGGTAGAACAAATCCCTGATGAAGGGATCATCATTCTCGCCAGCGGCCCCCTTACCTCGCCAGCGCTGGCGCAATCCTTGGCCACTTTTTGCGGGCAAAAGAATTTGTATTTCTTTGACGCCATTTCACCGATCATCGAAGCGTCGTCGATCAATATGGAGACCGCGTATAGCGCATCCCGGTGGGATGAAGAAGGCGCCGCTGAAGGTGACTACATCAATTTGCCATTCCACAACAAAGCCGATTACCTCTCTTTTTTCGAAGCTCTAACTTCTGCCCAGCGCATCGAACTCAAAGATTTTGAATTGGCGATTGAAACCGGTGTGGACGCGGGAAATGATGCTTTTTTTGAAGGTTGCCTTCCTGTAGAGATCATCGCCAGCCGTGGCCAAAAAGCCTTGCTCTACGGCCCACTACGGCCAGTTGGGCTTAAAGACCCGCGTGTAGAGCGGCCACCTTACGCAGTGGCTCAGTTGCGCAAGGAAAACCTTGCAGGGGATCTTTATAATATTGTAGGGTTTCAAACAAATCTGACATTTCCAGAACAACGGCGGGTACTGAGGATGATTCCGGGGCTGGAGAATGCCGAATTTGCGCGGTATGGACAAATGCACCGAAACACCTTCATCTCCGCACCTGATGTTTTGCAGCCAACCTTGCAAGCAAACAACCGCAAGAGCCTTTTTATGGCTGGCCAGATCACGGGCGTTGAAGGATACGCGGGCAATATTGCCACGGGCGTGGTCGCCGGTATCAACGCCGCAAGAATGGCTTTTGGAGATCAACCTTTATGTTTTCCAGTCGAAACAATGGTCGGTTCGCTTTTGAATTACATCACCCATACCGACCCTAAAACTTTTCAGCCGATGAAAGCAAATTTTGGCATTTTACCGGCATTGCCGCCTCAACTTCAAAAGGGGGGCAAACGAGATCGCGCTACCCACTATAGCGCAA
Source organism: Chloroflexota bacterium (assembly GCA_005778035.1). GTDB lineage: Bacteria > Chloroflexota > Anaerolineae > Anaerolineales > Villigracilaceae > UBA5195. The sequence continues at coordinate 4,599 of SXKT01000027.1, forward strand.
GGGCAAACAATGCAATGAAGGAATTTCTGGGACAGCATGATCTTGCCTGACCGCAAAAGTATCCAAATTGGGTTGTTACTTGCCATGGCAGTATCGGTTTCAGCATTTTTTCTCTATAACCGAAACCGACCGGAGGATGGCATATTTGATGAAATGGCCGCTTTCAGACATATCAGCGCCCTCGAGGCGATCGGTCCGCGGGTTCCAAATTCAGATGCGCACCAAAAAGCGAGGGACTACATTGCTGGAAATTTGACAGAGTCTGGATGGGTAGTAACCGAACAGACCTTCACTTACAACAACATCACCGGCACCAACATCATCGCAAGCATCGGCAAACCAGGCGGAATACTATTGGCAGCCCATTATGACAGCCGAATGGTTGCGGACAAAGAATCTGACCCGGCAAAAGCAATCCTGCCGGTCCCTGGAGCAAATGATGGAGCCTCTGGCACTGCCATACTGTTGGAGTTGGCGAACTGTATCCAGATGGACAATAACAACATCCAATTGGTTTTTTTTGATTTGGAAGACCAAGGCAATATCCCAGGCTGGAATTGGATTTTGGGGTCACGTGCATTTGTTGATAAAATGAGTGTAAGCCCCACAAAGATGGTATTGTTAGATATGGTAGGGGCAAAAGATGCCCGTTTTTATTACGAGGTGAATTCAAATGAAGCTGTAAGTACAGAAATTTGGGAGACCGCCCACCAATTGGGATACAGAAATAATTTTATCAAGGCCGAAAAATTCTCGGTCCTGGATGACCATATTCCATTTGTTGAACGTGGCATACCCGCGGTGGATATTATAGGCTTGGATGACCCCAACTGGCATACCTTGGCCGATACGAAAGAGAATATATCAACGAGCACTTTAAAAGCGGTTGGAAACACAGTTTGCCATTGGGTAAACAATACCGCCACACAAGTGCCATAATTCACAGGCAAAACGAAATGTCTAAAAAATCATTAGAAAAAACCATCAAACCTACCGAAAAGGCATTTTTGGTAGGCGCGGAGATCGCTGGCGAAAAAGTTAACCTTCCGATCGAGGAATCTCTTGCCGAATTATCTTTGCTGGCAGATACAGCCGGCTTGGAAGTAGTTGGCACGATGACCCAGAAACTAAGCCATATCAACCCTCAAACCTATTTGGGCAGCGGAAAAGTAGAAGAACTGAAACTTTTGTGCGCTGAAACGGACGCTGCGGTCGTTATTTTTGATAACGAACTCAGCCCACGACACCAACGCGAACTGGAAGAGATCCTCTTCCCAGCGGTGCGAGTGTTGGACAGAACGGCGGTCATTCTGGATATCTTTGCCCAGCATGCAAATACCGCCGAAGGTATTCTGCAAGTGGAATTGGCGCAATATGAATATTTCTTGCCCCGGCTTACCCGCCAATGGACCCACCTTGCCCGCCAGGGTGGCGGAGGTGGCGGCAGGTCTGGCGGTGTAGGTGGTGTAGGCCTTCGAGGCCCCGGCGAAACACAATTGGAAGTAGATCGTCGCCAGATACGAGGGAAGATTGCCCACCTAAAAATGGAGCTGGAAAAAGTAAGCCAACACCGGCAAAGGTACAGAGCCCAACGGAAACGGTCCAAGATCCCTACCATTGCATTGGTCGGATACACCAATGCAGGCAAGTCCACGCTGCTCAACAAATTGACCAATTCTACCGTTTATGTTGCCAACCAATTATTTGCCACACTGGACCCAACCACCCGGCGGGTAACCTTGCCTGGTGGAAACATAGGCTTATTCACAGATACGGTGGGATTCATCCAAAAACTGCCTACCACCCTTGTAGAAGCCTTTCACGCTACCTTGGAAGAAATTACCGAAGCTGAATTGCTACTGCACGTTGTGGATAGTTCCCACCCTAACGCGATCGAACAATATCAATCGGTCAGTGAAACCTTAAAGCAGATCGGCGCCGGCGATATACCTCAGGTGGTGGTATTGAACAAGATCGACAAATTGTCTTCCTCGCCCAGTTTCAATTTTGAACCTTTTGCCAAGGCGCTGCGTGTTTCCGCAAAAACCGGCGATGGATTGGCTGCGCTTATCGACCAGGTAAAAGACGAATTATACGAAAACTTTGTCTCGATCCGCCTCTTCTTGCCATATCAGGAAGGCAACCTGATCTCCGTTTTCCACGAATCGGGCCAGGTGGAAGAGATCACCCATGTAAGGGGTGGAGTTCGCATTGCTGGCAAGATCCCCGGCCGTTTATACACCCGTTATGCGCCATTTTTGGCAAAGGAAGCAAAACTTGAGACCGAGGAACCCGAAAATGCTTGATTTATTTTCAGGCTGGATCGATAAGTGCTCTGATTTCCTGGCTGAACGCAAAGGGTTGTTACCTCTGGCAGGCTTGGCACTGACCATCCTCAATCTGATTCTGCGGTTTTTCGTACCCGATATTTGGCCAAGCCAGGTGGACTTGTTCCTCCATCTCGGCGTGATTTTGGCAATTCTGGGCTTTTTAATTGCCCCCATTCTATAAGCTAAAGGCAGGCATTCATGACAGAAGAAATCGTTCCTCGCTGGGATGTAAGCACAATTTTTCCCAGCCTTACATCACCGGAATATGGCCACGCAATTGACAAATTGGTTGGGATGATTGCCAACTGCGATGAGCAGGTAAAAAGGTTGAAAGATCAAGGCACGGCACAAAATTGTGCCGCAGTCCTTACCAGCCTCAATTCAATTTTTGAGCATGGCGGCACCATCAGAGCCTACCTGCAATCCTTCATCACCACTGATACCCGAAACCAGGAAGCTCTTCGGCTTAATTCCGCGTTCGAAAAGTTATATTTGGATGTCCAAAACCTGCATCTGCATTTTCAGGTATGGATTGGATCAAAAACCGTAGCCGAAATAGAAACCCTCATCGCTGGTGATCCTGTTAACTTTGACCATGCTTTTGCGTTAAGAAACCTGAGGGAGCAAGCGAGTTTTCTGATGCCTTCTGCCATGGAAGAATTGGCAAACGAATTGGCATTGTCTGGCGCTTCGGCATGGGGTAAATTACAAGGCAACATTACTTCGCAGCTTGCGGTTGATTTTGAAGTCGATGGGCAAATTAACAAGATCCCAATGCCTGCGCTGATCAATTATCGCAGCCATCCAGAGGAATCAACCCGAAAAAAGGCCTACGAAGTTGAAATGGCAGCCTGGAAAACTGTGGAAGTACCCTTAGCTGCGGCTTTAAATGGCGTCAAAGGGGCTACCAATACACTTGACAAACGCCGCGGGCGGGAAGATTGCCTTCATTCGGCAATAGATAGTGCCAGAATTTCGCGAAAAACACTGGAAGCAATGATTGGATCGATGGAAGCAAGTCTGCCTTCCTTTGAGCGCTACTTCTTGAGCAAAGCCAAAAGGCTCGGCAAGGAAAAATTGGCATGGTGGGATATTTTTGCTCCCGATAGCCATTCTGCCAGCAAATACAGCTGGCCAGAAGCCGAGGCATTTATTTTGCAACACTTCAACTCCTTCTCGCCAGAGTTATCTGATTTTGCCAAGCGTGCCTTTCAATTAAATTGGATCGACGCCGAACAAAGAGATGGCAAACATGGTGGTGCTTTTTGCATGAGTGTTCCAGGAAAAAAAGAAAGCCGCATTTTGTGCAATTTTGATGGCTCACTGGACCAGGTCGGTACGATCGCCCACGAATTAGGACACGCCTTCCATAACGAATGCGCCTATAAGGCAAACAAAACCGAATTCCAACAAGACACCCCAATGACACTGGCTGAAACAGCCTCGATCATGTGTGAGACGATCATTGTTGAAGCGTTATTGAAGCAAACCAGCGATAAAACCGAGCGCCTGAATATTTTGGGAAACAGCCTGGTAGGTTCCGGCCAAGTGATCGTGGATATTTATTCCCGCTTCCTATTCGAGAAAGAGATCTTTGAACGCCGCGAACAGGCTGAACTAAGCGCGGATGAGATCTGCGACGCAATGGAACGCGCTCAAAAGAAAGCATACGGTAATTCCCTCGACCATAACCACCTCAACCGGTATGCCTGGACTTGGAAACCGCATTATTATTACGCAGGCTTGTCCTTCTACAACTTTCCTTACGCGTTCGGGTTATTGTTCTCCAAAGGTTTGTATGCAATATACCAGCAACGCGGACCAAGCTTCCTTGCCGACTATACATCCTTGCTTTCATCAACCGGCGAGGCCAGTGCCGAAGAATTAGCGCTGCGATTTGGCATCAATATTGAAGAACGAAAATTCTGGGATGACAGTCTGGCGATGATCGAGCAAGAGATTGAACAGTACATCCAACTGTGACAAAATAAAACGGACACAAATGTGTCCGTTTTATTTATTAATTGTTTAGCGCTCCTTGGTTTATCCAACGCATCAGCAGCTCAACTTCTGCTTCCGACGGTTTCGGTCCTTTTTTCGGCATTTTGCCAGCCAGGATCGATTTTACCAAAGGAGAGTTCAGTGCGTCTCCGGGGATGATCATGGCTCCGTTTTGCGAACCCTTCATCGCAGATTCATAAGTTTGCAGATCGAGCCCTCGCGATACCCTTTCGATGCCGTGGCAATTGGCACAGTAACCCATGAAGAATGGCATTACATCCGATTGAAACGATACCAGCTCTTCCGAAGATTGCAGAGCGCTGGTTGGTTCAAGCGTGGCCGAAGTTTTGGTGGGTTCAACTTCTGTTTCCACAACCACTGCTGTAACGGCGGTTTCGGCCACTACGTCAGGTGACTGGGTGCCCGCGCTGGCTGAACATGCGGCAAACACAAAAACCATTGGCAAAATTAGAACTGATTTTAATAATGTTTTCATCGTATCTCCTACACGATCGCGGATACTTCATCCGGGGTTGAAGCAGGCATCACCAAGGCATCTGGATCGATCCTTTTGATCAAACCCGCCAACACCGCGCCGTTTCCAGTTTCAATATAGTTACAAATATTGTTCCCTTTTAGCCAGAGAATTGATTCTGTCCATCGAACACGGCTCTGCATTTGGGATTTTAAATCATTCCTAATATCCTCGGCAGTTAGAAGAGGGCTTGCGCCAACATTCCCGATGACTGGGACCTTTGGGGAAACAAAAGCAAAGGAATCCACAGCCGAATTCCATTCTTTCTGAATTGAATCCATCAATAGTGAATGGGCGGCAATGCTTACAGCCAAAGGCAAAGCTCTTTTTGCGCCGGCAGCTTTTGCTGCCAAGCAAGCGGCATCCACCGCTTCCTTGTGGCCAGAAATTACAACTTGCCCCTGGCAATTGTCATTCGCCACCTGAACAACTTTTCCATCACCAGATGCATCCTTGCAAACTGCTTCCAATGCGTTAATATCCAAGCCTAATATGGCCGCCATACTGCCTGGGTTTTTTTCGCCTGCCTGTTTCATCAGTCGTGCCCGGGTAAAAACCAACTTCAAACCGTCGGAAAAAGGCAACGAGCCTGCCGCGACAGAGGCGCTTAATTGGCCAAGCGAGTGGCCAGCAACATAGGCGGGCGTCTTGCCGGTCAATGCGCGAAATTCCATAAAACTGGCCAGCGAATGGGTAAACAGTGCTGGTTGTGTGTTGATGGTTTCTGACAGGAGAGCGGCATCCCCTTCGAACATTAAGGCTGACAAACTGAACCCAGCCTCCTGGTCCATTTGCGAAAACATCTCAGCAACCCGGCTGGAGGTTTTCGCAAAATCCCTTCCCATTCCTACCGATTGCGACCCTTGACCCGGAAAAACCATCGCAAAAGAATTATCAAAAAAACTCATGGACCCTCCGAATGATTAAAAAAATCGCGCCGGTTTTTACTCGGCGCGATCAATTTGTCTAACTAGGCTTTTTTGTCTTTTTCAATCTCGACAACTTCTCGGCCTTTATAGTGGCCACAAGAAGGGCAGACAACGTGCGGTTGTCTCATCTGGCCACAATTGGAGCACGCGGTGAGATTGATGCTCTGAATTGCATCATGAGCGCGCCTACGGTCGCGTCGACCCTTTGAGTGTTTTCTCTTTGGTTGTGGTGGCATTACATACTCCTCAATTGATGAACAAGCTATTTTTGGTCTGATTTCAAGCGTGACGATTATAGCCGAGGTTGGCAATAACGTCAAATGAAATCAGCCACATGATCGCTCGAACAACCTTACCCGAGGTTTTTGGATGCCTGATCCCAATTGACCACATTCCACCATTGTTTGAGGTATTCGGCGCGCAAATTTTGATATTTCAGGTAATATGCGTGCTCCCAAACATCCACACCCAAAACCGGGGTCAATCCATCTGTTAGCGGGTTATCCTGGTTGGCGGTGGATACGACCGTAAGTTTGCCGGCTGAATCAGAGACGAGCCAGGCCCACCCCGAACCAAACCTGCCCATCGCGGACTTTTCAAACTCAGCTTTAAAGTTATCCAGCGAGCCGAAATTGGCATCGATTGCGGATGACAATTTTGCGGTTGCCTTGGTAGTACCGGCGGGTGCCATAACATTCCAGAAGAAGTCATGGTTCCAGTGGCCACCACCATGGTTTCGGATCACTCCGCGAACAGATTCGGGGGTTTGTCCCAATTTTGCCACCAGATCGGTGAGGCTCCAGGTTGCAAGTTCTGGTGCTTTTTCAATAGCGGCATTGAGATTGGTAATATATGCTTGGTGATGCTTGTCATGATGGATCTGCATGGTTCGTTCGTCAACGAACGGTTCGAGCGCGTTATAAGCATACGGAAGAGGGGCTAATTCAAATGGCATTTTGTCTCCTTGTTATTGTTATAATACGTGTCGGTAGCAATTCTGAATGCCGACATGTTGTATCCAAATTTATAACCCAAGAATGTAAAAAATTTATATGAATGCCTCCCCTTCCAAGTTTTCGATTGCAGCTGTGATCATTTTCGGCATTTTCGCTGTATCCACCTCATCCATATTCATCCGCTATGCCCAATCCGACAATGTCAATTCGATGATCATTTCAACTGCCAGGTTGGTTATTGCATCACTCGCATTGCTTCCGGTTGTAATTTATCGATACCGGGATGATTTACGAAAACTGCCTAAAAGTGGATGGCTTCTTGCGTTAGCTTCGGGAATTTTTTTGGCGCTTCATTTTTTCAGCTGGATCACCTCGCTTGAATATACAACTATCACAAGTTCAGTTGTGTTGGTGACCACTACACCGCTGTGGGTTGCGTTGCTTTCACCATTTTTATTACGAGAAAAAGGTACCACTTGGTTGGTATTGGGGATGGTTGTAGCCTTGGCAGGCGGTATTGTGATCGGCGTTTCTGACCTGTGCTACTGGGAAAATGGCCTCACCTGCCCGATAGGCGCCGATTTTTGGGCAGACAATTCGCTTTTCGGTAATTTTTTGGCTTTGGTAGGCGCATGGATGGCAGCAGGTTACATAATGATCGGCCGTCAATTACGAAGCAGCCTGCCGCTCATCCCCTACATTTTTTTGGTGTACGGCCTTGCTGCCATCTTTTCCACTTGCGTGGTTTTATTCCTGGGATTAAAAATTATCGGCTATGCGAATATTACTTATATTTGGTTGATCCTGCTTGGTTTGGTACCCCAATTGTTCGGCCATTCGTCCTTTAATTGGGCATTAAAGTATGTCAAGGCATCCATGGTCTCCATCATGTTATTAGGCGAACCAATTGGTTCATCTATTTTGGGATTTATTGTGTTTCGCGAAACACCCACCCTTCTCACTGTGGTGGGAGGTATATTGATTTTGGGCGGAATTCTCGTGGCAACCTACCAGCCACCGAGCTCAGACCAACAGAAACAATAAGGAGCCTTTCGGCTCCTTATTGTTTCTTAGCGGTAATAAACCCAGTTTATTTTTTTCAAACGGTTTACCACGTCGGTATTGAAAGAACCAGGTTTCATTCTCCAGGCCCAATATCCACCAACTTTTCCGGGAAAATTCATCCGGTCCTCGGATCGCAGACCAAGCAGATCCTGCATGGGCGCTATGGCAAACATCGCGACTGATGACCATATGGTATTGACCATATCGCCCGGGACATCCTCCGCCCCACGGTTGAGATACTCATGGTAGTACCGGATCTCATGTTCGGGGGCTTTCATATACCATCCCCAAGAGGTGTCGTTATCATGGGTTCCGGTGTAAACCACACAATTTTGTGGATACAAATGTGGTAAAAAGGGGTTATCTGGTCCGGAGAATGCAAATTGGAGTATTTTCATGCCAGGCAGGCCAAATTGATCCCGCAGTTCAACTACATCCGGTGTGATCTCACCGAGGTCTTCAGCGATGATCGGTAGATCTCCCAATGCCTTTTTAATCGCATCGAACAAATCCGCGCCGGGACCTTTCACCCATCTGCCA
>SXKT01000028.1 GCA_005778035.1 Chloroflexota bacterium
AGCTTTGCCGAGGTGTTGGGAAATATTGACCAATTGCCGCTTGTAATCAGAGATAAAAGAGTGGATCATGTCTTCATTGCCTTGCCAAGATATGCCAATTAACGCATCACATACGCCATACAATTGCTTTCCGTGTTGCCTGTAAAGGTCTCTATCATCCCCGACTTTTTTGACCTAACCGTGCACAACACAACCAGCAGTTCTATTGGTAATATCCCCTTGTTGGATATCAAGACCCCCGCTTTAACCCCCAACCAACGTTTAGCAAAACGCGTTTTTGATCTAACCCTTACCAGCCTTTTTTTGGTCCCCGCCCTGCCCGTAATGGCCATCATTTGGCTATTGGTACGGCTTATCGACGGAAGCCCTGTGATTCTGACCCAATCTCGTGTTGGAGAAAATGGCCGAATTATCAAGATCAGAAAATTTAGGACCATGCGGCCCAAAGCTAACAATGACGAAGAGGAAACAGTCAACCCAGCTATAAAAAACGCTAACGACCCTCGCATTACCAAGCTTGGCCGTTGGTTGAGAAGAAGTAGCCTGGACGAACTACCGCAATTTTTTACCGTGCTCAGCGGCGAAATGAGCCTGGTTGGACCCCGGCCAGAATTACCCAGGCTATTTGCGCAATACTTGCCTTGGCAAAGGGTGCGGCTCACCATTCCGCAAGGTATTACCGGTTGGTGGCAGGTCAATGGCCGAAGCGACAAACCGTTAATGTTCAATACTGAGTACGACCAGTATTACATCCAAAATTATTCCATTTGGCTGGATATCTACATTTTGTTGAAGACCTTTTGGATCGTACTACGCGGCAGAGGCGCGTATTAATTTCAGAGACGCTCCGGCCCCAAGCTACCTCTTGTAATTAATATCTTTGATAATTTCGTTAGCTACGCGCATAGCCCCGAGCGCAACAGCGGCGGTTGATTGTCCTGGAAAAATAGAATCACCAACCAGCCAAAGGTTTTTCCCTGCTTTTGCCCCCCTCGAACTGAGCAAAGAAGTTTGCGGATACCCGCCTACCCAACCGAATGCACGGCCGGTATAACGCTGGTACGTGATGGGCGTGCCTGGCATCACCAATTGCGCCTGTTGCCGAAGGTTAGGCAAGGCCCATTCGCTATGTTCTAACATAATTGTGGCCAATTTTTGCTTTTCCTCAGCATATCGGTTCGGGTCTGTTTGATCCCAATGCCACCATTTGGCAAGGTTGGTGTGCGTGCTAATCGTGATCGCGCGATGCCCATGTGGGGCTCGGCTGGAGTCCTTCACATCACTAATGGAGACGAAAACGCTGTTGCCTTCCCCCAGCGGGCGTTTTCGTAGCACTTGTTGGTGCAAAGGCAGCCTGGCCCAATTGGGGTGGTCTCGCGCTCCCACATGCAAAACAAAAGCGCCAAACCCGTTGGCAATGCCATGCGGCATTTTTGTTCGCATGTCCCCCAACAATGGACCCAGATCATAAAGTGTCAGGTTGGCGATCACAATGTCAGCGTGGTAAATCTCGCCTCTGTGGGTATGTACCATGGAACTGCCTCCGGGTAAACGTTCTATGCGGGAGACTTTTTGCCTGTATCGCAAGGTTCCACCGGCATTTTCCAAGGCCTGTGCCAACCCTTGGGAAATTGCTCCCATGCCACCGCGCAAATGGGCTACGCCGCGACGGGGCAAGTCCAAGGCTGATGCGCCGTATAATGCGTTTACTTTATCACTGGTTTGCTGGGCTGATATCAATAATTGGCCATCTACCAATAGGCGAAGTATGTTATCGTGTTTTGGCAAATGGGCAGATACTGGTAAAAACGCATCCACAACACCGGGGTTGGAGGGGTTTCGCAGAAACCATTGCGCTGCCTTGGGGATGAGGTTGCCGATCAGGTTGGTTACCGATTGCGGTGGCCAAGTTGGTAGTGCCATCGCCAGATCCCACATCCGATCCGCGGTTGCTTGTTGCCAGGTAAAAAAACGTTCCCCGCTCTTTCCAAACATCTGAGCAGCCGCCTCTACCTCTCCATCGCCTACAGGCCGATGGAAGACTGAGCCATCGGGCAGGTGAACCGCGATCGCAGTGCCGCTTGCAGGCTCAGTTGGCCAGGTTGCCCCAGTTGCCTCAGCAACCATTGGCATTGGCCCACCGGGGTAAAAACCCGCTGCCAGGGTGGCGCCAGCATCGAAGCGATACCCTTTGTGGAAGAAAGTGCCCGCGCAACCACCCGGATAAACCTGCTGTTCCAATACGGTCACATCCAACCCATGTTTGGCAAGGATAGTGGCTGTGGTCAACCCTCCGACGCCAGCACCTATCACCACTACATTTTGAGTTTTGTGGTTTGGGTTTGTCATAACCAAGGGTTGGGTTCAGGGTGTAAAAATTGACAAAATAAATTCAGAGGTTGCCAAGGAAACGGAAGTGGCTTGGTCAGCTGGGCTGATGGTTGCGATACCGTCACCATCTTGCTTGCCATATGCTCCGAATTGGGCGTGGTTTCCGCCTTCTATCGAAATAAATTGGGCGCTTGCGGGCAACAAAGCTGCGCTGCTGGCAATATCTGTTGGGGTAGAGAGACCGTCCTGGCTGGCATATACGGAAAGAACCGACAGATTTGAGTTAACCAGGCTGCCCGCTTCGGCCGGATATGCTGCCCACAGAACCAAAGCGCCAACGCGAGTGTCCTTGAGGGCATAATCAGCGGCCATCACACCACCCAGTGAGTGCCCACCTACCACCCAACGTTGGATGGCAGGGTTGGCATCCAGGACTTGGCGGGCAGCGGACGGGTTGAAGACTGCCAAATTAAGCGGCATGGGGGTCAAAAAAACATCAATGCCAGTCTCAGCTACCAAATTCAAGATCGGCAGGTAAGCTTCCGCCATGACCTTGCCGCCCGGATAAAAAACAAAACCGATCCCAAGTGGTTTTTCCGGATGTATGTGCAGCCATCCACCTGGTTGGCGGGTGATGGATGGGTCTTCCAACAGTGCGAGTGCCTGCGGCTCGGCGGGCGCTGCACGGGTTGCCAAAGCAATGGCAAGAACAAGCCCTCCCAACAATAAAAGTAAACCGATCAGTTTCTTTTTCATTTGGTATCCTTTTTAAGCAACAGGGCTATCGGTAAGGATAGCCCTGATTTGGAAAAGTTATTGATTTCGTTTGTTATTGGTAGATTTTTATGGTCGTACCCAACAACGAAGAGTCCTTTAGCTTTTGGCAAAGATCAGGTTGGGAAGGATTTAAGTCCAAAAGTTCTTCTTTGGTCATTGGCGGGTGAGCAGTTACGATTCCCATACAGGTATCCCCTGAAACCACAGTGTAATCAACCACAGTTCTGGACCCGGTTGTGGCGGTTGCGACAACGGTACCCGTTGGCGTTACCGTAGCGGTTGGGCCAGCAGTACCACCAACCACGATCTGCACGCTTACCTGGTCACCAAAGTAGGTTCCCGATGCATTTTGTAAACGCCAATAACCAGTCTTCGTTCCACTTCCAACCGGCGCAACCATATTTACGGATATGTTCGCCGATTGCCCAGGTTTTACTTCGGCTGCCAATGCTGTGGATGCGCCACTCATCGCTTCTCCGCTGACAAAGACAATCCGGTAACCCGTAGTCCAGGTCGTTGTCCCTTTGTTATACATTTGCCATGTCTTGGTAAATGCCGTGCCAGCTGCAATTACAGTTCCATCCGGAATGGTCACGTCTGCCTGATAAGCACTCAGGTCTCCGGTAGCCTGGTTTGCCGGTGGGATAATGGCCGCTGCAGGGGTGTTGGTCACCGCCGCGGTGGCGGTAGGCTCAGGGGTGTTGGTGTCAGTAGGCAACGGCAATGGGGTAGCCGTGAATAATGCCGCTTGGGCCGTCATAGTAACAGCCGCCGCGGTATAAACCGCTTGCAAGGTTTGGGTAGGGTCTGGCGTGCTGGCGCCGGCACCACAGGCAGAGATCGCCAGCGAGAGGGCCAAAATGATCGAAGTTAGTTTTAATCTATTCATAGTTCCTTTTACTTTCTGGTCAGGTTTCCTTTCGGATTACAATTATTAATACTACCACAAATGGAAAAGCAAGATATTAGCGTAAAGGCGCTTTGCATGACGGAACTAAAGTTGCACGAAATGGTCACCAACCGCACACAAAAATATCTATCGCAAATGGAGCTATGCCGGCAAAAACCTGGCGAGGAGGCGATCCATGATGTTCGGGTAGCGGCGAGAAGGTTATCGGCCGCGTTGCGTTTTTGTGAGGGATACCTGCCTGCCAAACGGGTTGCCAAGGTTCAGGTTAAGTTGGCGGGGTTGTTAAAAATGCTGAACCCGCTGCGAGACGCCCAAGTAATGGCCGCCAGCATCGCAGATACCGCACACCCATTGCATTCTGATAGGCAATTTGCCGACTGGTTGCGCAGGCAGGCAAGCGAGCAGGAACAGATCGCCGAGGTTGCTTTTGCCAAGCCCAAGCCACCAGGCCCAAGTCCCAAATCATTGGCAGCGTTGTTTGCAAAAGCCTCAAAAAAAACTCGGCGATCCGACCCATTACGATCGCTGAAGATGGCAGACGCCGCTTTTGCCAAGTGCCTTCGCCGCCAAGAGCAAATAGATCCGGCCAACCCAGACACAATCCACTCTTATCGGGTGGCTTTCAAAAAATTTCGGTACACCACGGAGTTAGCGACACAGGTATTGCCTGAAAACGAAGGTATACCCACAACAGTTTTTAAAGCGATGCATGACCACCAACAACTCTTAGGACAAATTCAAGATCTCGATGTTCTTCAAACCACGTATCGGCGTTTTTTGGCGCATGAGCAACGCCCTAACCCAGCCGGTTGCCAGGCCATGGCTGCCCAAATGGACGCATTGATCGCTGACCTGATGGAACAAATGACCTGGCTGATCACTTTTTGGCGAATAAGCACCTCAAAACCGTACCCTTGGCAAAGCTGCGCCGTACGGGATACACATCCTGATGCCTCTCATCCGTTATAATTTTTATACCGAACACAAAACATAATAAGGAAGACACCATGCACCCACGAGAAAAAGCGGTCGACGCGTTTCAAAAACAGTTTGGCAAAGAACCGCGCTTTTTGGCGATAGCCCCCGGCAGGGTGAATCTGTTGGGAGAGCATGTGGATTACAACGACGGCTTCGTATTGCCAGCCGCCATCGATCGGGCTACCTTTTTAGCCTTCTCCCCCTCTGAAGATAACTGCAACCATATTTTGGCCGCCGATTTCAATGAGCAAGCGGATTACTCCCAATTTACTTTGGGCGATAAATGTGACCTGGATGGTAACCCGCTACGCGATTGGGTATATTACCCTGCCGGTGTGGCATGGGCGCTGGAGGATGCCGGTTTGGAAGCAAAGCCGATCGTTGGGGCGTTCAGCTCAAACATACCACGCGGTTCCGGCCTTAGTTCATCGGCAAGTGTGCTTGTCAGTTTTGCGGTCGCATACCAACAAATCAGCGGATGGAATATTGAACCGATGGCATTGGCAAAACTCGGCCAAAAAGCTGAAAACCAGTATGTTGGGGTTAATTGCGGCATTATGGACCAATTTGCCAGTGCTTGTGGCGTGGAGAACCACCTATTGTTGCTGGATTGCCGCAGCCTTGAATGGCAAACTGTACCCCTTTCCGACCAGTTGGCGATCGTCGTTGCCGATACCAGCGTTCGGCGAAAATTGACCAGTGGAGAATACAATAAACGCCGGGAAGCATGTGAGGAAGCTGTAGCAGTCCTAAAGCATCATTTACCAAAGATCAATTCCTTGCGGGATGTTGATGTAATTGAGTTCGAAAAATTTAAAACCTACCTTCCTGAAACCCCGCGAAAGCGCGCAGAGCATGTTGTCTACGAGATTGAGCGAGGAAAAAGCGCACCCGCCTTGCTTGGAAATGGCGATTTTGATGGCTTTGGCAGGCTAATGGAACAATGCCACGCAAGCCTGCGAGACTTATATGAGGTCTCATGCCCGGAATTGGACTTAATGACCGAATTGGCAAAAGATCTGCAGGGTTACATCGGTGCCCGCCTTACGGGTGCCGGTTTTGGCGGATGCACCGTCAACCTGGTTCATGCCCAGGTCGCCAACCATTTCGCCCAGCAACTTGCACAACGCTATAACCAAAAAAGCGGGCTCACTGCAGAGATCTATGTTTGCAAGGCATCCCGTGGCGCAAGCGTTGAGAATCTATAACGATGCCCTTCAGTACTTCAACGTGCACTGATTGATTGAAAGCCGATAGATTGGAACGATTATTGGTGTGCGTCGGCGGCAACGCGGACCCGGATGAGATGGTGCGAGCCGGTGAGCATTATGCGCTGAGGAATGGAATGCAGTGGGATGTTTGTAATGTAGAGACAGCCAGCGAGCTGGCAAAGCCCGTAGGTACCCAACAACGATTAAAGGCTGCCCTGCAGAAAGCCGAATATGGTAACGCAAAGGTTGTGTTGCTTTACGCTGACGAGGACGTACATTCTATCGCCGATGCGATCTCAACGTATGCACGTCGGATCAATGCCCGCACGATCATGCTCTCACGTGGTCAAAAAAGATCATTCTGGATGGCCAAGGACCTTCCGGGCGTATTACTGCGGGAACATGCCGATCTTGATCTTGTCATCATCAGCCGGCACGGTCATCCGCCAATTGCCCCCACCCAGGATAGCCCCACAAACTCGCTTGCAGACCATTTAAAAGCATTGGCGCTGGTGGGTATTGCCACAGCCACGAGCGCCTTCTTTGAAAACTATCTGGCTCCTGCCAACATCATGCTGGCGTTGTTGTTGGCCGTTTTACTATCCGCACTGATGCTGGGTCGAAGACCGGCGATCTTGGCTGCAATTGTTGGTGTATTGGTGTTCGACCTCTATTTTGTACCACCTCGCTTTACGCTGGAAGTTGATGATAGCGAGTACCTGCTAACCCTGATCGGCTTCATCCTCACCAGTATCATCATTAGCGCACTGGCCACGCAACGTCGGTTTAATCATTTTGAAGCAAGAGAACGAGAAAAGGACGCCAATCTGTTATATTCGCTGGGTAAAGAACTTGCCCAGGCGCAGGAGGTTTCGGAGGTCGGCGTTGTACTGGAACGCCACCTTGTATTGGATTTTGGTACCGATGTATGCTTGTATCAGCCAGGCTCGTCTAACATGTTGTTGGTATACCCAAGCCCCGGCCAAACCCCTAACGCTCAAGAGCAAAGTTGGGCAGATTGGTGCTTTCGCAATAACGAACCCGGTGGCAGCTCATCCAGCGTCCTTGCTTCCTCAGACCCATTGTTTTATCCGCTGAGCGCCAGCGATATGGTCGTAGGCGTACTCAGTTTTAAACCGAACCAACCCCAGGCTTCGGTTAGCCTGGGGAAGTTGCGGATACTTAGCGCTGTGTGCACCCAGGCAGCATTGGCCTTGCAACGAATTCAGCTTACAGAACAAGCTAAACAACTGAAATTGGCGCAGGCAACCGAAAAACTACAAAACGCCTTGCTGAATTCCATCTCCCACGAATTGCGTACACCATTGGTAAGTATCACCGGCGCACTTTCCCTGTTGGATGCGGAGACAAACCGGGAAGAAAAAAGCCAGTTTACTGAACTGGTTCACCATGCTTTTGCCGAAGCCCAAAGGTTAAACCAGTTGGTCGGAAACCTGTTGGAGATGGCTCGCTTGGAATCGGGGGCTTTGAAGCTGAGAAAACGAACCACAGACATTAGCGATCTGATCGGTACCGCCATTAGCCAGATTGAAACCAGGGCTGAAGGGCGCCATTTTAGTGTCAGGATGAGCCCTGATATGCCAGCTCCAAACCTGGACTTTGTTTTGATCACCCATGTTTTGGTTAATCTATTAGACAATAGCCTGAAGTATAGCCAACCGGACAGTGAGATTGAAATTGAAGCCGAATCCTCTGCAAGCTCGATACAGATCCGCGTAATGGACCGCGGAATCGGCATTACCCCCGGTGAGGAAGCACAGATCTTCGAAAAATTCACCCGCGGAACCAATACATCAGACACCAAGGGTACAGGTCTCGGTTTGGCCATTTGCCATGGAATTGTGGAAGCCCACGGTGGAAGCATCAGCGCATTTGCTCGCCCAGAAGGTGGCGCGATTTTTGTGGTAAAGCTGCCGGTATAATAATCTCTATGACGGTTAATAAAGCACGCATTCTGGTGATCGATGACGAGAAAGCGATTCGAAAATTCCTAATTGCAGCCCTTGGCCAAGGTTACCATGTGTTCGAAGCCTCTACCGGCGCCGAGGGGATCGCGGCGGCAGCTACCCACCATCCTGATCTGATCTTGCTGGACCTGGGTTTGCCAGACATGGATGGCATCGTTGTGACCCAACGATTGCGGGAGTGGACCAAAACACCGATCCTCATATTGTCGGTTCGTGAAGATGAATCTGGCAAAATTGCCGCGTTAGACGCAGGCGCGGATGATTACGTAACCAAACCCTTTGGCACTGGCGAATTATTGGCCCGCATCAGAGTTGCATTGCGCCGCGCCGAACAGGCAGGTGTCTCCGATGCCCTTTTCGATGATGGGTGGTTAAAAGTAGATCTGGCTGCAAGGATTGTCAGCATCAACGGGGTGGCAACCCAACTAACCCCCAATGAGTATGATCTGTTGCGTTTATTCATTGCCCATCGAGGCAAGGTGCTAACCCACAAATTCATTTTGCAACAAGTGTGGGGAGACAATTATTCTGACGGGCATCACCTATTGCAAGTGAATGTCAGTAACCTGAGGAAAAAGATCGAGCAGGATCCAGCCCAGCCACAACGTATCCGAACCGAACCCGGAGTTGGGTATCGTTTTACCGCTGAGCCTGCCTCAGGAAATTAGGTAATTCCTTGATGTTTTCTTGACATCTGTGGGTGTTATCTTGCTGCCGGCTTATGCCTTCGTCGTAAAACCGATATAGAATAAACCCTTGGGAATTTAAAGCATTATCGTTCCCAAAGAAAGGATATTATGGCAACATTATCAAACCCAGCGGACCACATCTCAGCGGAATTTGTCCGGCACCGCGAATTATTTGAAGCGCAGCCAACTCTCAACCAACGTTTTTTTGAGCAGCAGGCAAAACTGATCGCCGATGCTATCAGCCGCAACCGGACCAGTATCTCTGTGCAACTGCCAGACCGTGTTACCTTGTTTGTTCGAAACGTCCAAACCCCTATCGAGGTCAGTTTGCCATCAGGCCAACGTGATGTAAAAATTGGCAATGCCTTGTCAGTCTTTGGCAAAAGGGACTTGTTGCACGAAATGATCCATAAAATGGCAGAAATGGAACACAACCCCGACGCGGCGATCTCTGGTTGCGGCGGATTGATACGCTATGCAACCGCCACCCATTTGGTTCACCATGTTTTACCCGCTGGCAAGGTGGTGGAATATGTTCCATTGCCTGATGAAGCAATCCCGACCATTCCGGCTACAGATGCCAATCCTGAATCAGCCATCACCCAAGCCAGTGACGCTATCGCCGAAGAGGGCGATAAACCCACAAACCGCGGAGAACTTCAAACTCCATTTGTGCCGGCACAACGTGTTTTCTTTTTACCCCAATGGGTAGCTTTTGAACCGAGCGGCCGAATTTTGGGCACTGTTGGCGAGGCTGACGCAAACTTGCGCAGCATGCAAAACTATGTGGCCATCTTGCACCGCGCCAGTTCCATTGCGCCGTACATCGTTGCGGATGAGGAATACCAACGCAAACGCTATGGCATCTTGGGCCAACTCATCAACCAGGGCCGCGCATTGGCCACCTATCGCACCAACGAGATCATTGAAGCGGTTAAGCAACGTGCCACAGCAGGAACCCTCAACCGGGGCCTGTCCTTGTCAATGCCATATTTTGATGACCAATCGCTGGAACTGCGGAATCGTAATTTTGAAGTTATTCCGGCAGGACGGATCCAATTTGTGCCAGCCTTTGTGGTAAGGGCTGTGCGCGAAGAACTGGCCAAGGCCGAACAAGATACCCGGCTTAATAAATCCACCCGCAGCCATCTGATCCTAAATTTGCTGCTCATTCACGACGCGTTCCTGCGTTAACCCGTACATCAGGTGAAATTATGTTATTTTCAATAGGTTTGTTGATCGTCATTGTCTTTTTAGCCTACAAGGCATCTCCGGTAGAGAAGCAGGAAGACGCCCATGTGCACGGCGCCGGGCAGATCGGCTTGTTGGCCGCGGTGGCATTGTTCGGTGTAGATTACTTTACCTCCTACTTTTACGCTACGGGCGAGATGCTGCACGCCCTGCACCCGTATGGATTGGAGCGTTACGGTTACCTC
Organism: Chloroflexota bacterium; assembly: GCA_005778035.1. GTDB lineage: Bacteria > Chloroflexota > Anaerolineae > Anaerolineales > Villigracilaceae > UBA5195. The sequence goes on from SXKT01000028.1 coordinate 10,321, forward strand.
ACCGCCGCTGTGATCGCTGTAGCCAATGTTACCTTCGGCTTTTTGTATATGTACTCGCTGGGGATCTTCAATGAAGGCGGTGGTTCATATACTGCATCCATGCGCTATTTGACCCCTGGTCTATCCTTGGTGGTGGCGGTAGTTCTAATTCAAGATTACGTTCTTACTATTGTCGTTTCTTCACTTTCAGGCGGCGATCAGATGCTCTCAATCTTGGGGTTATATGGCAAGTATTGGTGGTTGCACTTTTTAATAGGTGCTTTGCTTTCTTCAATTACTTATTGGCTTACAATCCGCGGTCGTGGAGAAAGCGCCGCAGTCGTGTTCACCTTGCTTGGCGTGTTCGTGATGCTGACCGTTGTGATGTTCATTGGCCTCTTTGTTGCCCACGCAAAAGGGGTAGAAGCCATACCACCTACCGAAACACCACACGCGGTTGCCAGTATTTGGGAAGCACTTTATCACATGCTGACCGCATCGATGAAGGGTATGGTAGCGCTCTCAGGTCTTGAGGCAATGTCAAATGGCATCCAATTCGTCAAGGATGAAGATTTTGGCCTTGTTCGCTGGGGCAAAAAACACTTGAAGAAATTACAATGGTTGTGGGGATACTATAGCGGCAAAAGCGGTATCGGCCGTATGGTGCAAACCTCCTTCCTGTTTTATGGCGGTATCACCACGTATCTGCTTACCGCCTTCGCCATCCGCTTCGATGTTTACGACGGTACAATGAACCGTACCTTGGTTGGTAACCTGGCTCACATTGGTTTTCAACAATTGGGTGGCAACATCACCATTCCTTTACCGGGTGGTGTGGTAGCGGAAGGCCCATTATTGTTTTGGGTGTACCAAATTCTGGCGGTGTTCTTGCTTGCTGCCGCCAGTATGACGGCCATGCAAGACCTTCAAGCCACCGCCTGGCGCGATGTTGCGATCGGCGAGATCCCTGAGATCGTAGTTTACCGAAATCCTGCCGGTACATTTACCCGTTCGGTAACCGCCGGATTTATTTTGGCTGTAATCATTATGTTCGTTGTGCAAGGAAAAACCAGCACTGCAGTTCCGTTTTACGGCGTAGGCGTATTTATGCCGATCACAGTAATGGGGTTTGCGATCCGCAAACACATAAGTGTTACTTTTACCGGCAGAAAACGTGCCTGGGGCGTAGGCTTGGCCACATTTGCGGGAAGTTTATCTGCCTTGGTTTTTGTTGGACAAATTGTAGGTAAATGGACCGAAGGGGGTTGGGTGGTGTTGATAACCTTCAGTGTCCTTATCCTTTTTGCCAATATATTGTTATTGATCCCAGGCGGAAAACGAGATCCAAAAGATATTCACCGTATTGTCCGCGAAAAAGCACGTGTCGGCGGCGCTATGGCATCCATTGTTGAATGGCAAAGCCTAAAAATGCAGGAATACCGCTTCGGGGTGCTTGGAAAGATTCAACAATTTGCGATCAAGTCCGCTGACCTTTTTGGGGTCCGAAATCCAATTGTATTTGAGCTGGAAACCCCCGCACCAGCCGGTGATTATGATCATGCTCTCCATGTCGATCACCCAGAAGCGCCCTCTTTGTTGCAAGAATTCTTGGACAAAGACGACCCCAAGCTGGGCGGTGCTCCCAAGGAGACCCATCACGAGGAATGAACAGTTTGAAATGTCAAAAGACCCCATGTATGTGGGGTCTTTTTGTTTATGTTGCTTGGACTTGCAAATTATTTCAAATAATCCAACCAAGGGGTTTGGTAGGCGATCATGGTTTCGAGTAATTCTTCAATTCCGTGATAGTTGTTGACGATAGGATCGACCAATAATGCTTGCAAGGCAACCGCTCGCGAACCATTAATGGCAGCTTCTGCGGTTAGGTCGTGCACCGCAACCTGGTTGGTAAGCAAACCTGCAAATCCAGCCGGCAGCTTGCCCATTCGCAAGGCGTGCAAACCGGTTTTATCCACCTTAGCTGGCACTTCTACCGCTATCCAATCTGGCAGGTTTTCGATGGCGCCGTTGTTGGGGATGTTGACCGCCTCCTCGATGGTACCTGAATCGGCTAACATGCCTTCCATGATCGGTACCACCCGCTCTTTCAGTTTTAACTCCAATTTTGGCTCTACTTTTGAAAGGTATCCCTTATAAAAGTTGTAGAAGTCGAGGATGCCCTTGTGGTCGGTCACATCATAAGCCCACTGAATGTATTCGCCAAAATGGCTATCAGAAGTGATCGGCAGGAGGCCAAATTTTTCTAATATCACCTGGAAGACCTTCCGCTCCGGCCAGGCCTCCAGTGTCATCCCGCTCAGGTCTTCGACCCTTTCCGGCCATGCACCGGTCTCTTTAAAGTACTTCTCGATTGCGTTCATCGAGGGCATCCGCGAAAAAAACTGTGGGGCGCGTTGTCGGATATCGGGGTAGGCGTCTTTGCCGGTGGCAAGGTACTTGGCGCTAAGCACTACCGAAAAATGGTTGAGCCCGGCAGCCCGTACTTCAAGTTGATCGTACGGCACACCCAAAATATGCGGAAGGTACTGCCGTAACGATGCGATCTCGTGGCATAAACCAACAAATTTTATACCCGGGAAGGCGCGGTGCACCGTGGTGGTGATTCGGCTCATTGGATTGCTAAAGTTAAAGACCGTTGCGTTGGGGCATATTCGCATAACATCGGCGCAAATGGCAAGGATCGGCGGGAGGATGCGCAGGGAGTGGAATAAACCACCCGGGCCTCCGTTTTCGCCATATACCTGCTGTATGCCATATTGCTGTGGAATGCGCCAATCTTGCTCCCAAAGGTCAAATCGGTTCCCAACTTCGATGGAACTGATGATGAAATCCGCGCTTTGCAGGGCGGTCGGCCTGTCGGTTGTGGCTTTAATGGTGTAAGGCAAGTTGTGCTGGTCAATAAAACTTCTTGCGGTCGTTTCTACGACCGCGAGGCTATTAGGGTTAATATCATGCAGTATGATCTCGCTGCCTTGCAATATCGTGCTTTGCAAAATATCGCCGATAGTGCCATAACCAAATTGGGCGCTGCCCGCCCCGATCAACACAATTTTGTTTGCCATATTTTCTCTCATTGATGCACTAAGCAGGCTTATTGTAGGTAGAATTATAATCAGGTATGGAAAATGGCAGCGTTGCAGCGATCAAACCACCAGGTGTGACCAAAATCACTTTTCTGGTAATGATGGGAGTTGCCGGTTGTGGCAAGTCTACATTGGGCATTGCAGTTGCCCAGGCTCTGGGGTGGAGTTTTATTGAAGGGGACGACCTGCACCCCGCCAAGAATATCGCAAAAATGGCGGGCGGAACTCCCCTCAATGACGATGACCGGGCTACCTGGTTGGCTTCCCTGCGCGAAAAGATGGATACCTATCGGCAAATTGGCCAACCGGCGGTGGTGGCATGCTCTGCCCTCAAACAGAAATATCGGGATATGTTGGACGGGCCAGACCTATTGTATGTATACCTGCGCGGTTCGAAGGCAACAATTCGTAAAAGGTTGGATGCCCGCGCCGGCCATTTTATGGGACCAGACATGCTGCAAAGCCAGTTTGATATATTGGAAGAGCCCACCGGGGCTTTAGTGTTGGATATAGAAAAAAACCCGCAGCAATTGATCGGAGAGATCCTAATGGCTATAGAACTACCAAATTATCAGGTCGGAATGGTTGGATTGGGAGTGATGGGTCGCAACTTGGCCCAAAACTTGCAAAACCACGGGTGGAGCGTTATTGGTTTCGACCCGGCCATCGACCAAGCGATCGTACCAACACTGCGACTGGCAAGCTCCCCTGCCGAATTGGTTGCCAGTCTGCAAACACCCCGCAAGGTGTTCGTTATGGTTCCAGCAGGCGAATCGGTAGACGAAGCCATAAAAGGGCTGCTTCCTGCCCTCTCAGCTGGCGATGTGATCATCGATGGCGGTAACACTCACTTCAAGGATACTCAACGGCGCACGGAAGAATTGTCCAAACAGGGCATCTTGCTAATTGGCAGTGGCGTTTCAGGTGGTGAAAGTGGGGCATTGCATGGACCAAGCCTGATGCCTGGCGGCAACCCAAATGCATGGCCGCTTGCGCAAAGCATGTTTGAGTCTATTGCAGCCAAAACCAGCCACGGTGAGGCTTGTGTGTCTTGGATGGGAAAAGGCGGTGCAGGTCATTATGTAAAAATGGTCCACAATGCCATAGAATATGCCATGATGCAATTAACCGCCGAAATCTACGACCTGCTACATCGCGGGTTGGGCACAAACAATACCCAAGTTGCAGCCGCCTTTAAGCAATGGAACCAGGGACGTTTGCATGGCTACCTGATAGAACTTACAGCCCAAGTCCTCACTAAACAAGACCCATTCACCGGAGGACACTTGGTTGATGTGATCGCCGATCAGGCTGCCCAAAAAGGTACGGGGAAATGGGCAAGCCAAGATGCCCTCGACCTTGCGGTAGCGGTCCCCATTTTAAATGCCGGGGTAGAAGCGAGAATCCTATCAGCAAACCGGGAATTAAGGGGGATGCTGGCAAAAGCATACCCAAACACCACAAATTCATCCAACTATTCACCCACATTGGATCAAATTGAAGAAGCCCTTTATGCCGCCTTTTTACTTGCCTATGCGCAAGGCATGGAGCAAATTCGCGCCGCTTCAAGCGAATATGGTTGGGAGATAAACCTCGCCAACGCTGTTTCAGTTTGGCGGGCAGGTTGTATCATCCGCGCCGATATATTGGAGTTGTTGGTCCAGGCCTTGCAACAACCACAATCGGACCGACATTTGCTATTGGCTCCGATCATTCAAAGCACTCTGAATTCTTGCAGCTCATCACTGCGAGCTGTCGTTTCAGGCGGCATTGAACGCAGTATCCCAATGCCTGCCTTTGCCTCCGCGATCGCTTCATTTGATTCTGTGCGATCAGCTACATTGCCCGCCAACCTTATCCAAGCGCAGCGGGATGCTTTTGGTGCCCATACCTATCAAAGGGTCGATATTCCGGGCACCTTCCACAGTGAATGGTAAGTTTAAGATCGAAAACAATTTGATAAGTGAGGAAACCATGTTGATACTGGAAGTGAATATTAATGTTAAACCTGATCAGGTCGATGCGTTTATTACCGCCACCATCCAAAATTGCCAAAACAGCCGCAAAGAAGCAGGTGTGCTGCGTTTTGAGCTGTACCAAGACGCGGAGAACCCTGCCCATTTCACCCTGCTGGAAGTCTACCGAGATGCCGCAGCCCAAGCCAGCCATAAACAAACCGGGCATTACGAACAATGGCGCCTGGCTGCCGAACCCCTTATGTCGGAGCCACGAAGGCGTACATTGTATAAAAACATCTCTCCCAGCGATGCTGAATGGAATTGAATTTCGAGTTCGCTACCGCTGGGCGCATATACTTTGGTGAAGGCAAGGTGGCCTTGGCGCCAAAAGTGGTTGCCGAGTATGGATCAAAGGCGTTGGTTGTTTGCGGCAAAAGCCACAGGCCATACCAAAGTGCCTTGATCGAAAACTTGCGACTGAACGGCATTGGTGTCGAGATCATCCGCGTAAGTGGCGAACCTGCCATTGAGGAGGCTGAAGCTGGCGCGGAGCTTGCCATCCGAACTGGCTGCCAAGTTGTGGTCGGTTTTGGAGGTGGCAGCAGCCTGGATTGTGCCAAGGCAGTGGCCGCATTGGCTACCAACCCTGGCCCGGCACTGAACTACTTGGAGGTGATTGGCAAGGGATTGCCCTTACGGAACACCCCGCTTCCGATCATCGCCATCCCCACTACTGCCGGCACGGGTACCGAGGTAACACGCAACGCCGTACTGATGAGCCGGCAAACCAATCTCAAGGTGAGCCTGCGCCATTTATTGATGATCCCACGGGTTGCGATCGTTGACCCAACCCTTACATACAGCATGCCAGCGGATGTAACTGCCGCAACGGGCATGGACGCACTCTCACAATTGATCGAACCTTACTTATCCACCGGACGAAATTCATTTACCGATCTTTTTTGTGAGGAAGGCATCAAACGAATTGGCCGGGCTTTGCTGGTGGCCTGGCAAAATGGCGAGGATGCTACCGCCCGGAATGACATGTCTTATGCAAGCATGCTCAGCGGCTTGGCATTGGCCAATGCCAAGCTGGGAGCTGTTCATGGATTTGCTGGTCCCGTCGGTGGCATGTTCAACGCGCCACATGGCATGCTGTGTGCCCGTTTTTTGGCACCCGTAATGCGCGCCAATCTGCGAGCCACACAAGCAGACGCCCAGTTATCATCTCTGCTTCCGCGTTTTCGCTTCATCGCCCAAGCTCTTGGAGGCAGCGCAAACATACTACCCGAAGATGGTATTCGGTGGGTAGAGACAGCCTGCCAATGGATGGGTGTGCCCACCTTGGGTTATTATGGGGTTACCAGTGCCGATGTACCTCGAATCGTAGTGGCTGCCAAAAACGCCAGCAGCATGAAAGGTAACCCGGCTTTACTGACCGATGGAGACCTTGAGCGGATTGTATTGGAAGCGATCAACCCCGATGTTGGCGAGCGTGCTTGACAATCCTTGTGTCGATGGTTATAAGGATTCTATGATTAAAACCTTGCGAATTGTGGTTCTCCTGGCTCTTGCAGCCGGATGTGCCAACTTGCCCACACCAATTTCATCTGTTCTGGATGGATCGAGCGGCCAGACTGAGCTTCCAAACGGGTCCCCCGGCGCCCCGCCGAATTCAGGTATCCAGGCCGTAAACCCGATCGAACCGACAGCAGTCCCCTCTGCGACCTCCCTGCCCAACCCAACATTGATCCCGCCGCTAACCACCAATGTGATCGAGCAATTCATTCTGAATGGAGAATATGGCAAGGTACGAGCCGACCTGACCACCACAACTACAGCAGAAGGCTTGTGGTTGCTTGGAAAAACTGAATTTTTGGCCGAAAACAGTGCTGCCGCGCTGGAATCTTTGCGGGCAGTGACTGTTCAGTTCCCTGGAAGTATCCAAGCTCAACGGTCATGGTATCTGCTGGGTGAGATTTATACCAGCCTGGAACGGTATGAAGAGGCTATCGTCGCCTACGAAATGTTTGGCCGACTGAGCCCATTGTTTGCCACAGAGATCAAGGAAAAAACCGCCAATTGTTATTCCTTTTCTGGCCAATATAGCAAGGCGATCGAGTTGTATGAGCAGGTTCTGGCAACCAAACCTGAAAACGAGAAAGTGCGAACCAAGATCGGCCGAGCCTACTTGTTCAACGATCAACCTGAACAAGCCTTGGCAATATTTGACGAGATCGCGGGCAGCACCAAAGACGATTACACCAAAGCGCAAATGGACCTGCTTGCCGGCCAGGCGTTGATCAATGCCGGACGGCAAGATGAGGCCTTTGCCAGGTGGACCAACGCGGTGGTAAATTACCCTCTGGCTTTCGATAGCTACGCAGCCCTTAATGGTTTGCAAACCTATGAACAACCAGTTAGCGAGCTTGATAAAGGGCTGGTGAGCTATTTTGCCGGCGATCATGATACGGCTTTGCTGGCATTTAATTCCTATCTGGAACAAAGCCCACAAAATGATGGGACCGTTTATTTCTACATCGGACTCATCCAGCGCGAAAGCGGTAGCTATACACAGGCGATCAACGCCTTTGATACCCTCATCAACGACCATCCCGAAAATCGGATGTTTAACTCCGCTTGGGATGAAAAAGCTTACACCCAATGGGCCTATTTGGATGACTACAAGGGCGCCGCCGAGACACTGGAATTGTACGCAAGCCTATTCCCCGGCAATAATCTTGCCGCCACCTACCTGCTGGAAGCAGGACGCGTGCGGGAACGAGGTAAGGATCTTGAAGTGGCAGCCCGCGTGTGGGAAAGCCTGCCGGTACAATTCCCCGACTCAAATGAACGGTTTGTAGCGCTAATGTACGCAGGCACAACCCGTTATCGACTCAACCAATTTGACTTGGCCAAAGAAAATTTTGACCGGGCATTACAAATATCGAAAAACGATGAAGAAGTGATACGATCCAACTTTTGGTTGGGAAAAACAGCACTCGCCATGGGTAATGGCACCGATGCCAATTTTATTTGGCAAAAACTGATGTCAACAGACCCACTGGGATATTACGGTTTGCGCGCTGATGAAATTTTGAATGGCAAGCAACCCTGGCAAAGCCAACCGAATTTGATGGACTCCCAACCTATTTCGATGATAAAGGAGCGGACGGATGCGGCTGTTTGGCTTAAGCTAACCGCCAGCTTGCCCGCAGAGATGGACCTGTTACAACTTGGCACAATCCAGGAGGATATTCACTTCATCCAAGGTTTGGAATACTGGAACATGGGAATGTTTGAATACGCCAAAGGGGAGTTTGACCAGTTGGAAGCTCACCTGGAAAATGACCCAGCCGCTTTATTCAGCCTCGGAAATTACCTGATCGATATTGGGGCAATAAAAAACGGTATCACCGCACTTCGCCAAGCTCTGACCGCGCTTGGATACGATGATCATTATCAAAGTACCAATGTGCCCCCATATTTTAACAAGGCAAGATACGGCTTGTATTATTACGATTTGGTTAAGTCGGAATGTGAGAAATATGGGTTGGACCCGTTATTGGTTACCAGTTTGATCCGACAGGAAAGCCTGTTCGAAGGGTTTATCCATTCCTCCGCAGGCGCGCGAGGGGTTATGCAGATCATGCCCGCGACCGGCGAGAGCATTTCAGCCAATATGGGTTGGCCGGCAGGTTATAGCGCTGATATGTTATATCAGCCAAATGTAAGTATCGGCTTGGGCACATGGTACCTCAATTCCAACTTAAATTATTTACAAGGGAATATTCCAGTCGCACTGGCAGGGTACAATGCGGGGCCAGGAAATGCCGCCATTTGGGCTGAGCTTGCCGGAAATGACCCAGACTTATTTGTCGAAGTTGTACGTTATGGGGAGACCCGCGATTATGTTCGCGGCATATACGAAACCTACCGAATGTACCAAAAATTGTATACCGCCAACAAATAAATGCCTTACCCTTTAGAGGTGGCAAAGGAGAGAGGCTGACTTTTTTCCAAAGTCAGCCCCTTTTCATTACTTTAGCAAACCGATGATGAAATTTGTGGCGAACTGCAATATCAACAACAATACCAATGGGCTAAAGTCGAACATCCCGACAGGTGGCAAAACCCGGCGGATAGGATCGAGAAGCGGGCTCACGATTCGATCTACAAATTGGCGGATAGGATGATACGGTGATAAAAAGTAGGACAAAATCACATGTGCGATTATCGCAAAATATAACACTTGCGACAGAATGGCAATAAATTGGACCAAATAGCTCATTTTTCCTCGTTTAGTTGGATACGGCTACCCAATATGGCAGTTCCGATGCGAACCATGGTAGCTCCTTCTTTAATTGCGGCAATATAGTCTCCGGAAGTGCCCATGGACAGGTGTGGCAGGATAAAACGCGGGTCTTCTTCTTGAATCCAATCGCGTAGTTGGCGCAATTTGGCAAAATAGGGGCGAGCAAATTCCGGGTCTTCGCTCCATGGTGGCATGGTCATAAGACCCACAATAACCACCGATGGTAAAGCAGCAACCTGCCGGGCTAATTCCAATATTGCAGGCCATCTGTTACGTTGCTGCGCAGGCAAGCCAAACTTCGACTCCTCGCCGCTGACGTTGCATTCCAGCAGGATAGGCAAAGGGCTTGCGCCAGCCAGCCTCGCATGGTCAAGTTTTTCGGCTATACGAAAAGTATCTACGCTGTGAACCATCCCAAATCGAGCTGCCACGATACCGGCTTTTCGGCTTTGAATATGACCGATCATATGCCAAGTTGGTTGTTCTGGACCAAGTTGGTCCATTTTTTCGGCCGCCTCTTCTGGGTAATTCTCGCCAAAGGTATCAATGCCAGCCTGCATAGCAGCGCTTATCACTTCGACGCTTTTTCGTTTGCTCACCACGATCACCTTGACACTATCACCGCGATTGCGATATTTCAATATGGCGTCTGCCACTTGCTCTTGTACGGCATCATAATTGTGCCGGATCTCTTCTACTCGCCCTTCCATCATTCCATTCCTTCAGGCAAGGCCATGATCACGCCAAAGCGGCCAGTTCGGCCTTTTTCGGCTCGGTGAGAAAACCAGTCATTGGTGTGGCAAGCGGTACAAATTCCCGCCAATTCAATGTGTTCAACCCCGGCATTTCGCAGGTCGTACTCGTTGGCTGCCCACATATTAAAGTGTGCTTTCCCATGGGCGCTCTCTTGTAACAACTCATTAGCCTTTCTGCCGTAGGATGTGATCACTTGTTCAATTACCTGATGCCCAACCTCGTAATGGCATGGGCCTATGGATGGACCGATGACAGCCTGGATATCGCCGGGATCACTACCAAATATATGGGTAAAACCACGGACCAAATTACTGGCAGCATGTTTTACGGTACCCTGCCAGCCTGCGTGGGCAATCCCTACCACCCTTCTTACTGGATCATACAACAACACCGGGGTGCAATCGGCAAAGCGCATAAACAAGGTAACATCCGGGTTGGCTGTCAACAATGCATCGGCGCGAATCTCACGCGGGTTTGTATGCGAGGCGGCAGTGTGCGGGGAATTGGCCAGCACATAATCGGGACCGTGCACTTGCCAGCAATCAAACATGCTGGAAGTATTTTTTCCCAACGCGCCAAACAAGATTTGCTTGTTCGCCAGAACAGATCCTGGTTCATCGCCCACTGTCCCGCCGACATTTAGCGAGGTTGCGTGGTTGTTGCTTACCCCGCCATGTCTTGAGAATATGCCGTGGGTCACATTGCCAAACCGCTCAAAGGTCAGATATTTAAGGCCGTTCTGCTCCACGACAAGCATGGTTATTCCCTCATCGATTCATCAATGATAGGAAAACCCAGCCAAGCTGTTCCCCAACCGAACAGAAAACCGGTAAATGTGCGTACGAACGGAGTGCTCTCGCGCAATGGCAGCCAATCAGAGATCGCCGCCAGTGGAATTTGGCTGACAAGTTGCGAACCACCATCCAAAGCGATTGGCAGCAGAGAAAAGAGCAACCATGCCGGTACAGGCAATGGTTTGATATATTTTTTAAAGACAACAAAAAGTACAGCAAACAGGATCAATCCGGTATAAATGGCTACATCCCGCTCACACAACGCTACTTTGTAGCCCATTATCGGATTGCCAACAAAGGCTCGCGCGCCTAAAAGATCTAACTCAGACAAACCGGTGATCTGGCCAAAAGTAGACAATTCAGATACATGGGCTGCCTCACGTGGATAAACAGCCTGCTCTCCAAATAGGAAGAAGGAACGAAAAGCGAGCTGATGGCAGAAAAAACTGTAAATTGTGTAAATCAGGTTCGCAAGGTTGGTATACCCCCAATGCATCAGAAAAGGTGGCATGAAGGCCCCACCCAAATACATCGCAAAGAATGACGTCATTAAAGCTAACCAGTGATCACTAAACCAAACGTTGATCCGATTTAATCCGACCGCAGGAGACGACGCGGCATTGGCGCGGGCTTGTTGGTCCTTCCCGTGCAAAGCGCTGCGTATCGCTACTTCCAACCGTTCTTTTTGAATAGGCGCGCGTAACGTATACGATCCAATCACCACAACTGGTATCTGTTCCATAAATTGTTTGTGCTTGGCAGGGTCTTTTTCAATGTCAAATTCCTGCACTTCGATGGGATATTGTTGTGCCAATTCGCGCAGCCAGTCGGCGGTTTCCTCACACAAATGGCAGCTTGTCCGTGTATACAAGGTGATCGAAATCATTTTGCCTACAGGCCTGTACTCCAACCCGGGAATAAAATGGCGATCTTGTTAAAAGCGCCTGTCATCAACAAAAAGCCAACCACAACCATCAGGCTTCCCATCACCACCTCGGTGATGCGCATCACTTTGGCAAATTTTTTCAACAAAGTGGAAACCCAACCTATCCCCAGCGCGGCCAGCAGGAAAGGAATGGCCATCCCGAGTGAATAAGCCGACAATAAGGACAGGCCTTGCGATATTTCTCCACCATTCATTGCCAAGGTAAGGATGGCGCCAAGTACTGGACCAACACAGGGAGACCAACCCGCCGAGAAGAAAATGCCCATCAGAAAGGAGGAAGCGAGACTATAATTTCCGTTTTGCTCCATCTGAAACCGGCCATCCATCTCCAAAAATGGGATACGCAAGATGCCGATCATATGCAAGCCAAATACGATCACAATCAGCCCGCCGACCCTACCCAACCAAACCTGAATATCGATCAACCAGCCTCCCAGAGCTGATGAAAAGACTCCGAGGGTTATAAAAACAAAACTAAAACCAAGTACAAATGCAATTCCGTGCAAGAAGGTGATCAATTTATTGTCTTGCCCGGGTGCAACGCCTGCAGCGCGGCCACTTAGGTAGCCAATATATGCCGGCACCAACGCCAATACGCAAGGGGATAAAAAAGAAGCAATGCCGGCGATAAACGACAAGCCGATGGTTACGTTTTCAAAAGCCATTGATTGTTATTCCAATTCTGATTAGTAAATTCGCTCTTCTACATCTACCTGGGTTCCGCCAGGCATTCCAACTGTAATATCATCCTCATCGAGAGAACATGTAGGTGTGCTCCATCTAAAGATCCACTTGGAATGGTCTGGCATTACATTGACACAACCATGCGACCGTGGGACACCGTAATCATTATGCCAAAAAGTTGAGTGAATGGCCACACCCTCAGAAAAGAAGGTGGCCCAGGATATACCCGGTGTGTCATATCCACCGCCAGTGGCAGTTCCTCCAGCCATGTGGATGGAAAGGGATTTGCGCCACGTGCGATGGCCTTCACCGACGGGGGTTGACCAGGCATCCACCGGATTCCCATATGCATCGAACTTGGCTCCGCTGGATACCTTACAGAAGAACACCTCGCGATCTTCTTCGTAACACGAAAGTGTTTGATACGTTAGGTTCACCTTGATCCGTTTTGTTACCGGGTCTACATCCGGATGGATCGGGCTAACTTCCTCTGCGGTAAGTGGGCGAAATGCCGCCCCCTCTGCCCAGAAGATATCTCCATAGCTGCCATATTTTTCATTGATCCGGTAGATCCAGTTCCCGGTTACATCACTTTTCTTGATCTGATCGATCCACATTACCTGGCTGTAATACAATCGGGTAGGCAGACCGATTGCCATCGCATCCTTGATCCATGGCGAGGACGGGGCTTGATTCTCCAACACAAAGTCCACATACGGCACAGTCACTTCAGCCCAAAAACCTGATTTCCCATCTGGAAGTTGTGTAAGCGGTTCGTTGGGCCGGTTGAATACAGGCTGTACGTAAGATGCATGTACGAAACCGCCTTCAGTTTCTACCCAATTCTGGTTGATAAAATTGGTGTCCCTCCTCCCAACCACTTCACGGTACCAAGGGATCACGTCGTCAGAATATACGCTCCTGATCTTGGCATCCTGATAATTTGGGGTTTTCATGAGGTCCCATTTTCCCTCAACAATCCTGCCCAATTTTTCTCCCGCAGGGAATTGGGCTAAAGGAAATGTGCGGTCAAAGGGGCGCAAGGCGGCGAATCCTGCCATGCCACCTACCATTTTTATAAAATCACGTCGGTTAAAGGTCATTCATCACCTAAATAATTTCTCGAACCACAATCTGATCGGGCTTTGTTTTTTGATATAAAGCTCATATTCTTCATTCGCCGCGTCAAGGCCTTTCTTCATCACCGCATCCACATCTACAACATCAAGAATGCCAATTTCCTCGATCGCTGGTCGAATTATTATATCAGGTTGGTCCAATTGCAATCTGAGCTCACTTACTTGCCTTGACGAGGTTTCAATGGCGTCAGTCAGGACCTTAAAAGTTTTGCTAAGGCTGGTTCGGGCGAACTGATCTGCCAGAATGGCATTGAGCTTGCCATTGCGCATGGGAACCGGGCTTAATTGGCTAAGCCGATATTTGCCACTGAGAACAACAGCCGCCACAGGCAAACCGTTGCCTAATTTCCGTGCTGAACGTACTGGTACTGGATCCATCACAGCGCCGTCCACCAATACCATTTCCCCTACATATTGTGGCGGAAAGATGCCAGGGATGGCTATGGATGCCAGGACAGCGTCGCGTACACTTCCTTCTGTTATCTCGATCACCGAGTCGCTGACCAGATCGACACTGACCACACAACATGGGATATGCAATTGGTCGAACGTAATATCACCAAGTACTTTGTCTAAAAACTCCCTTACACCGCGGTAACCCAAAAAACCCGGACCATCAGAGAATGGCACGCTGAACAGGTGGTTTTGGTCCACCTGCCTGAACAAGTCTGCCATTTCATCGGGGCTGTATCCTTTGGCATACATGCTCGCGATAACACTGCCAATGCTGGTGCCAGCTACGGAATGGATCCGGACCTTTTGCTGAAGGAGGGATTTGATTGCGCCGATATGGGCCAAGCCCTTGGCACCACCTCCACCGAGCGCTAACGAGATCGCTTTCATTTTGCCTCCCCTGAGGAAGCCTGAATATCAAAATGCCGCATCGCTTTTTGCAGAGCCCGCTCTAATGCGTCGATGTCTTTTTCAGTGTTATACGCCTGCATCGAGATCCGGATCAGTTTATGGTCCTTCCATTGAATGACCGGCAACTCAACCTTATGCTGGTCATATAGAAAATCTTTCAAATCTGTTACTTCAAATTGGTTCGGAATAAAAATGGCTGCCATTTGGATATAGTTGGAGGAATCAGCATAGGCATTGGCAAATCCAGGCAATGTTATGATCCTTCCAATGGTTTCATCAAGCATTTGTTTGGCTTGTTTGTGGACATCCTCCCAACCATGCTTGACCCGAAAGTGAATGGCTGCCGGTACCGATAGATAGGCCGAGGGGTCCTTGGTCCCAGCCCATTGCAACAAGTCTACAAAGCGGCTGCCACTGCGCGACAAGTTATCCGCACCGTAGCCCCAACTCACAATCAAAGGATCTATCTGGTCTTTTATTTCTGGCCGGGCGTACATAAACGCCGCACCTTTGGGCGAGAGCGCCCATTTGTGGCAATTGCTGGTGTAATAATCGGCACCCAGCGTATCCAAATTCAAATCGATCTGTCCATAGGCGTGCGCACCATCAATAACCGTGAGAATGCCTCGCTTGCGTGCCTCGGCACAGATCGCTTCCACTGGCAAGCGCACCGCAGTCGGCGATGTTATGTGGCTGAGAAAGATCACCCGAGTGCGGTCGTTGATCCCTGCCATAAACTCGGCTGCCATCTGCTCCTGGGTTCCCGCCGGCAAGGAGATCGGTTGCCTCACATACACCGCACCGGTCCCTTTGCACACAACGTCCCATGCATACTCACAAGCGCCATACTCCTGGTCGCTCGCCAAGATCTCATCACCAGGTTGTAACGTGATGCTACGTGCGGCAATGTTCACTCCATAGGTGGCGTTGGGTATAAATGCCAAATTACTTGCAGTGGTGCCAACTTCGGCCGCCAAAGCTTCGCGCGCTTTATTCATATTATTATCAAAATCACGGCCCAAAAATTTCACTGGTTGCCGCTCCAATTGTTTTTGCCAGTGCTGGTAAGTTGCAAACACTGGCTTAGGTGTAGCTCCAAAAGAGCCATGATTCAGAAAGACAACTTCCCTATCAATATTAAAGTGTTTGCGTAAATGTCTCATCTGCCATCCTATTCTTGGTAAAATTACACATCAATTATTCTACCGAAATATGTTATGAAAATTATTAAACAATTCCTTCATCCCAACGAATTACCAGATGAGCAGCGGCAAAATTACACCAATTTCCTGTGGGATATCGCTTGGTTTGGTGTGCTGTCCGGTTCTACCCAAAACTTTCTGAACATTTACGCTACCCGCATTGGCGCGAGCGAGGTTCAGATCGGCATTTTGGCGGCGGTCACCGCGGTGATCAGCCTGTTGTTCACTATGCCGGCCAGCCGATGGCTGGAAGGCCGAAACATAAAAGAAGCCACTTTTTGGACATCGATCTATTATCGTATATGGTTTTTGGCTTTCGTTCCTTTGCCATGGTTATTCTCCCAACAGCAACAGGTATGGGCACTCATCATTATCAGTTTTGTCATGGCCATCCCATTGACGGGTTTGGCGGTAGGGTTTGGGTCTTTGTTTGCCGAGTCAGTGCCGGCTAACTATCGGGCTTACTTTGCGGGCTCGCGCAACGTGATGCTCTCGGTTGCTTTTATGGCTTCATCTTTGCTTTGTGGTGGCTTGCTAACCTGGATTCCATTCCCATACAATTACCAACTGGTCTTTTTTATTGGTTTTGTTGGCGGCATGCTAAGCAGTTATTTCCTTTCAAAAATTACACTTTTACCCAAAGAACCTCCAACCACAGTTCCAACCATTGCCACACGCCCAGGTTTGCGCGCATATCTGCGAATGGATATTTGGAGGACCTCTTTTTCAGTTGTGTTGGTGTTGTTATTTTTGTTCCATATCGCCCAATATTCGGCCATACCACTATTCCCGATCTATTTTGTAAGGGAATTAAACCTGAGCGATAATGATCTGGGCATAGGGACAGCCTTGTTTTACCTTGCGATGTTGATCGGCTCAGCCCAGCTTCATCATCTGGTTGCACGGTTGGGGAATAAGGGAATTATTGGCTTGGGTGTGGTCGGCATGGCCATCTACCCCATCTTGCTGGCACAATCCAGCACAAACCTGCATTATTTCGGAATTTCTTTTTTGGGCGGTTATGCTTGGTCTTATGTGGGCGGTACCACCATGAATTACATTTTTGACCACAGCCCAGCCGATGACCGTCCTGCATATTTGGCTTGGTACAACTTAATGCTTAATGCCGCGGTTCTCATCGGCTCTCTTTCTGGCCCATTCCTCAGCAATGTTTTTGATATCCGAATTGCCCTGGTGGCGTTTGGTCTGATGCGCCTTTTGGTTGGCTTGGCCATTCTAAGGTGGGGCAACGCCGGCGCGGTTGCATGATACAATTTCTACCCTATGAGTGAAGAACGAGTAAAAACCGTCGCAACTAACCGAAAAGCCGGCTTCGAATATTTCATCGAAGAGCGTTTTGAGGCTGGTTTGGTGTTGCAAGGCAGCGAGATCAAATCGATCCGCGCAGGGCAGATCAGCATTACTGAAGCATACATCCAGATCAGTGATGAAGATGAGGCTTGGCTATTGGAGTCTCACATTGCCCCCTATGTGGAGGCCAACCGATTCAACCATGACCCAAAACGCCCCCGCCGTTTGTTGTTGCACAAAAAAGAGATCTACAAACTATACAATGCAGTAAAACAAAAAGGGATGACCATCATCCCATTAAAGGTTTATATACTTAATCGCCGTGCCAAGATTGAAATTGCGCTGGCCAAAGGCAAGAAATTGTACGACAAGCGAGATGCCATCGCGAAGCGTGATGAGCAACGCGAAGAGCAACGTTCCCGAAAACTTTAATCCTCGAATGACTGAATCCCGAGTAAATAGGATCTGGCACCAAAGCCACTGATCTTGCCTTTGCATACTGCCGATATCATCGAATGGTGGCGAAATGTTTCGCGCGCATAAACATTGGAAAGATGTACCTCCACCACCGGTACTCGGATCGCCGAGATGGCATCCCGAATGGCTACTGAAGTGTGTGTATAACCCCCGGGGTTAAACACAACCCCATTTGCCCATTCCTGAGATTCGTGTAGGGCATCAATCAACGCCCCCTCGTGGTTGGATTGGAAAAAGCGCAATTCAATCTTGCGCGCGCTGGCGTAGGATATTAAGCCGGCGTTGATCGATTCGAGAGTTTCTGTGCCATAAATACCTGGTTCGCGTTTGCCGAGCAAATTCAGATTGGGCCCATTCAAAATCAATAATTTCACAAAACCTCCTCCAATTTTTCAATGGCGACACCGGTTCGAACTTGTCCAATGGCGGCAGGCAAGGCAAAATTCACCACCTTTCCAGCCTTTTTTTTATCATTACCCATAAAGCTTACCAGTTTTGCACGGTTGACATTTGCGGGTAGTTGGACCGGCAACCCTAACCCTGCCAATACTTTAGCGATCTGCCCTGCCAAACCAGGGGGTGCGATGCCCATTTTTTCAGCAAGGGTAGCCTCAGCCACCATACCAATTGAGATCGCTTCACCATGCTTCAGGGAGAATTCGCGTTCGATCTCAACCGCGTGGCCAACTGTGTGTCCCAGGTTGAGCGCGGCCCTGAACCCCTTTTCATAAGGATCTTGCTCGATCACATCGATCTTAACTTGCGCAGCCCTTCGCACAATTTGGTTTTGGTGTTGTTGGATGGTTGCAAGCCCCTGTGAGCATAAGTCAAACAAACCCGTATCAGCAATGATTCCATGTTTCACTACCTCAGCCATACCTGAAATATATTCCGGCTGGGGTAGGGTCGACAGTAAATTGGGGTCAATTAATACCAATTCAGGCGGGTAAAAGCTGCCGATCAGGTTTTTGCCTTGGGGAAGGTCGAATCCGGTCTTTCCGCCGATGGCAGCATCAACCATCGCCAATAGCGAGGTAGGGACCGCAACCCATCTGCAACCACGCATGTAGGTCGACACGGCAAAGCCGACAAGATCTGTTATAACCCCACCACCAACCGCCACGACCAGCGATCGCCGGTCCATACCTGCATCAATAAAGGCATTCCACAATTTTTCTATTGCTAACAGGTTTTTATTCTCTTCGCCAGCCGGCAACTCAACGGTGGTAGCCCTAAATCCACCTGCTTGTAGGACCATCGCCATGGTATGCTCAAAGTGGTGTCGGGTATTCGTATCGTACACCACGATAATATTTTGGCCTGCCGACAGCGTTTTTAAAAATGTTGGCAAATTAGCCAATGCCCCAGCCTGTATGCAAACCTTGTATGGCCTTCCCATTGCTTTGATCGTATAAAACCCCAACAATCGCATTGCCCTTTCAGCGAGTTCTGCCAGGGTCGAGCCATCATCAGTGCGCACTCTTATTGGAAAAGATTCGTAATGGGTTGTCCGGTCTGCCAAAAGTGCCGCCAATTTTTCGGGGATTGCACCGCTAACCAATGGCCGGGAAAGATCTTGAGTACAGATCCGTTCTATCAGGGTAGGCAGGCTTGCCTCCAAAAAAAGAATTTCCCCGGTTTTTTCTACCAAAGCACGGTTTTCATTCCTTAATAGTGCACCACCCCCCAGCGCAACTATTGAAGGGCGGTTTGCCGCCCGGGTACACTCGGCAGCGATCACCTCGCTTTCCATATTCCTAAATACCTGCTCACCTTGTTCCGCCATCAGGCGGGAGATCGGCATTCCGGCATTGCTGACAATTTCTTGGTCGATATCAACCAATGGAAAACCTGTTAGGTTGGCAAGTTCTTTTCCAAGGCTGCTTTTACCGCTGCCGGGTGGGCCATAAACAAAGATGCTGCTCACATTTGCCCCCAAAACAGGTGATCTTGCCCCTGCATACGAATGCCCTTTCGGTCCGCCTTGGGCAGGGCGGCAAATCGCGGCAACATCTCATCCAAGGAGTCTCCACCTAATTTTTCCACCAAGGCATCCGCCAATACGTAGGCAAGCATCGCTTCCAAAATAGGTACCGCACGAGGTACTGGGCAAAAATCGGAACGTTCATAAGTGGTTGGGCTGGGTTGCCAGGTTGCTGCATCTACCGTTGCTTGAGGGTTAAGAGTGGTAGCGATTGGCTTCATGGCTACCCGTACCAAAATGGGCATGCCATTGGTGATACCCCCCTCCAATCCGCCGGCACGGTTGGTTTTGCGTACCAGATCATCCCCTTGCAGGTAAATTCCATCATGAACCTGGGTTCCTGGGTGAGTGCTATTATTCCACGCCTCTCCGATTTCGACACCTTTCATTGCTTGGACAGACATCATAGCGAATGCAATGCGCGCATCCAGACGTTTGTCCCATTGAGTATAGGAGCCTAAACCAACCGGCAAGCCTGTCGCAAAGATCTCAAGAACACCACCAAGGGTATCTTTGTCTTGCATCACCCGGGCAATGCGTAGGCGAGCAGCCTCAGCGGTAGCAGGGTCGTAGCAGCGCACGTCATTCTGCTCGGCTGCCTCATAACGATGGCGAAGGCTATTGCCATCTTCCGGGTTGACTACTTCGCCAATTGAACGCACATACCCACCAACAAATATGCCAAACTGGGCCAGGAATTGCTTAAACAACGCTCCAGCCGCAACTCGCATCGTAGTCTCGCGCGCGGAAGAGCGTTCGAGGGTCGGCCGAAGGTCATTGTAACCA
>SXKT01000001.1 GCA_005778035.1 Chloroflexota bacterium
GGGCGGGAGAAGTTTAATACCACCTCGCTTACCTTGCCTGGTTCAATATCCACTGCCGGCGAATCATGCAATCCCACGGCAAATCCATGAACCACATCATCAGATGTAATTTTTAATGTTAGTGGGGTACCAACTTCAGCATGGAGAACATTGGCAGACCAACCTCCATTTTCCGGGATGCTTGCATGGATGATGCCTGTTCGATCCCTGTACCAAATCGGAACAATGATCAAAAGTGATAACACAATAAGGATTGAATAGCGTGCTATACATTCGCGCCGTTTCATAACAACAACCACATCATCACCATGGTAACCGCCAAACAAAATAGGATCACCCGCCACGCAGGGACTTTGGATCGATCGGCAGTTTTTTGAGCAACAAATGCTGACCACACCAGGCCGGCGACCAATACTCCTGCCTGAAGGATGCCGACATACGCTGAACCCAATGGCTGCCAGTCCATTCCCGCTGTCCCAAATAAATTCCAGCCCCAGCCAAACGGGTCTGAAAGCGCAACCATAATATATGTTGCGTTGGCCAAAACAAAAGACAGGCTAAAAGCCACCCAGAACAAAAGGCCGAGCGGAATGAGCGCAGAGCTGGCCATTGCAAATTGCTTTGCGTTTAGAGCACGTTGCGATCTGCCAAAACGAACAAAGAGCCAAAAAAGGAAAGGAAGGCCGACAAAATTTGTACCAACCAACAAAAGCGCGTTCAAAAACCAGCCTCTTGAAAACACCTGATAGGCTGCCAGTTTGATCATGCCGTTGGTCCCCATTAGCACGATCGCGTAACTAATGGCGGAGCCAACCATAATGAAAGCCTTGAATGCCTCGTCCAATTTTGCGGTCGGCGTTGCAGCCTCAACAGAAAATGGCCGTACGCTGAAGGCAATGTTATCGTGCGGGCAGGTTCGAATACATTCGAAGCATAAACCGCAATAGGTATTGGCAACCAACCCTCCCGGGAAAACATCCCAGGGGCACCCTGCCCCATCGGTTGAGCCGTTATAACAAGGTTTGCCGTGGCAACCCGCGCAAATATTTTTTTGCTTCACCCGTAATTCAAAAGGCGCCAATTTGGAGTACAGCCCAATAAAACCACCGACCGGGCACAAATACCGGCAAAAAGACCGCCGCTCAAACACCATCGCCAAGCCTATGGCCATAAACAACATGGCCGCCAAAACGATCGCCGTCGTTCGGGGGTTTGTCAGTATGGTCGCCGAGAAAAGGACCACCAGGGAAAAAGTTATATTCTGGGTCCACATATTGCGCAAAAATTTTGGAACCCGCCATCCCAGCCAATTTGGCTTTTTTGCAGCGGGGTCAATTATGGCACCCCGCTGAAGCCAATCTCCTGCCCGCGGGATCGGGCACACAGCGCACCACCCCCTGCCAAAAAAAGGGACCGCCACCAATATCAAGATCGCCCACCAGGCTATCCAGACGAACACTATGCTGAAATTCTGGCTTCCTACGGGCGTACCTATAAAACCAGCCATGATCGCCAATACAAAACCCGCCAACAAAAAAACTGAGATGATCGTTTGTGGGTAACGACTCTTCACGAATGATTTGACGAATTGGATACGGGTGAGGTCCATGCTATTCACTTGCATTCTGAGGACGAATTTTATGTTGGTAAACAATAAAGGCTATCGCTGCGATTGTGGCAATGCCAAAGGCTCGAACCAAAAGGTAATTTTGACCAACCTGGATCTCGCCAACCATAAATGGATGCATTGCCCCGCAAGAAACATTGCAACGCAACCTGAAATGGCCGTTTTTATCGGCGACAAATGTGATGCTGGCGCTTTGCCCCGGGTCTGAGAAAACCGCCAATTCATATCCCTCGATATACATGCCGTGGGCAACATCCGTTGCGACCAGATTGATGGTGACCATGTCACCAGGATTGACAGATATGACGCCAGGAGAGTAGGCATACTGGCTCGCTTCTACTGTGAAAACTCGCTTTGAAGGGACGCTACTGATAGGTTGGATCGGTACGATTATGGCCAGTAGTGCCAACAAACCTACAGACAGGGGAAAAAAAGGCTTCATTCGCTACTTGATATTGGACGGACCAAAATTGCCATATTTTGCATCAATTGCTGCCTTCATTTCGGCAGGGGCCTTGCCATCCCTTTGCATACGCATCACATCCTGTGTAATATCAACGCAGATAGAACACCCCAAGGCATGATTGTCAAAGATAGGCGTGCCATCTTCGAGCTCGCCAGATGCATAACAGGCGTAATTGGATGTGTGGCCAATATCTCCGCAGCCACAATAGCAAGGGATGTGTTCCATCACACTCTTGTTGGCAATTGCAAATTGATATGCCTGATATACACTCACCGGTGAAGACTGCACCTGAAGCGGTAATTTTTCGTAATCGAACATATTGAGGTTACCAACTCCAACATCCTCGCCGGCGCATGCCGTGCTTATCAGCAAGATTGAAAAAGCGATCAGGAAAAGCGATCTAACCCTACATTGGTTCATTTGGTACTCCATTCATTCCAAAACATAGAAGTAAGCAATCGTGCATGCTATTTACATCCGCATCGCCATCGGCAGGATGAACAGGTAAATATTCATCGCAGCGAAAAGGATCATCAGTACAGCATACGGAGCGAAGGTACGCCACTTGTTGGCGGCAGAATAATTGGATTGAGCGATACGGTAACAGGTGTAAACAGACCCTGCCAAGCCAAGGCCGATCAGTAAAAATTGCAACCATTGGATCGTTTGGGGAGCCATAAGGGCGGCGGATACATCATGCCCGACATCCTGGCCAAGCAGCGCCATCCCAGTAAACAGGATCGCCTTCCCTTCAGCCAGCAAGTGGAACAAATTGTGGGCCATATGCCCCGCCATATCCAAAACGATCAGGGCGTAACCAAATCTGGTGAAATTAACCAGCGTCGATTCCCGATTGATCATTGATGCGATCCAGGAAGTTAGTGCTAACAACGCGATGGGTATGATGATTGAGATCAAGAACGCCAATGAAAAAGTCACCGCATAGTTGGTTGTTCCTACAGCTTTTTCCAGCATTCGCAGAATTGGAGGCCAAGCCTCAAGCATGGTCACATTCTGTACAAAGACAATTCCCATGATCACTGCAGAGAGGAATGCTTCTTCAAGTTTGGGCTTGCGAACGAACCACAATTCAAATGAAGGAGGGCGAACTGTCAGTTGAATAGAATCGTTGGGGCAATTTTTAGCGCAGCTGGCACACAGGTTACAATTCGCGCTCGATGTCATTGTTTTTGGGAACTCAAAGAGCGGACAGGGTTGTGCTTTTTCGCTACCCTTATAACAGGCGGCAACCGTACATGTGGCGCAGATCTCAGCAGTTCCTCGCAGTTGCATCATCCCTGCCCGCGCATAGTTGCCAGAAAGGCCACCCAAAAAACATACATACCTGCAAAAAGTTCGGCGCTCAAAGAATGCCCCTGAAGCGACTACACCCGTTGTGAGGGTTAACATTAAGACGCCTGACCCAACCGGGTTCTCTACAACACCCCATACATGGTCGCTCCATGTGACAAAAATGAATAACGCGTCAATGATCCAAATGCCATACTTCCGGAGGAATTTTGGCGCTGGTTTGTTGCTGCCAACAAATTTTTGGACCACATCATTGATGGTGGCAAATGGACAGATAGCACACCAAAACCGGCCAAGAAATAGAAAGAGGATCGGAATGACCGGCCACCACAGTACCCATGTTAAAGCCGTTCCAAAATTATCGTGCGCAGATGTCGGCCCCAGCAGAAGCTCAAACATGATCAGCATAAAAATGGCCAGGGTCGGCCACTGGAATATTCCGGGATACCACTTGCTGCGCATAAACCTTCCAATGAGCTCATTCTCCAGCAAGTTGGCTGGATTCCGGCCGGAAATCGCAGTAGCATTCGCGGGTTCTGAAATTTGAATCGGCGTTTGGATTGATTTATTCATGGTATGCGTCCTTCAATGGAGCGATGCTGCTGGAGGAGTTTTTCTTTAGGATGTATCCGAAGAGGATGATGGCCATATTTATCGCGCCGAAGGAACCAAGCACTAACGCGCCGGTCCTTGCGCCAACCACCTTGACCGGAAAGTTCATTTGGTACACCTTTCCATCGATGGAGGCAGTAACTTCAATGGCGTGCTCGCCAGCGTTAACAAATGTTAGTTTTCCTTCATACCCCGCACCGGAGTGAGAAGGGTGCATGGCCACAATTTGGCTCTTGCCATGGCCAGTATCCTCGCCTTCGTCGGAACCATGCTCTTCCATCCCTATTGTGCTTTCTTCTGCGGTTGAACCCGACCCCATTTCTGGCATCGCGGCAGGATCATCGGCAACAACATCATCGCCATGAACGGCATTTGCCTCGGTATCATGGCCATCCGCGCCTTCACCAGCGTGGCCCCCACCGGAGCCGTCAGTATGGTCGGTCTGAACAACCAGTTCTGCCCCAGTGATCCTTGCCTCGACCACAGCGCCTTCTACAGGATTGCCTACTGAGTCGGTTATTTGAAGGGTCGCCATCACCTCTCCAACACTGACCACGGTATCAAACCGCAACGTAAACGAAACTCCATCTACGGTGATCGTCTGCCCCAATTCTTCACCGCTTCCAACCGCGCCAACTTTTTCTGCCCTCACAAACATCACGATCAGAATGGCCAGGAAAGCAATTATGGATGTTTTATAGGTAATTTTCACAAATATCTCCCGTCACGTTTCGAATATGGACATGATACTCTTCGAACAGTTGAGAGAACACCGCCATCTTACCCGTTTGTTTGGTAGGCAATTTTGCTTATGACATTTGTCACCCAGATAGCAAAAAACCGCCCACCTACAACAGGGCGGCTTTGCCAATTTTGGTTACCTCAAATTGGTCACTTATTAAGTTTGAGGGTTATGTGTGTCCCTTTGCCCACAGTAGAATGAATTTCAAGTTTTGCACCGATCAGTTGGGCCCGCTCGTGCAACCCAACCAAGCCAAAATGTCCCTCGCGCATAAAATCAGAAAGGTTGGCTGGTGGGATGAAGCCCACACCGTCATCCGAGATCTGAAGTATGACATCTTCGGGTGTAAATCCGATATTGAGTTCTGCAGTTTGAGCTTTCGCATGGCGTCCAACATTGTTCAGGCTTTCCTGGGCAATACGGTAAATGGCCAATTCCACCTCAGGCTCCAACCGCCTTTCAATTCCTGTCTTTATGTAACTGAAGGGAAAGCCATAGGTTGAGCTGTTCTCATTCGAAAGCATTTCGAGTGATGTAACAAGCCCAAAATCTTCCAGGTAAATAGGGCGCAATGCTTTAATGGTTCTGCGCAACTTATTTATTGCATCTTCGGTAAGCGAACCTAACTCTTCCATGGCGGGGATGGTTGGGTCTCCTTTGGGCAACGCCCTGATCCTCAACTGGGCGCGTTGTTTTAACGCGATCAGAGTTTGGATCGTTTCGTCATGCAATTCCAAGGCCAGGCGCTGGCGTTCTTCTTCTTGCCCTCGGGTAATTTCTCCGATGTAGTTATGCAAACTTTGCTGGGCGGCAAGCACTTGCCTGGCCATCAGCGCCAATTCCCGTTGCAAATGGCGGATCTCTTCGATGCCATTTACCGGTGACTCAATTTCCTGATAATCCCCCACGGCGACCATGGCGGCCTTTTTTTCCAAGGCTCCCAGTGGTTTTACAATTTGCTCAGCGCCAAACCAAAGCATGAGTGCTGCGAGTAATAGCGCGGGGATTAATATAAGCGGAGTAACCTGGGTTGTTAACAAGGAGGGTGTGGCAACTTCTTCCCACGATTCTTCCATAACAATCGCCCACCCTGTTGCAGGTATAAAACTGAAAGCAATGACCTGCTCCTTGCCATTCGCTTGTACGAACGATGCACCGCTTTTTCCTGCCAATCCTTCCACTACCCCAGGGTGTGGCACGGGATCATTATCCAACGAACCAAGCCCATTCTTAAATAACAAAGACCCCGTTTGATCAAAAACGTAAACAGCCATGTTTCCATGTTGCAAATGATCTTCAGCCACAGCTTCGTTCAAAAGTGTATTGGCACTAAACGCGCCGACCAGGCCATTTCCGTTTTGTTGGTTAATCACCTTTACCAGCACGATCGGCTCTCCGTCCTGAATGACAGTTTCGAACGGTTCTTTCTCATCGAAAGTGGAAATCGCCTCGGCTAATTTTGGATGAACATGGACAAAAATTGGAGAAGTATGTGGCTGAAAAAATACCAAGCCCCGATCGAACAAGCCCTGTGTGTCCTGATCAAGTGAATCGTCCGTAAAGTCATTCTCAGAAGCAAACCGGACCAACATTTCCAGCGAATCCTTACGCCGCAAGACCTCGGATTGGATGATCTCAGCCGACGCCTTGACCGCGCGTTCATCCCGTTCTCCCACCATCGCTCGCATCGCGTTTTGGTGCAAAAAATAACTGCCGAAACTGACCGCAACCAGCGCCAAGGTTAGCGGTAATATGATGGCGGCGATCGTTTGCAAGGTTGACCCGCGCCACGATTTGAACAGCGAATTAAGCAAATCAGTCACTTTGTTCTCCCGTTTGGTTTGGGCCAAAATCCGCAACGAAACCAAGCGAGACACCCCTCATAACAGCCTCTGTACGGCTGCCAACCTGCAATTTTGCAAAGATGTGGGCGAGATGCCCCTGAACAGTCCGATCGCTGATATTCAGCTGGATAGCGATCGCTTTGTTGGTGAATCCTTTGGCGCAAAGGCGCAGCACGTCCAACTCCCTTTCTGTCAATTCCTGAAAACCGGGAGCGCTTTTTTTCCCTGAAAGGTGCTGGAAGATTTTTTGGGTGATCGCTGCATCCAAGGCTGATTTGCCGGCATGAACATCATAAACAGCCTGGATCAGCGCCTCGGGTTCAGCGGTTTTCAAAATAAAGCCATTGGCGCCGGCCTGAAGGACACCCATTACATACGGCGCATCATCAAACGCGGTCAAGGTTAATAAACCAACCCCTTGTAAATTTGCCCGCACCCACTTTATCACCTCAATGCCGTTCGACTTGGGCATCTGAATATCCAGCACCGCGACATCTGGCATTTGTTCGGCGATCAACTTTATTGCCATTTCACCATCTTCTGCTTCGGCAACCACTTCAATATCTCCAGCCTGTTGCAGAATATTCCGTATTCCTGCCCTTACGATTTTGTGGTCATCCGCAAGAACAACCCGTATCATAGCCATTGCATGCTCCTAATCACGATCAAACCTCCCGTACAAAACCGCGCGTAAAATGTTTCTAAAGTATATTCCCGGTGCGGCAAACAAAGCAACACCAAAGGCAGCGCCATTGAAGGCAGGCATGGTTTCCATCCATCAAGTACACTACTAAAAAAGGGGTCAGGCCATTTTGTAATAAGGCAGGTCCATTTGAATTATTTGCGTTGCTATTTGGTTCAAATGAAGTTGAAAACAAAATTCAAACCCACAGCGATCAAAAATCAACATTGCTTCCAACCGTTCCCGGTTCAAAGATGCTTCGTCGGTATGTTCGATAGAACCCTTAATTGATTATTTTCGTTCCACAGTGATCGTTTTTGGAGAAGAAATATCGAATACGTACAGGTAATAAGGGCCCTCGCATTCAAAGGTCCGCTCAAAAACGATCGGCTTCTGCTGTGAAGGGTTATACATATAACCACTCGGCGAAGTAAAAAAGTACCTGCCGGCTGGCTCGCTGTTGGTTGGGCTAACGCTGATAGAGCTTTTGGAATTTTTTGCGACCCATATTTTGACCACAGTTGTGTCATTTTTGTTACCGGTCATGCTTTGTATGGTTACACTGCCGGGCGCTCGCAAATCTACCGTTTTCAGGATCTTGAGGGTTTCAAGGTTTTTTCCATCATCAGAATACCTGCGGTCCTGTTCTACTCCTCGGTCAACACAACGGGAATTGTTTTCTGCACTGGAGGAAGAACCGCCCAAATAATATAACCCTGCGATGATCAATACCAACAGCACCCCAACAATTGCGATCAACCAAGCTGGCTTGGACAAAAATATTGCCCCACCCTGATCGGCACTCTCTGGGGATTGAAGTGTTGGTTTATTTTGGTGGTCAGTTGTTGTACTGGGGCGTTCTGATAACCATTGCCGGCAATGCTTGCACTTGATCGCGACCGACAAAATTTCTTCACCGCAATACGGGCATTTCTTAAATGATTTGTTTTCCATGTGGGCCAATCGTCTGAAAAATATGGTAATGTTTATTGGTTGGCAATGACCAAAACCAAGGTAAATACTTCCAAGGCCAACTCGATCATCACACAGCCAAAATTTAAGGTTTGCATAAAGCAACCCTCTTTAGCCTTTACCTCAATTTTTTGAACCGGTGATTCCGGTACTCCCGATTGATTGGGGGTGGCATTGGATGGTTGTTCTGTTAAAAATTCCCCACAATGCTTGCACTTGATGGCTACTGACAAGATCTCCTCTCCACAATATGGGCAATTTTTGGTTGCAGATTGATCCATAACAGGCTCCTAAACAACAAAATGGGATCTTGCGAACAGTTACGCGGCGTTCAAACAATTAAAAAAAGTGTATCACAAACCCGGTCTGCCTGTTTTACCCAGAAGACAAAACCAAGCCGTCCGCTTGGAAGCAACAAAATTCCTGGGAGGCCAAGCAAGGATAACAAAATAAGACCGGGCAGGTTTCCCCATTTTGGGGAAGTATACGGTAAAATTCTTGGGGTCATTTCCCCCCGCAAAGTGCCACCATAGCTCAGTTGGTAGAGCAAACGATTCGTAATCGTTAGGTCGTGGGTTCGACTCCCACTGGTGGCTCAGCGATTATCTCTATCTTTCCACACAAAAAAGAACCCCTTGCGGGGTTCTTTTTTGTGTTTTACTTCATTGCCTCTGCCATACTTACA
>SXKT01000029.1 GCA_005778035.1 Chloroflexota bacterium
TAAATAAAATAGCTGCTTGTTTTATGTTGCCAATGAAAGGCGATAAGTATATGGAGTATGGGAGCATTCCACACGAAGTAGTTGCAGAAGATTTATTGAAAGCTAGATTTGTAGATGTGTATGGTTGTATGCTTTTTTTTTGGACATTATTTCAAACGTGCTGTCTTTTTTCTTGGCCATGGGATTTTCTTCCAGCGTCAGCAGCACAAGCCGACGCGTGTCACGTGCCATGGTGGTTTCTCGTAATTGCAGCGGGTTCATTTCACCCAAACCCTTATACCGTTGCAAACTGGCTTTTTCACCATCTTTTCCAAGCTCGCCGATTGCGGCATCTTTTTCTGTATCTGAATACAAATACTTCACATTACGCTTGTGCTCCAACCGGTCTAGGGGAGGTTGGGCGATGTACAGGTGCCCTTGGTCGATGAGCGCGGGCATGTGTCGGAAGAAGAAGGTAAGCAATAAGGTCCGGATGTGGCTGCCATCGACGTCAGCGTCTGTCATGATGATAATTCTGCTGTAACGCAAGCCAGAAATATCCATATTGTTGCCAATGCCCATTCCCAATGCCGAGATCAATGCTTTAACTTCGTTGTTTCCCAGTATCTTGTCTAAACGGGCACGTTCGGTATTAAGGATCTTTCCACGTAGTGGCAGGATCGCCTGAAAATGCCTGTCGCGGCCTTGTTTGGCAGAACCACCTGCCGAGTCACCTTCTACGATATACAACTCGGTTTTGCTGGAATCACGCTCTGAACAATCGGCAAGTTTGCCGGGGAGGGTAAGCGACTCCAACGCTGATTTTCGGATGACCAGGTCGCGGGCTTTTCGGGCAGCATCTCTGGCGCGCGAAGAGGTTAGGCATTTTGAGACGATCGCCTTGGCGGCTTGGGGATTTTCCTCCAAGAAGGTGCCAAAGTTATCGTTGACCACTTGTTGAACATAGGTGGCCACTTCTGGATTCATCAACTTAACCTTGGTTTGGCTTTCGAACTGTGGATCGGGGTGTTTGATCGAGACGATCGCGGTCAAACCTTCGCGGGTGTCATCGCCGGTAAAATTGGATTCAGCATCCTTGATCAAGCCATTCTTGCGGGCGTAGTCATTGATTACCCTGGTTACGGCAGTACGAAGACCGGTCATGTGGGTGCCGCCATCGATCGTGTTGATGGTATTGGCGAAAGAGAAAACAGATTCAGCGTATGCATCTGTGTATTGGATGGACACTTCAATGCCAACGTTTTCAATCTGTTTCTCGGCATACATCACTGTATGCAAGTTACCCCGATTGCGGTTGAGATACCGCACGAATGATCGAATACCACCTTCAAAGTAAAAGGTCATCTCACGGTCGGTGCGCTGATCGATCAGATTGATCGTTACCCCGCGGGTAACGAATGCCATTTCTCGAAACCGCTGGACGAGGGTCTCAAATCGAAACTCCGGATTTTCCTTGAAGATGGTTGGGTCGTATTTGAAAGTGGTTTTTGTGCCATGGGCATCTGGTTTGGCTTTGCCTACCACCTTTACCGGTTCCTGGGGGATGCCGCGTTCGTACCGTTGGGAGTGAACCTGGCCGTTTTTGGTAACTTCGACCACACACCATTCTGACAGGGCGTTTACGGCGCTTACGCCTACGCCGTGCAATCCACCACTGACCTTGTATCCACCACCGCCAAATTTACCACCGGCATGCAATACGGTCATAACCACTTGCAATGCCGATATTTTCTTCTCGGGATGGATCTCAACCGGAATACCTCGGCCGTTATCTTGAACCGTAATGGCGCTATCAGGATGAATGGTTACCTCAATACGGTCACAAACACCAGCGAGCGCTTCGTCGATGGAGTTGTCTACTACCTCATAAATAAGGTGATGGAGCGCTTTATTGTCTGTGCCGCCCACATACATGCCTGGTCGGCGACGAACGGCTTCCAAACCTTCCAGTACTTGAATGCTGGAAGCGTTGTAATTAGCGGGAGTAGCCACGATGTCCTCCGTTATTCATTGGCGGGATTAATGGTTTGCGTGTCTATGTTGAACCTCTTGAGGGTGTTGTCAACCCAAAGGATGTTCTCAACAAAGTAGATAAAGGTAGCGGCAAGGATGCCGGTTGCGATGAATCCATGGCCAAAAATGCCAAACGAGGTCATCCAGGAGGAGGCGGGGGCGGATCTCCAAAGGTAATCCATCGCTTGTGACAACATCAATGTGATAATCGAAAACCAGCCCAAGGTTGGCAATCCGTATCTGATGATCTTCCAGGTTACCGTGATCGAACCCCATGCGCTGACTCGGAACATAAACAAGGGGAAAAAAGAATAAAAATAGAACATGGCGAACCAGGATGCCGGGACCATCAGAACAAACCCCAGGATCGTCCGGAAAGGATCTGGAACCAACGCCAGCAAGAAAAACACAATGATCACCGGAATATACATCAACGCGAACAAGATGGTCCAACCGATGTTTAGAATAATGACATTGAGCAATTGCCTGGGGAATGATGATTTTTCGCCTGCGACGAGCGCCGTACGGGAAACCCACGAAAAATAAATGGTGCCCAGAATGATGCCGATGATATTGACCAAAACAATTGACCACAGAATTTGCGGAGGTGTTAGGTCTGCTAACACGATGCGTTCCGGTAATGGAGAATCGCCAGCAAGTGAGGCGCTAAACAAACTGTAAACACCCACTGGAAATGTGCGAAGGAGCGAGAAAAGATTGAAATTGCTGGTGATTTCCGTTAATGCTGTTGCCATCTCGGCTGGCAACTCCGCTGTATTTTGCTTGATCAGATCCATGGCTGGGCCAAAAATGGAATTGGCCTTGGCATGGGGACCGAGCCAAAGGAACAGGTCTATCGCGATAGGAAGAAAGACCAAATAAATATGTGATGCAACCACATTGAAACCCCTTATTAGCACTTTGAACACCGAAGGGGGAGGAGGGAGGAGTGTGATATCAGGTTTGTTTGTTTCCATAACCTATTAATTCTACCATAGCAAGGCTAACGGCTTAATTAAAGAAACACACAACAGGTGTCAAGGGGTGGTTGGGGGGTGGAGACGGTATAGTAAAATGGATTTACCAAATTATGGATACCTTGGCTTACCAAAAGATCAATCGGCTTAGTGTGATCGTCGCGGTTATCCTCATCGCGTTTGGGGTGTCCGTCCTCATTCCAGCGACGGTTTTCCAGTTAAATATCCAAATTTTTAGCATTGCATACTCCTTCCCGATCAACCTTGTTTTTATCTCCAACCTGTTAACCGCATTGCTCGCAGCCACGGGGATGGTTTGGTTCTTGCAACTGCACCCAAACCTTGGCGCAGATTCCACCTTGCTTCAGCACGCGTTGACACCCGGGGTCACTGCTTTCATTCTAAATACCACGCTTCACTCGGTTCAGGTGGGGGCAAGCTGGTGGGCGCTCTTTTTTTTCGGTGGGGTGGTCCTCTTTTTCGTGATCATGGCCGAATATTCGGTGATCGATCCGGTGGATATTTGGTATGCGGCTGCTACGATTGGCTTACTGTCGCTTACGTATTTACTGTTTCTCATTTTGTTGTTGTCATTGTCCCACACGGGGCAGCGTTTGTTCGTGCTTGTTTTAACCATTTTGCCCATCTCTGTTTTTGTTGGTTTACGGGCTTTTCAGCTTCGGTTTGGAAAATGGATGGTGTATTGGGGTGTTGGTGTTGGAATCCTCACAACCCAGATCGCTGTGGCATTCCATTATTGGCCGCTTAATCCGGTTCAATATAGCTTGCTGATCACAGGTGTTCTTTTTTCTGCCATCGAACTTTCTCAGAATTTGATCGATGGCATAGACATCAGGAAGGCTATGATTGGCCCGGCGATTGGTTTGTTATTCTTTGTTTTTGTAGGAGTATTGTTGTGAACATAAATCAGAACGGGTTACAACTAAGCCCGGCCCAAATTTACGCGATCCACAAACATTGCCAAAATGAGGTTCCACGAGAAGCGTGTGGCTTATTGGCGGGGATCGATGGTATTGTGAAGATCGTGTTGCCGGTAATGAATATAGCGCCAGGCAAGACCACATACGAAATGGATGCCCGTGCCCAGTTGAGGGCATTGGAGTTGATCGAGGCTGAAGGGCTGGAATTATTGGCCATCTATCATTCTCATCCAAAAGGGCCGCCACACCCATCCGAATCGGATATTCGCAAGAACCAATATGATGTACTGCACCTGATCAATTCTCGGGCTGGCCGAAATTGGGTAAGCATGGCATTTCGCCTGACAAGCGATAACTATGTTGAATTGCCTGTTACTGTACGGCAATGAAACTTTGGCCATGCCAGAGGGTTTAATAGGTATACCCGGAGGTAATGCATGCAAATCTTAGCTATATTTGGCATAGTACTGGCCGCATATTTGATCGGTTCTATTCCAAATGGATTATTGATCGTAAAAATTAAAACCGGAAAGGACGTTCGCCAAATCGAAAGCGGACGCACAGGCGGCACCAATGTTTTACGAGCAGCCGGGTTTCTTTCTGGCCTTTTAACCGCAATTTTGGATATTACAAAAGGTATTTGCGCGGTTCTTCTTGCAAAATACTTTTTTTCTGAGGTTCCTGTGGCGCATATGCTGGCGGCTGTTGCCTCCATTATTGGCCACAATTATTCTATCTTTATGCCCGAATTTGGCGAAGACGGCAAATTGGTGCGGTTTAGGGGAGGGGCTGGCGGCGCACCGGCATTAGGCGCGGCGATCGGCTTGTGGACGCCGGTGGCACTTTATATCCTTCCGTTGGCAGTCCTTGTTTATTTCACCATAGGTTACGCATCGGTGACAACGTTCAGCATCGCCTTCTTTGCTTTTGTAATGTTCGTTATCCGGTATTTTCAAGCCCCGGCAACCTCGCCGGTTGAGTACATTCTCTTTGGTGTGCTTGCCATGGTCTTTTTAGGCTGGGCATTGCGGACAAACTTTGCCAAGTTGCTTGAAGGCAATGAGAGAGTGGTAAGCATTAGCTTGCATGGGTGGCTCAACAAAAAGAAAACCCCGCAATAACGCGGGGTTTTCTTTTTGTTGAGTTAGAAGGATTATTCCTCAACCTCAGGAAGGTCGTTGCTTTCAAGTGCAAGTTTTAACAGCACCTGAAGGTTGTGTTGGTGTAAAGTTTCTGCCAATCCGCCCAAATGAACCCGGCTCTTGCCACACTCTTCAATCGTGACCTCATCCAGATAATCCATTGGGATCTTGCGCTTTTTGGCGGCATTAATATGTTTGCGTAAATTTGAAAGATAATTGAGGTTTTCTTTTACCGCTGCGTCAATCTCGCCGCGAAGAACGATATCGCCGTGGCCCTGGATGATGTTTTCCAAGCCCATTTTCCCAATTTTTTTGATCGAAGCCACGATCTCGTTGATATTGCCATCGATCACGAATGGAAGCGGCATGAACGCGTCACCGGCGAAAAGGATCTTGTCCTCCTCAACCAAAACCGAAATCCCATCATTACTGTGGCCGGTTGCGGGTGAAAGGATCAGGTTCTTTTTGCCTACCCGCAAAATAAAATCACCCTCATCGAAGGTCAAGTGCGGTAAAACAATTTTTACCTGATTATATGCAGGGTTGTTTTTCCGTGTTTTTTCCAACGCCGGAACACCTTTTTTCTCCATCAGGTCTCGGCATGCGGTGGAAGAAATGACCGTGGCACCCGGGAAGAAACAATTACCCCAGCAATGATCTGCATGGTAATGGGTGTTGATCACATAGCGGACATGCAAATTTAGATCGTGTTCAACAAACTCGCGGATTTGAATGGTTTCGTCCGGTGTGGCGAGGGTGTCTATAACGACAGCCCATTGGGGGCCGGTAATAACGCCAGCAGTAACCTGTGCGTAAACTTCACTTTGGAACCAATAAACATTCTCTGAAACTTTTTCTCGATGCATTTGATAGCTACCCTAAAAAATTGATAGCCTATAAATAGCATAAAGAATCGCTTAAATCAAGCAAATTATGACATTTGTACCGTTGATAAGGTACCTATAGTGCCAGTAGCAAGAGGTTCTCAGTTCCAGCGCTCAAGAAAGTTTGGATTAGTTTTCATCCGGGTAATTGTTCAGGATGCGGTCGATCTTGTCCAATACCGGGTCGGTAAGCTTGTCCACGGCTTCGGCGGCGGCAATATTCTCGTGTAATTGGCCAGGCTTAGACGCCCCTGTAATTACACTGCTCACTTCTTTGCGCCGTAAAAGCCAAGAAATGGCCAATTGGGCGGTAGTGATGCCGATTGAGTTTGCGACCACGCCAAGTTGCTCTACGATGTTGATCCGTTCGGGCGTAATGCGGTCTTTGATCCAAGACATGCTTTCGATGGATGCGCGGCTTCCTTCGGGAATTCCCGCGTTGTATTTGCCAGTGAGCACCCCATAATAAAGAGGGCTCCAGGTGGTAAGGCCCAAACCATACTCGCGGCAGATAGGGTTCAATTCACTTTCTACCCTGCGCCGGTGGAACATATTGTATTGGGTCTGTTCTACCGAAGGACCAATAAGGTGGTTTTGGGCAGCGAACGCGTATGCGGATACGATCTGCCAGGATTTCCATTCACAGGTGCCCCAATACAGGATCTTGCCTTGGCGGATCAAGGAATCCATGGTGATAACCACCTCATCGATCGGGGTGTCAGAATCAAAGCGATGGCAAAAATACAGGTCCAGGTAATCCAATTTCATGCGTTTGAGGCTGGCATGGATCGACTCGGTTATATGTTTGCGCGAAAGTCCCCGCCCATTGGGCCCCGGCATCGATGGCCAAAACACCTTGGAAGACAAGACCAGCGATTCCCGGTTGACAGTGTTGATCGCGCTTCCAAGCACTTCCTCTGCGTGGCCGTTGGCGTATATATCCGCGTTATCAATAAAATTGATCCCTGCGTCGATCGCTTCGTGGATGATCTCGGTAGAATTTTTTTCATCCACCTGATTGCCAAAGGTTACCCACGAACCTAACGAAATGTCGCTTACTTTGATGCCCGATCTGCCTAATCTGCGATAATGCATGATATTGATCCTTTCATTGGGTGATATCTACAATTCCGCCAAATGTATTTACGGAGATCATCCACTGGGAACCGGGCGAAAAGTTTTGGAAATATGAAAAATCCTGGGTAGTATAGGTTTTCTCCCCATCTTGCGTCGAGAAGACCACCTCGTAATTTTCGCGCGCATTTCCTTCCCGTTGGTTTGCCCCAATGCTTACCATCGGCCACACGGCATTGTTTCCTTCTCCTGATGCCCTAAACACATCGACTTCGGCCCAGTCCTGAATTGTGTACGTACAGCGGTCATCGTAGATCTCATACTGGCAAGTCTCAACAACCTCACCGGTACCATTCCCTTGGTCGACGATCTCGGTTGTGCATACCTCTTTGGAATTTTGGCCAGGAGTGTCGGATGTGGTTCGATATTTGGTCTGGCAAGACTGAATTTGTCCACCGGCCGGGACCTCATCCCTCCAGGCTTCCTTTTGCACATCTACCAGAGCTTCAACCGCGATACTGCGGCTCCAATGGGTTTGTGAAACTGTTGCCGGCATGGATGTGGATCGAAAGAAAAGGAACCAAATAAGGCTGCACGCCAACAAAAGGAAGGCAACCACAGGCAACGCCATCCATGGCCTAAACCCGGATGTTGGAATGGGGTTTGAGGTCGGGGGTGGCGGGGCAGCCATATTGTTGTTTGCCGTCAACGAAGTGCCACACGCGGCGCATTGGGGTGCTGTGGTTGGGTTTTTATTCCCACACTTTGGGCAATGGGTGTATTGTGACTCTGCTACTTTGGCGCCTGAGGACCTGCGTTTTCCCTCAGCGATATCGCCGCCACATTGGCTGCATACTTTGGAAGAGGCAGCATTGCGGGTACCGCAGAAAGGGCAATGGAAATCCGCGCCGGCAGCTGCTTGGGCTAATTTGGCATCGTCTTCTATTTTCCTGGCGTCCTTATCCAGTTGGAATGCGACCTCGGCGGGTTGGGGCGCACCGCACTGTTTGCAGGTCTTTTGCATACCCTGGTTTTTTGCCTGGCAATTCGGGCATTCCCAATTTAATTCAACATAACCCAGTGATCGTTTGGCCATCCATACCTTCTTATTAAATAAAAAATCTGGTGCTGCGCTTAATTATGGCATACAGCACCAGATTTTCAAAACCTATTGAAGGTTATTTTACGGTAACGATCAGGTACATTCGGCAAATACGGGAATTGCCTGTGAGGAGCGCCCAAGTGGTGGAGTAGGTGCCCGGGTTTTTGGGAGCCTCCATATCGATGGTCATGCGCAACTTGCCACCCAAGCCAACCGTCTCTGGTACTAAATAAGCG
This sequence comes from Chloroflexota bacterium, assembly GCA_005778035.1. Taxonomy (GTDB): domain Bacteria; phylum Chloroflexota; class Anaerolineae; order Anaerolineales; family Villigracilaceae; genus UBA5195. The sequence goes on from SXKT01000029.1 coordinate 8,370, forward strand.
CTGCCATTGGCATACATTGGCACGCCAGAGTAATGCGCATAGCTTGTTTGTCCGCCGTGCCAAACTGCGGTGCCATCGTTGACAACAACCCAGGTCATATCAAATGACTGGCGCGGGCGCATCACCACATAATCGGCGGGTTGTTGGTTTACCAGGCTGCAGCTATAGATGTCGTCATTCTTGAATTTACTGGTATCTACATTCACCACGGGAGATGGATATTCCATGGTATCTACAAATTCACGGATGCTCATTTTTTCGGGTTCGCCGCTGATCTTAGGCTGAACCGATAACGCACCTGCAGTGCCAACTGGCAATAAGGAAACCAGCATGATCGACAAAAGGGCCAAGTATTTCATCTTATTAATTATTTTCATTTTCGCAACTCCTATCAAGCATACTATATCATAATCCATGCCGGTTGGCCTTTTAGGCTTTTTGCATATACCTCAATCGTTCCCAATTCCAAGCGGTTTCCATTTGCTTTCATCTTTAAGGCGGTGTTCTCCTCCGCCCCTTTGGTGAAGGTTGTCGAACCCTTCAGGTTTGATGAACAATTGGTCGCCATCCAGCAAACCAGTAAGGCCGGTTTGGCCCATTTCTGGCCGTTTGGCTTGGCATGCTTTGCAGGTTTTTGGGTCGTGAATCTTGTAATCGACCGGTTCTTCGTAAGTGGTGATGTAACCTTCGTAATTGCGCAAAATGATCTTGTGATCGGACATGCTGATCTGATAATTGGGTTGCAGCGGGATCTTGCCGCCGCCGCCAGGCCCATCCACAATGTATTGCGGAACCGCGTACCCTGAGGTGTGGCCGCGAAGGCCCTCTATGATCTCAATCCCTTTGGCAACCGGGGTGCGGAAGTGCCCGGCGCCTTCTACCAAGTCGCATTGGTATAGGTAATATGGGCGTACGCGTACCCGAACCAATTTGTGAACCAGTTCGCGTTGGATGTGGACGCAGTCGTTGACGCCCGCAAGCAAGACGCATTGATTGCCTAATTGGATGCCCGCCCGGGTGAGCCGGTCGGTGGCTTGGGCCAGTTCGGCAGAGATCTCGTTTGGATGGTTAACGTGAATGTTCATCCAAAGCGGGTGGAAATTTGAGAGCATGTCGGCCAGTTCCTGGGTGACGCGTTGGGGCATAAAAACGGGAACGCGGCTACCGATGCGGATGATCTCGATGTGAGGGATCTCGCGCAGTCGTGTGAGCAAGTCCTCAAGGATCTTGGGGGCCAATACCAACGGGTCACCGCCAGAGAGTAAAACATCGCGGATCTGCGGGGTATTTTTGATGTATTCGATCTGGGCTTCGAACTCTTGCCGGTTGAAAGTTTGGCCGGGGTCGCCAACAATACGGCTGCGGGTGCAATAACGGCAGTAAGAGGCGCACTGGGTAGTGACCAACATTAGCACCCTATCCGGATAGCGATGGACCAAGCCTGGAACCGGAGAGTGGCGGTCTTCCGCGAGGGAATCCTCCATCATCGATGTGAAGGCATTCATTTCTTCGGATCGAGGGATGATCTGTTTTCGGATCGGGTCTTCAGGGTCATCAGGATCGATCAGCGATATAAAGTAGGGAGTAACATCTACCCGGAATAGGCCGCTACTGTTGAGGGCTTTTCGTTCGCTCTCGGTGAGGGGGAAGATCTTCTCGATGTCTTCCGCGCTGTTAAGGCGGTTGCTTAATTGCCAACGCCAATCGTTCCACTTTTCCTCTGGAACATCGGCATAGATCTTCGCTTTGCGTGATGAAAAAGGTTGTGCCATTTTTTCTCCTCTGGTTATGTTTTGGTTAAATAGGTGTAGATCAAAACAATCGGAGGGCAAGGCAAGGGGGATCGTGGTCTGGAAGATACATGATATATTTTTCTTAAAAGATACTCCATTATAAATGATTTACCCGAGGTGATTACATGGCGATTGAAGGTACTCATGGATTGTGGGCTGACTTGGCTGTAGAGAAACCTGGCCAGAATAAAAAAACCGTACATGTTCTTGGCGTTCCATACGATGGGCTTGCGAGCGCTCGCAAGGGGGCGGCTGAAGCTCCTTCCGAGATTCGGATGTGGTCTCGCCACATAACCCCGTTCACGGAAGACCGCACCGACCTGAGGGGTTTGCAACTACTGGACCATGGGGATATCGTCATCGATGATGCGCAAGTGGGTTATGCGGAGGTTGAGCGGGTTGTGGCGAAATTGACCGATCCGGTAGTGGTGTTGGGGGGCGATCATTCCATTTCCATCCCTGTATTGCGCGAGATGGTCCAAAACACGCCTGAGATGGGCTTGCTTTGGATCGATGCCCACCCAGACCTGTGCGACTCATTCGACGGGTCCCGGTTATCTCATGCTTGTGTGTTGCGCCGCGCGCTGGACGCGGGCTTGGACCCAAACCGGGTGGTGATGGTGGGGGTGCGCTCTTGGGAGGAGCAGGAATTGGAAATAATTAGCAAAGGTGAGATGCTTGTGATCACTGCCGCCCAGATCGCCGAAAACGGAATGGCATTCTATAAAACAGCCATCCGAGACCGGCTTGCTTTCAGCTCATCCATATATATTAGCTGCGACATAGATTCGCTCGATCCATCGGTGGCTCCTGGCACCGGGATACCCGACCATGGGGGGTTATCCATGAGGGATGTACTGGCAACCATTGGTTGTGTGGCTGGCAGGGAAATTTTGGGGTTGGATATTGTTGAAGTCGCCCCGCCTTTGGATCCATCAGGCGTCACGGTTTTTGCTGCCCTGAAGATAATAATGGAGTTTTTGGGAATAATTGCCCGTCAGAAGGGTTAGTAAAAAACCTCCTTTTAGGATAAACTTAAGCCTAAGTAAAAATTTAATCATCCCTGCAAGCCATCATCGAAGAAGGAATAAAATGCATAGGATCCTTAATTCTGTTTTTTTGCTTGGGCTGTTGTTGGCGTTGGCATTGGTGGCGGGCGCTTGTGCCCCGGCCGCGCCGGTGGCAAGTGCACCTGAGGTTCCAACCGAAGAACACAAAAGCCGCCCTGCCCCCCAAAATCCAAATCTGATCTTGGCTACGACCACATCAACACAAGATTCGGGCTTGCTGGATGTGTTGGTGCCATTGTTTGAAAAAGAATATGGTTATGTGGTTAAAACCGTAGCTGTTGGCTCTGGGGCTGCAATTGCGATGGCGCAAGAAGGCAACGCGGAGGTTTTGTTGGTCCACTCGCCCGCCGCAGAAAAGAAGTTTATGGAAGAAGGGTGGGGCAAGGAACGAGCCCTGTTGATGCACAACGATTTCATTATTGTTGGGCCAGAAGCCGATCCATCTGCGATAAAAGGTTTGCCTGTAGTGGATGCCTTTAAAAAGATCTATGCTGATGCTTCCCCGTTTGTCGCCCGTGCGGATGAATCGGGCACCAGCACAAATGAGCTGGGAATTTGGAAGATGGCCGAAGTAGACCCGGCTACCGAAAAAGCCGCCTGGTATAACATGACTGGCCAGGGCATGGGTGCCTCGCTTACGATCGCTTCAGAAAAGGGCGCCTACATCCTAACCGACCGTGCTACCTACCTGGCGAACA
>SXKT01000030.1 GCA_005778035.1 Chloroflexota bacterium
GGCGATGCCTGGGGCATCAAAAGTGCCAATATAGCCCGGGGCTGATGGAATCGTGGTTGCCAGGTTGACGATGCCGTTCATTAGCATTAGCGCGAAAAAAGAAACGCTGAAATTAAACGCGTGCATCACAAACCAATATTTGAGGGTCTCAAGCAACCAAATGATGGTTGATGTGACAAAGATCATCAGAATGCTGAATGGTGACCGCAGAGAGGCCAATCCATCGAGGAATTTGTGGGCTATCCCCATGATTTTTTCCTGCAGGTGGCCTGGCAAAAGGCGGGTGACCACCCATTGCAACATGGAGATGGTTTTGTGGGGGAACATGGATGCCAGCAAAAAGACAGCCAGGGCTGCCATGAACACCAGCGTGCCATACAAGGCCACCTGTTGGATGTTGCCTACAAAGCCGCTGTGGCCTTGTAACTTTGCCAGTTCACCCAAATTAATAAAGACAAAAGAGAGCATTACAACACCATCAAAGATACGCTCAACAATAATGGTAGCAAGCGATGCGGTGATGGGGATGCCCGCCTTGCGTTTGAGGATGACCGCCCGTAAAACCTCGCCCGCCCTGGCGGGATAGATGTTATTGCCCATATACCCGATGGTTGTGATCGGGAACATGGTTTGTGTGGAAACGGATTTGACGGGAAGCAACAGGTAATGCCAGCGCCAGGCCCTTACCCACACGCCAATAAAATAAACCGCGATGCCAGGGAACAGCCACCAGTAATTGGCAGTCTGGATCACACCCCAAAATTGTTCGAGCCGCAGCCCTTTAAGGGCGAACCAAATAAAACCAATGCTGATCGCAACGCCAAGCCAAAATTGCCATTTTTTCATATGGATGATTTTATCAGATGCCGATTTGAGTCATTCTCGTCGATTGCTCAGAAAGGATGGACATAGACGAGTGAATGGGTGAAAAATATACTGGATCATGAAGGAAGATCGAGTTGCCAATGACACCTTCTACTCCAGCCATTTTCAAAGGCATTGCCAATAATTGCGGGAGCACACCGGCTTGGTTCTCGAAATTGTGTTTCCCTACCGCGAAGGAAAAGGGGTAAAGGTGTGTTGAAAACGGGCCAAAACCAGGGTAGAAATCATCGAATAAACCAATTGCGGGTTGGCTGGCCAACCGAGTATCATTCCAATAATGGATCTGGGACCCAGTATCCAAAAAGAATTGCCAGGTTTGGCCTTGCGCCTCTACCGTAACCACGGGGATGCCCATGATGAAAGATAAAGGGATGTTAGTAGCCGGAACTTGAAATCCTTCCTGGTGGATTTGCCAGGTATTGGAAGGAAGGTCAAATACGGAATGGTGCTGGCTGAGGATATCCATGCCGAGCAGCCCGGTTACCGATAGCCCCGCCAAGTGGTTGATCTGGCTAATGCCGAGCCCGTTGTTGGTTTGCGGAATGGAGTACTGACGGCCAAGAAAATTCAACGCGGGGCGATCGCCAAAGCTGATGGGTGAACCGGTATCAATGATCCAGGGGGTATTATCCACATAGGCAAGGATGTGGCCATGCTCCAGTGTTAATTTGTGCTGTTCCATATTTTCTCCCTTATGGTCTGGAATAACCTTGTTAATTGTTGAAAACGATATCAATAACCTTGCAAAATCAGGATTAAATAGCAAAACGCAGGCACACAGAGTAGAATGCGATTAGATATGGATAATACCGCCATTTTTCAGTTTTTGGAGCAATCGTTTCTCTTTAACGGTTTGGATGATGAAGACCTTCGATATATCGCGTCCTTTGTTTTGGTGCGCAATTTTCAGAAGGATGAACTGATCGTCCAACAAGGTTCCAGGGCAGACGCGATCCATATCCTTGCCGCGGGCAAGGTGCAGTTAGGAAAAGCCAATGACGGCAAATATTCGTCACCAACCATGCTGGTACCGGGAGATATTTTTGGCGAAAACGCCTTATTTCCCAGGGAGGTCAATCGATATTCGGCGATCTGTTACGCGCCGGCGATGGTGATCACCCTGCCTCGCAAGTATTTCCCGCAGTTGGTTCGCGAAATGCCCATCTTTCGGGAGAACCTGTTGCATTACCAATCCAGCCTGATCTTGCTACGCAAGAAAAAACCATCCTGGGTCAACCAGGGGGAGCGGGTTTATGCTTTTACCCAAAAGAGCCCGGTATTGTTTTTGCTAAAGCAATTGGTGCCAACGTTGGTTTTGTTGGTTGTATCGGCATCCGGGTTTTTCGCGTATCAGAGTGAGGTTTGGTGGGCGGTTATTGCTTGCGGGTTGGCGTTTTTGGTGTTGCTGGCGGTGGATTTTTGGCAATTCATTGACTGGCAGAATGATTATTACATCATCACCAACCAAAGGGTGATCTGGTTGGAAAAAGTGATCTTGCTCTACGATAGCCGGTCAGAGGCATCCCTTGAGAATATCTTGGCTGTAAATACCGAAATGAACTTGTTTGGCCGCATGTTTGACTTTGGCAACGTGATCGTAAAAACCTATACCGGGCAGATCAAGCTGAGATATGTTAGGCGCCCACATTATTTTGCGGCGATCGCCGAGCAATTGGTTCAACGCAACAAAACATCGGGGAGCGCGGTAGACAAAGAACGCATTCGGCAAACCTTGCGCAACAAACTGGAGGGGGGCGACCTGCCCCAGCCTGCGCAAACCAAAAGCATGCCAGCAGAAGCAATGCCCACCCGGCAAAAGGAGTTGCTTGGCGGGTGGTTTAAGATGAGGACCCAGGATGGGGCAACCATCACATACCATAAGCACATATTTGGGTTCATCCGTGATTCCTACTTGTATGCGCTGGGGATCGTTGGGACGGTTGGCGCTATCTTCTTCTGGGAAATGATCGGTTATACCATCCCACTTTGGTTCTATATGGTCCTGATATCAGCCTGTGTGCTGATGTTTTTGGTCATCATTTACCAATATTGGGATTGGCGAAATGATATTTATCAGGTTACCGCTGACCAGATCTTTGACATTGATAAAAAACCGTTGGGCGATGAAGATCGAAAAGTAGCCCAGATAGAAAATATCCTCAGCACTGAATATAAGCGCAATGGCATTTTTGGTTTGGTGTTCAACTTTGGAACGGTATACATAAAAGTTGGTAACAGTGAGTTTAATTTTGAAGATGTCGCGGATCCTCCATCGGTACAACAGGATATAATCCAGAGGCAACTTGGGCTAAAAAAGAAAAAAGCCGAAAAAACAGCGGAAGCAGAGAATGACAAGATCTCGGAGTGGTTGCGGGCTTATCATCAGCACGTGCAGGATGGCCCAGAGTGATCCTTCGTATATTCATTAATGAGGATAGAAATGGCAGTACGTGAAATTGTGGTTGTTCCCAATGAGGTTTTACGCAAAAAAACCCAAAAAGTGACCAAGTTTGATGACAACCTGCAAAAATTGATCGATGATATGGTGGAAACCATGCGAGAGGCGCCAGGTGTAGGTTTGGCCGCCCCTCAGATCGGTGTATTGGAAAAAGTGATCGTGGTGGAATACTACGAAGATGAAGAGGCGGCGGAAAGCTCTGAGGATGATGCCGACTTAAAGAAGCGTTTGTACACGATCGTCAA
>SXKT01000031.1 GCA_005778035.1 Chloroflexota bacterium
ACGCCGAGGGCTACCCTGCCGGTGAAATGAAACATGGACCGATCGCCCTCATCGATGAGGATATGCCAGTAGTTTGTATTGCCCCAAAAGATCCTTGGCACGACAAGATGGTCAGCCAGATACAACAGGCAAAAGCGCGCAAAGCCCGGGTAATTGCGATTGCAACAGATGGAGATGAACTGATCGCGGGAATGGCCGACGAAGTAATGTGGATTCCAAAATGTCCGTGGATGCTTTCACCTGTTATCACGGTGTTACCGTTGCAATTATTTGCTTACCATATCGCTACCCATCGCGGTTTGGATGTAGACCAGCCCAGAAACCTTGCCAAAAGTGTTACGGTAGAGTGATCGACCATTCAAGATAAAAAAACCGATCTGGGGTTGCTCCAACAGGCAACCTCAGATCGGTCAATTTGGCATGATTATGCTAATTTAGGCAAGCTGTGGCGCCATTTCAGCCACTATCACATCGTAGTAAGAGCCTGCGCCAAAACCATCGAACAATATATGGTCACCCGGTTTAATATTTTGAAGCTGGCGCAAAAAGGCGATCGCGCATGAGGCAGCGGAAACATTTCCAAAATCATTCAGCGTCCATGGCATGGGGTAATGGATCCCTTCTTTGGCCAAATGCTTGGCCTTCAGTTGGTTGATCTTAAAATTCGCGTGATGAACAATACCAAGGTCGATCTTGCGCTCTGGATGGCCGGTTTTTTTCATCAGGTCAGTGTACTCATTGAAAACCTCGGTGACCGCAACCACACCGTTGCGCACAAATAACTTTACCATTCCCATCAAACCTGCCATCAAGATCGGCTTGTCCTCCGAAGGCTCATGCATCATTCCAGCCAAGCGTAAGTGGTTGCCATCTTGTTCGGTAACCTCTACCAATGAGCCCGTGGCCCCAGCTTTTCGGCTATGCGGATAGTACATACGTACCTGCAACAAACCCTCCTCATCAAAGATCTCGGTGGATCTGCCAGCCAGGAACTTCATGCTTTTCCCGGGGATCAAACCAAAAATTCCCGCGCCATTGGCAAATAGTTGCAAGGCATTCTTGTCCATCGATTCGCAGGTAAACCGGCTTAACCCCTCAATGCCACCAACAAGTACTTTTTTTCCAAATAATTCCTTGGCCAAATTATGCTTGCCTGTGTCGCCAAGTGACTCGTTCAAGACCAACTGCAATGCGCCCATCGATCCATCGCATGCCTTGTGTACATCTACTTTGATGGCATCAGCCCGAATACCGGCGTTTTGGCAAATGGTCAGCAAGAAATCAGCACTCACGGGTCCGCTGGTCCCAATTAAAACCGCGTCAACCTCCTGGGCATTCCAGCCATTCGCTTCCAATGCTGCTTCTATCAGGTGGGTCCCAACCAAATACTCAACCTGCTTATTCTCTTCCTCGCTCAACCTTGGAATGTGATGTCTGCTGAGGAATCCAAGTTCATCCAAATTCATCACATCCTCAGCCGGAAAATTCCCATGCATCCGATCTGAAACCAAGGCGGGTAACTGCTGGTTATTGTAGCTCTCTCCCCAGGCACAATAGGCACCATTCACCCCGATCGCCTGATTTTTCATGATCTCGATCCCAAGTGGGATACCGCCATGAATATTTAGTGTTGTCATTTTTACATTCTCACGAGAGAAAAAAGATGTTTTATCCATAGAATCAAATTCCCTTCACTTAAATTATTTTATGCTATAACACATTCATTCATTAATAGATTCACACCACCATTCGTACAGAGGAGATTACAATGAGGCCAGATTGGGATACCTACTTTATGAAGATCGCCTTCGCGGTTTCTGAACGCTCGACCTGCGACCGCGCATTCGTGGGTTGCGTATTGGTTCACGAGAAGCAAATACTAACCACCGGTTTTAATGGCTCACCCGCCGGCCAAGACCATTGCGACCAAGTTGGCCACTTGTTGGTAGACGGCCATTGTATTCGGACAATCCATGCTGAAACGAACGCGATCATACAGGCGGCCTTACACGGCATATCTACACGCAACGCAACAGCGTATGTAACCCACCTTCCATGCGTTCATTGTACCAAGGCGCTCATTAACGCTGGTATTCGCCGTATTGTATATAGCATTGCGTATCGGGAAGATGAAATTGCGGCAGATTTTTTAAAGGCAGCCAACATTGATACCACCCGGTTAGATTACCATCCCTAAATTTTTCTGGCATTTCAACCAATACGAAAACGGCAAATACGCCTGCCCAATTCATCCTCTTCAAAACGGGTTAATTGTTCAACGGGCTGTTCTAAATAATGACGGACCAGTTCCATATCGGCATTGCACAAAATTGGGTCCCGATTGCCCACCTGCCGGTACGGGCAATTTTCAAAAATCAGGATCGGAGCAGGGCTGCGAACCTCCCACCTGGCGTTGTATCCCAAAATACCCAATTGGTCTACCAAATAGATCAATCGCATTGTCAGGTTTTTGGCAGGCGTTGAGCGTTGCTTGATAGAGGACAGCAAAAATTTTGAGATCACCTGTATCGCGATATCAGGCTCTGGATGCCCAGCGAGCACCGCCGACAATAAACCCGATAATAGTGGAACCGCGGTCGGCAGATTCACTTCATAACGCTGAAACGGTCTCCCAACACCATCACCATGGGAGACTCCTGAGATACGGATACGGCCTTCTTCCGCCAGGACCAACAGATGATGCCGTACTGTCGCGGGGGCAATTCCCAATTTACGAGAAATATCCCCGCTGGTAGCATTGGGGTTTCTTTGCATTGTTTCAAGGATGAGGTTTCTGGTGGTGGTCTTGGCCATGATATTTGTCACTTTTTTCACAAACCATTATTTATGATCAAATATTTCTACGTAATTATAAACCAGCCAAAAGACTTCGGCTATAATTCCAGATGTGGATAACACCATTGGTTGGGAATCTACCTACGAGATCGTGAAATTGTTGAAGGCGTACCATCCTGAACAAGTTCTGGATACTATTTCTCTCAACACTCTCAGAGATTGGATCCTTGCCCTCCCACAGTTTGACGATGACCCCCAATTGGTCAATGACAGGATCTTGCAAGAGATCCTGATCGAATGGATAGAGGAGAATTTATGAGCATCAATGAACTAAACCTGCCTGAATTCAACATCCCCGAGGATTTGGATGGCAAAGTAGCGGTAACCACATTGGACCGGTTCTACAATTTTGGCCGGCGCTCATCGTTATGGCCAATGATGTTTGGCTTGGCCTGCTGCGCCATCGAAATGATCGCCGCCCAAGCCGCCCGGTACGATATGGCCCGTTTCGGCATGGAAGTAATGCGCCCCAGCCCGCGGCAATGCGATGTAATGATCGTCGCTGGTACCGTGACCAAAAAAATGGTGCCGTCCATCGTTCGCCTTTACAACCAAATGGCCGAACCCAAATATGTGGTAGCAATGGGCGCTTGCGCATCAGGTGGTGGCCCCTTCAAAGAAGGGTATAACGTCGTCGCCGGCATCGACAAATTTTTACCGGTCGATGTATACATCCCGGGGTGTCCTCCCACACCACAAGCATTGGTCGCCGGCATGATCAAATTGCAAGAAAAGATCGACAACCAATCGATCAGCAAAGTTCGCTGGTACCAAAAAGGCCCCGATTCCGTCGAGATCGCCGTTCCATTTTTGGGACCAGACCTGATCGATCCTCGCCGCATCCCTGAGATCAAGGAAAAAGCCGCACAATTGGCAGCCCAACCTGCCGAAATCCGCGCGGAAGCCTAAACCGGAGATTGAAAATGCAAACTACAACTACCCAAGAACTGATCGATCTCGCTGCACTTTTTCCCAGCGCCGTCAAGGCGGATGACCGCCCTGGCTATTCAGGTTTTATCGTAAGCAAAGAAGCTGTCGTCTCCGTAGCTACCGAGCTGCGGGACAAATATGGCTATGACCTCTTATCCTCTGTTACCGGTGTAGATTACATTGAAACGAACCAATATGAGGTCGTTTACCACGCATACAGGTCCAGTGGCGGTTCTGCATTGGTCTTTAAGGTTCAAATACCACGAGAAGACCCCGCCGAAGTGCCATCCCTGATTGAAGTATGGCCTGGTGTAGACCTACAAGAACGAGAGATTTGGGACTTGTACGGGATCAAGTTTTCCGGTCATCCCGACCTTCGCCGAATTTTGATGTGGGAAGGCTTTGAAGGCCACCCCATGCGGAAGGACTGGAAGGAAGCATTTTATGAGGAAGAAGTAAAACCGCATAAAAGCCGCTGGCCTGAAGGCAACCACAAGTATGCAGAAGCCCGAACTGATTACGGCGACAACATCAATTTTGAGCCAGGTTTTGATCCTGAAAAATGGACACCTACCGACCCTGAAGAAGCTTTGTACACTGCGCTTAAAAAGTACAAAACCGAGGAAAAGGACGGCATCAAGACCGACCACATTGTGGTCAATATGGGGCCACAGCACCCGTCTACTCACGGTGTGTTCCGTGCAGTAGTAGTGCTGGATGGTGAACAGATCGTAAGCCTTAAGCCGGTGATGGGTTACCTGCATCGCAACCATGAAAAGATCGGCGAGCGCAACACCTGGCTTCAGAATTATCCCTTCACAGACCGGTTGGATTACTTCAACTCAATGTACAACGCATGGGGTTACTCGTTGGCGGTAGAGCGCCTGCTTGGGCTTCAGGTCCCTGAACGCGCAGAATATATCCGCGTGATCATGGGAGAGATGAGCCGTATCCAGAACCATCTGTAACTGTTTGGCATGCTTTGGAATGACCTGGGCGCTTACTTTAACCCCGCCTTATATGCAGTTGAAGAACGAGAATTAATGCTGGACATTTTTGAAGCGGTATCTGGCAGCCGCATGATGTGTAATTACCACCGCTTTGGTGGCGTGGTTCGCGATATTGACCCTGCCAGCATGCAAAAGATCAAAGACTTGGTGTTTGATCGTTTGCCGCGCAAGATCGAAGAATTTGAGCGGTTGTTGAGCGAGAATGAGATCTTTGTAAGCCGCATGAAAGGCATTGGTTACCTGAGCCCGGCAGACTGCCTCGCCTACTCCGTCACTGGCCCTACCCTTCGTGCTGCGGGAATCCCTTACGACATTCGTCGAGCAGAGCCATATGGCATTTATGACCGCTTCGAATTCGATATCCCACTTAAACACAACAGTGATCTGATGGACCGTTACTTGGTCCGTATTGAAGAGATCAAGCAATCAATGCGCATCTTGCGCCAAGCCCTTAAGGATATACCTGAAGGTCCGGTTCTGGCCAACAAACCAACTTACCAAATCAAGGTTCCAGCCGGAGAGGCATATGGCCGGGTTGAAGGACCCAAAGGTGAGCTTGGCTATTACATCATTTCCAACGGCAAGGGTAACCCGTATCGTTACCACATCCGTACACCATCGTTCGTCAATATCACTTCAGTAGAGAAGATGTGTGTAGGAACCAAGATCGCCGACTTCGTAACGATCCTCGGTATGGTCGATATTGTTTTGGGCGAACTGGATCGATAGGAGAATAATTATGTACGGATTAGGATTACTCAAAGGCCTTAGTGTTACCCTCAACCGCTTTGTAGAATCATACACAGAGGATGTGCGGTGGCTGATCAAACGGTACGCCAAAGTAGAATTCCGCTCCAGTAAGGATGCGAGAGGCACCTTTACAATTGAATATCCTGAACAGCAGGTTATCATGGCTGAAGAATTCCGCGTAAACCCGTTTTTGGTTTACGACGAAGGCGAGAATGGTGAAAAGAATATTCGCTGTACCTCTTGTGGCATTTGCGCAAAAGCGTGCCCGCCCCAGTGTATTTGGATCGTTCGCTCGAATGACCCCGCAACTGGACGCCCGGTACCCCAACCTGCGGAGTTTTACATCGATACTGACATTTGTATGAACTGCGGAATGTGCGCGGAATACTGCCCGTTCGATGCCATCAAGATGGATCACGATTTTGAGGTAGCCTCATACACCCGCAGCCTGAAGAACAAAGAGCAATTGATGAAGCCGGCCACGTATTACAAGAGCATTCGCCCGCTCAATTTTGCCCGCGAAGAAGCCGCAAGAGCAGAGAAAGCCGCCGCCAAGGCAGCCAAAGCCTGATAACAGTGTAATTCGGATAAAAAATGCAGATTAAGGTATAATTTTAATCTGCATTTTTTACATATTAATGAGGGAAGATACCCAACAATGAATAAAGACCTTGTACTTAAAGCGCTGGGAACCGTGCAGGAACCTGACCTGCACCAAGACCTGGTTTCTCTTGGAATGATCCGTGATGTTGTAGTAACAGGAAGTGACGTTGCCTTCACCATCATGCTGACAACCCCCGCATGTCCGTTGAAGCACAAAATCGAAAAGGACGCCCGTGACGCGGTTGTAGGTGCAGGGGCTGCCAAGGTAGAGATCAAACTGGATTCAGATGTGCCCAACGATGGAAAATTGCGCGGATTGGTGAGCGCCACCGTGAAAAACGCGATCGCGGTTGCATCTGGCAAAGGTGGTGTTGGCAAAAGTACCGTATCGGTGAACCTGGCCGTGTCGTTGGCAAAAAGCGGCGCGCGTGTTGGCCTGCTGGATGCGGACATTTACGGGCCGAACTTGCCCACCATGTTAGGCGCACCCACCATGGGCCAACCAATCGGAGACAAACTTGTCCCTGCCCAGGCACACGGTGTCAAGATGATGTCCATGGGTTACCTGGTAGAGCCAGGCCGCCCACTAATCTGGCGTGGCCCCATGCTTAATTCAGCTATTCGCCAGTTCATCACCGATGTTGAATGGGGTGAATTGGACTACCTGATTGTGGATTTGCCGCCGGGAACAGGTGACGCACCCCTTTCTTTGGCGCAAGCATTGCCACTTTCAGGTGTGGTCATTGTTACCTTGCCCCAAACGGTCTCCATTGAAGATGCCAGCCGCGGGTTGGAAATGTTCAACACACTCAAGGTACCCATCTTGGGGGTGGTTGAAAACATGAGCTACCTGACCTTGCCCGATGGCAGCAAAATGGATGTGTTTGGTAACGGAGGCGGCAAACAGATGGCCGCCCACTACAATGTACCTTTCCTGGGAGATGTTCCAATGAACCCCGCTGTGCGCGTTGGCGGCGATTCTGGCAAACCGATCGTCATTTCACAACCTGAAAGCGATTCTGGCATGGCATTGCTCAACATTGCCCAACAAGTTGCCGCGCAGGTCAGCATTCGGGCATTGACCGAATCTGCACCAAGTATCGAGATCGTTTGATCCATGTTACCTAATATTGTAGGTATCCGATTCAACAAGATTGGCAAGATCTACCACTTCGATGCCGCGCCAATTGAAGGCTTGAAGGTAGGCGACCCGGTCATCGTCGATACCGCCCGTGGCAGGCAGATCGGGGAAATTGTCAATTTTATTGCCGATCCGGAAGTTCCACCTGAAGGTGGCTGGAAATATTTGGAACGAAAAGCCTCGGCAGCAGACTTGTTATTGCGCCAAACCTGGGCCCAAAAGCAGATCGCCGCAATGATCTTGTGCCGGGAACGTGCCTCAGAATTGCGCTTGCAAGGGATCAAGATCATTCAGGCCGAATACGCATTCGACGGTTCCCGACTCACTTTTATGTTCAGTTCAGAAAGTGAAGACAAATACGATCTAAAGTCCTTGAAAAAGGATATGCAACGTGCCCACTACGATACCCAAGTGGAGTTTCGCCAGCTGGGCCCACGGGATGTAGCCAAGATCTTGGGCGGCATGGGTGCCTGCGGTTTGGAAACCCGCTGTTGTTCCAAATTCCTGACCGATTTCAGCCCAATTTCGATCAAAATGGCCAAGGAACAGGGCATCTCCCTTACCCCAACCGAGATCACTGGCATGTGTGGCCGTTTACGCTGCTGCCTTATTTATGAATATGAACAATATGTGGCAGCCCGCAAGGAATTGCCCAAACGAGGGAAGCGAGTGGTTACCCCCGATGGCGAAGGAAAAGTATTGGATGCCTACCCATTGCGAGAGGTTGTTTTGGTTGAGTTGTTTGGCAGCCAAAACGAAAAAAAGGACCCCAATGAACGCCCAGAGCGATTGGTGATACGCGAGTTTCATAAATCAGTTTTGGAACCATGGGATGAGCTGGAAGCATTGCGCCGAAAAAGTGAAGGCGGTTGCAGCCATGGCGGCACATGCACTTGTGGTGCCAAACAAAAACAGGAAAACTAATTATGGAAGATCCATCCCTCAAATGGCCAGCAAACCAACAGGTACTGGTGATTTTGGCGCACCCTGATGACCCGGAGTTTTTTTGTGGCGCGACCCTGGCCCGATGGGCCCGTAACGGGCACCAGATCGATTATGTGCTGATCACCTGCGGCGACAAAGGCATCAATGATCATGTGCCTCATTCTGAAGGGGACGAGCTTTGCAAACTGCGGTTTGTAGAGCAACGCAATGCCGCGGATGTGATCGGCGTTAGTGGGCTGGAATTTTTGGATGTGGAAGACGGGATGGTTGCCCCTACCATAGCGTTACGGCGTGAAATTGTACGAAAGATCCGCCAACACAAACCGGACGTGATTGTGACATGTGACCCGCAATACCTGTTCACGCCTTGGGGCATCAATCACCCAGATCACCGGGCTGCCGGGCAAGTAACCATCGACGCAATTTTTCCGGCCGGTGGCAACAAATTGTTTTTTCCCGAATTACTCGAACAAGGGCTTGAACCCCACTCCCCCAAGGAGGTTTGGGTATCGCTGACAGGTTCTCCTAACTTGGTATTGGATGTTAGCGAAACCTTTGAGATCAAAATGGAAGCATTGCGCCAGCATGCCTCGCAGATCGGCGATTACGGCAATTTCCGCCAACGAATGCAAGATCGCATGCCGATTGATCCACAGACAGGCAAACGAAAATTCGAAGAACGATTCCATGTTATCAATTGGAGGTAGGATGGACCTTCTTGATGAAGCTCAGCAATTATTCCCATACACCCGTCTCAATCGCAGAACCCTCCACCGGCATCCTGAATTGGCATTCAAGGAGTTTAATACCGCCAAATTAGTGGCTTCCGAGTTATCGAAACTGGGTTTGGAAGTGTCCGGGGGATTCGGTGTAACCGGTGTGGTTGCTGAGATTGAAGGCGCGTTTGACGGGCCAACCATCGCGTTACGATTTGATATGGACGCTTTACCAATTCAGGAACAAAACCCGGTAGATTACATCTCGGAGATTCCCGGTTGCATGCATGCCTGCGGGCACGATGCCCATGTTGCCATTGGCTTGTCTGTGGCCCATTTGCTCGAGAAACACAAAGCAGAATTGCATGGAAAGGTCAGGTTGTTTTTTCAACCAGGTGAAGAAGGCGCAGGTGGTGCCGAAGCGTTCATTGCCGATGGTGGAATGGGGCTCCCGTTGCCAGAAGCCATTTTTGGCTTACATGTGTGGAACGAAAAACCGGTTGGATGGCTGGGTGTTGCGGAAGGTCCAATTATGGCAGGTTCATCATCCTTCACCATTCAAATTAGCGGCAAGGGCGGTCACGGAGCCATTCCCCACCTCAGCGCTGATCCTATTGTCGCTATGGCAAACCTCATCACCGCCGCGCAATCAATCATATCCCGCAATACCGATCCGACCGATGCAGGTGTCCTGTCGTTTTGTGCTGTTCATGGCGGAGAAGCCTTCAATGTAATCCCACAATCGGTGACGCTCAAGGGCACCATCAGATCTTTTGATCAAAATGTCGGTACCCTCATTCGGGATCGCCTGACGGACATCAGTCATCATGTTTGCTCTGGCTTGGGTTGCTCCGCATCCATCGAATTTATTGAAAATACACTGCCGGTGATCAATGACCATCGCACGACCAATATCGTCGCTAATGTTTGCACACAACTTTTTCCACAAATGCAACTGGACCGTCAAGGAATGACCACTATGGGAGCCGAAGATTTCGCATCCTTCCTCGCCAGAATTCCAGGGACCTTCTTTTTTGTTGGCTCCAACAACCCGCAAAAAGGAATAATTCACGGTCACCACCACCCACAATTTGATATCGACGAAGAAAGCCTTGTGCCCGCGGTGGCCATTATGGCCGGTGTGGCATTGCGGTATGGTGTAGATACGCCAATCGCCTGATTGCTACCCAGGTGCACCAAGCGGAAATCCATCGCAGAAAGCTTCCATAATGAGCACAAGACGAATGATCCGCCGTTTTCTGCGTCCGGGGCAAGTCCTCGATTACCGGCAACCATTGGGGAATATTTGCTTCATTCATAAGTAAAACTTATCTAATTAGGATCGACCGAATATAATAGGTGTATGGTATTATTCAATTAATCTGATAAATCGAATTAATCCATCCTATGTTCGCACAAGAAAACCTCTCAGAATTCCTAAAATACCTCGCCAATTACCCACCGGAGTGCGAAAAACTGCCATCCTTGTCTGTTATTAGCAAGGAGATCGGTATAAGCGTGGCAGCTTTGAGGGAGCAATTGGAAGTGGCGCGAACCTTGGGGTTTATTGAGATACGACCTCGTACCGGAATTCGGAAATTACCCTCAAAATTCTATCCATCTGTCATGGTCAGCCTCAATTACCTGATGGCTGAAGACCAAAAATTCTTCCAACAATTCGCAGACCTGCGCCAAAAGATAGAATCCGCATACTGGACGGAAGCAGTCTCCCTGCTCGGGAACGAAGACCACGAAGCGCTTCGGCAGATCATAAGACGGGCATACGAAAAACTGGATGGCAGCCCGGTACAGATTCCACATGAAGAACACAAAAACCTCCATCTCACCATCTATAGCAAACTGAACAATCCATTTGTCAGTGGTATTTTAGAATCCTACTGGAAAGCATATGAGTTGATCGGCCTCAATTTTTTTACCGATTACACCTATCTGCGGTCTGTATGGGGGTATCATCAAACGATGGTCGACGCGATCATCAACAAGGAATATCAGGCAGGTTTTAATGCAATGGTAGAACACGCAAACCTCCTGGTAAATCTATTGGATATTCGGCAGAACAACAGCCAGAACAATTAAAAATGAGGAAGAAATGGGCCAACTAATAAAAAATGATTTTTCAATAATCGTAGGAACCGCAAACGGTTCCGGTTCGCAAACCTCTAATTCCACCATTTTGCGCGCTTTGTTCAAAATGGGAATACCGGTGTCAGGTAAAAACTTGTTCCCCAGCAATATTCAAGGCTTGCCGACCTGGTACATTATTAGGGCCAGCAAAGATGGTTTTATTGCCCGCCGGGAAGAACGTGAAATTGTTGTGGCGATGAACAAGAAATCTTTCGAGAAAGACTTCGCCAGTGTTACAACCGGAGGTGTCTTTTATTATGATGACTCTTTTGGCACCCCCCCCGCCCGTGAAGACATAACGATTTACCCAATGCCAGTGAAGCAGATCATCCGCGAAGCTTCGGATGTCCCTTCCAACCTGCGCGATATGATCTCCAACATGGTATATGTGGGTATCCTTTCCCAAATGCACGGCATTGAAATGGACAAAATTGAAACCGCGCTCAGCTTTGCATTCAAGGGAAAACGCAAGGCAATTGACCTGAACCTGGATGTCGCGAAGGCAGCAGCGGCATGGGCGGCTGCCAATTTGCAAAAGGTGGACCCCTATGTGTTTGAGCCGATGGATAAAACACATGGCCTGATCATGTCCGACGGAAATCTTGCAGGCGCATTGGGTTCCATTTATGGTGGTGTTCAATTTGTTGGTTGGTACCCAATTACACCGGCTACCAGCTTGGCTGAAGAGTTAAATGAGTACTTGCCCAAATTACGCCAAAGCCCTGATGGCAAGGCAACCTATGCGGTTGTTCAGGCAGAAGATGAATTGGCCGCCATAGGGATGTGCATCGGAGCTGGGTGGTCTGGCCTGCGATCAATGACATCCACATCCGGCCCTGGTCTTAGCCTTATGACCGAATTCGTGGGCTTGGCGTATTACGCCGAAATTCCGGTTGTAATCTGGGATGTGACCCGCATTGGACCCAGCACCGGCTTGCCCACCAGAACTTCGCAAGGCGACCTCAATTTCGCGGTGAACATGGGGCATGGCGATACGGATAACATCGTCCTCATCCCTGGCTCTATCAATGAATGCTTTGAATTTGGCTGGCGTTCCTTCGATATTGCCGAGCGCATTCAAACACCCGTGATCGTGCTCTCGGACCTCGATTTTGGTATGAATCAATGGATGACCGAGCCGTTCCTGTACCCCGACTCCCCAATGGATCGGGGCAAGATCCTGTGGGAAGACGATTTGGATAAGTTGAAGGAAACCTGGGGTCGATACCTTGATGTTGATGGCGATGGAATCCCATACCGTACCGTACCTGGCAACCGTCATCCTGCTGCTGCTTACTTTACCCGTGGTACTGGTCACGATCCATTTGCCAAATATTCCGAAGAACCCGATGTGTGGGAAGAAAACCTCAACCGGATCAAATCCAAGTTCATCACCGCTAAAAAATACCTGCCCGAGCCGATCATCGAAAAAAATGGCAGTTCCAAGGAAGCCATCATCACTCTCGGCTCAACAGTATATGCCGTTCGCGAAACGGTTGCACTGCGCAAGCAAAATGAAGGCAAAGAATTCGACCTAATGCGAATTCGCGCCATTCCTTTTTCAGACTCGGTCAGGGATTTTATCGCTGCCCACGAAAAGGTATACATTGTTGAAATGAATCGCGACGGCCAACTGTATGAAGAATTATTGGTCAACATGCCAGATCTTGCCGGAAAATTGGTATCCGTAGCCTATAGCGATGGTATGCCGCCTTCCGCTTCCCGCATCATATCCGAAATGCAAAAAAAGGAGAGCAAATAACCATGGCTCAAACCCTTCCAATGGCAGAAGCCGCCCAAACAAACCTGGCTGGCCTAACCAAAAATGATTACAAAGGCTTGCCCTCAACCTTATGCCAAGGTTGTGGCCATAACTCAATTGCCGCCCAGGTGGTTACCGCGGCGTACGAAATGAATATAGTCCCTCAAAACGTGGTCAAATTCAGTGGCATTGGTTGTTCGAGCAAGTCTCCTACGTATTTCCTTAACCGCTCCTTTGGCTTTAATAGCCTGCATGGCCGAATGCCGTCTCTGGCAACCGGTGCCCTGTTTGGCGATATTACCCTCAAAGGTATTGGTGTCTCAGGAGATGGGGATTCAGCCAGCATTGGCATGGGCCAATTCAAACACACCATGCGCCGCAACACCAACATGGTATACATCATCGAGAATAATGGTGTTTACGGCCTTACCAAGGGGCAATTTTCGGCCACGGCCGAAGTTGGCCTGACCCTCAAAAAACAAGGCGTGAACCAGTATATGCCGATCGACATTTGCATGGAAGCGATCGCATCCAACGCCAGTTTTGTAGCCCGCTCCTTCGCCGGCGACCCCAAGCAAGTAAAGGAATTACTAAAGGCTGCCTTCGCCCACAAGGGCATTGCTGTCATCGACATCATCAGCCCGTGTGTTACCTTCAATAATCAGGATAACGCCTATCATTCTTACTCTTGGGGCAAGGACCACGAAGCTCCTTTGCACGAGATCTCTTTCATCCCCGCTCGTGACGAGATCATGCTTCCAGATGAATTTGAGGAAGGTTCGGTGCGCGAGGTAGAGATGCATGATGGCTCTAGCATTGTGCTGAAGAAACTTGAAAAAGAATATGATCCTACCAACCGGTATAGCGCTCTTAATATATTGGAGCAATCACAGGAAAACAATTGGCTCGTTACGGGTTTGATTTACCTTAACCCAAGTAAACCGGCCTTGTCAGATAAGTACAATCTGGTAGATACCGCTCTGAACCGCTTGGATGAGAGTTCGCTTCGCCCAGGTCCTGAAACCATCAACGAAATAAACTCCCTGATGTTCTAATAGTTGTTGAACCGGCCTGCCAATAACAGGTCGGTTCATTTTTTAAGCAAAGGCCTCAATGAACAGTAAAAAACTTCGCATTGAACACGACCTGCTGGGTGAAATGGCTATACCCGCTGAGTCCTACTTCGGCATTCACACTCAACGTGCAGTAGATAATTTTCCTGTAAGCGGGAACAAGATCAGCATTTACCCTGAATTAATAAACGCGTTGGCAACTGTAAAACAAGCCTGCGCTGAAGCAAACCGTTCGTTGGGTACATTGTCTGATACCAAGGCAAATGCCATCATCGCCGCCTGCCTCGAGATCAGAAACGGAAATTTACACTCGAGTTTTGTGGTGGACGTGATCCAAGGCGGTGCAGGTACTTCGACAAACATGAATGCCAATGAGGTGATCGCTAACCGCGGCTTGGAACACCTGGGCCATGCCAAGGGTGAATACGACCATTTGCACCCGCTTGAGGATGTGAACATGAGCCAGAGCACGAATGATGTATACCCAACCGCGGTCAAGATAGCGCTCAATTTTGAGATCAAAAAACTTCACTCGGCGATGGGTGTACTGATCGCTGAATTTGACAAAAAAAGTGCCGAGTTTGCCCAATACCTTAAGGTAGGCCGCACCCAATTACAGGATGCTGTTCCAATGACCCTGGGGCAGGAATTTAGCACATACAGCGTGATGTTGCAGGAAGACCAACAACGACTGATTGAAGCGTCAAGATTGATCGAGGAGATCAACTTAGGGGCTACTGCAATTGGCACCCGTATTAACGCGCCAAAAGGTTATGCGGAGATCGTAAGCAAGTTCCTGTCTGAAATCAGCGGTTTGCAATTGGTTACAGCTGCCAATCTGGTAGAAGCCACCCAGGATGCTGGTGCCTTTGTTCAGCTTTCAGGCGTGCTCAAGCGCATTGCGGTCAAGCTGAGCAAAACCTGTAACGATCTTCGGCTTTTGTCATCAGGTCCACGCGCCGGTTTTGGCGAGATCACGCTCCCGGCTGTTCAAGCGGGTTCCAGTATTATGCCTGGCAAGGTCAATCCAGTTATTCCTGAGGTCGTAAACCAAATAGCGTTCGATGTGATAGGTAACGATATGACCATTACCATGGCGGCGGAAGCAGGCCAATTACAACTCAATGCCTTTGAGCCGATCATAACCAAAAACCTGATGGATAGCATCATCTATCTACGGCAAGGTTGCCTGATCTTGGCCGAAAAATGCGTTAGCGGCATCAAAGCAAATCCAGACCAACTTGCCCATCTTTTTAACCATTCTATTGCCACAGTCACCGCGCTAAATACCGTCATTGGCTACGAAAAAGCGACATTTGTCGCCAAAGAGGCCTTTTCGAAAAACAAGAGCGTAAGGGAAGTGTTGCTAGAAAACAAAATGATGACCGAGGAACAAATTGAGCAGTTGTTTAGTGTTGAAAACCTGATCCAGGAGTTTTAATTTTTCTATGCGAAAAGATTTATTGGCAGGATATTTGGCAGGTTTAACCGCTGCCGCAATTTGGGGTGGCATGTACGTGGTTTCAAAAGTAGTTATGGAGGTCATCCCGCCATTTGCCCTTTTGTCTTCTCGCCTTTTGCTTGGTATTGCCACCTTGTTACTGGTTGCCATCTTCATCCCTGCCAAAAACCGCAGCCTGAACGACATCCGTAACTACTTTTTTGTTGGTGTTGTGGGATATGGGATTTCGCTTGGGTTCCAATTCCTTGGTACCAAACTGTCCACCGCGTCCAATGGAAGCCTTGTAACCTCCTCTACACCGGCATTGGTTCTTCCTTTTGCATATTTATTGCTACGCGAAAAGATTACAAGGTTCAAGATCGCCGCCATTTTGCTCGCTTCGCTTGGTGTTTTGGCGATCATCGACCTTCGCAGCATCGATCTTTCCTCCAATTTGTTTTTGGGAAACCTTAGCCTTACCGCGGCAGCCATCACATGGGCTTTGTATTCCGTCCTGGTCCGAAAATTCACCAAAAGCAATGACATTATTTTTGCCACTGCTGTTATGCTGGCTGGCGGTTTGCCAATTGCTCTTCCAATGGGGGTATGGGAATACATAAACCAGGGATTTGGTGTGATTAATGTTTCTGTGATCCTTGGTATTTTATTCCTTGGGATCATTTCCACTGCGTTGGCAATGTTTTTATGGAATTTTGCTTTTACACAGATCAGCGCCGCCCAAGCCAGCCTTACCTTTTTTGCACAACCCTTGGTTGGAACCTTTTTGGGTTGGTTCTTTTTACACGAAACAATAACCCCCCTCGTTTTAGCTGGAGGGGGGTTGATTTGCATTGGCATTTACCTGTCCAGTATTCCTGATCAGAGCGCTTCTCCCAATGTATGAAGCATGGCCATATTGGTTCCTCTGATCTGGTTTACCGGGAAACCACTTAGCACAACAATTTGTTCTCCACCATTCACCAGGCCGCTTTCAACGAAAATTTCATCAGCCTTTGTTACCATTTCGCGAAGAGTATTGCTCATACTGATATAGCGAGGAATGATCCCCCACATCAGGCACATTCTGCCCAATACTACATAGTTGGGTGTAAACGCCATAACCGGTACCCTTGCGCGCGATTTGGACATATGTAATGCGGTTCGGCCGGTGTGGGAAAAAACCGCGATCGCCGCGACTTTCAAATTATGGGCTAATTCCCGGGCTGCGCGAGTAATGGAGGCTGAGTCGTTTCCCTGCGTAAAGGGAGGTGGGCTGAAATGCCCCCAGTCAAAAAAATTCTGTTCAGCCGATCGAACGATCCGATCCATGATCTGTACGGATTCAACCGGATACAATCCGTTGGCGGTTTCTCCAGACAGCATTACCGCATCCGTACCGTCAAAAATGGCATTTGCGACGTCCGAGGATTCTGCTCTGGTTGGCAACGGATTGGAGATCATGGAATCCAGCATTTGGGTGGCAGTGATGACGATCTTGCCATGTGTATTCGCTTCCAAAATAATGCGTTTCTGGGCGATCGGCACCAATTCAGGCGACATCTCCACGCCCAAGTCCCCTCTTGCAACCATCACTCCATCCGCAACCTCCAAAATTTCAGTCAAGTTTTCAAGCGCTTCAGGTTTTTCCAGCTTTGCGATCAATAAAGGAGTGAGTCCTCTATCCTCGTGGTCTTCAATCATCTGACGTACGGTCATCACATCCTGCTTGGTCCGCACAAAAGAGATCGCGACAAAATCTACCCCCTGTTGCAAACCAAATTCCAAATCCGCCCGGTCTTTTTCTGTGAACCCAGGGATCGACATAAGCGCGCCAGGCAAGTTGATCCCTTTGTGGGAACTAACCTTCCCCCCGGTCAACACAGCTGCGATCAGGTGTTTCGGGAAGATCTGCTCGACGTGCAGAATAACATGGCCATCATCGATCAATATCCGGTTACCAGCCCGTACGCTGTCAAACAATTCAGCAAAATCAACCGGGATGCACTTAATTCCGTCATCCGAAGAGACAGGATGGTCGGTTGCAAAAAGAATTACTTTTTCATCCGCTACCAACTCAATGGGTTTGGGTATGCTGCCAGCCCGAATCTTCGGGCCTTGCAGATCTTGCAATATTCCCACCGGCAAATCCAATTTTTTTGAGATCTCTCGCACCAAACCGATCTGTTTCTTATGGTCTGAATGGGTTCCATGTGAGAAATTGAACCTGCATACATTCACGCCAGAACGGATCAATTCTTCGATGATCTCGGGTGAGTTCGAGGAGGGGCCAAGTGTAGCGACGATCTTTGCTCTGCGTTCCATTCGTTACCTGCTATTTGTGAAATTTTGCACAACCCATTAAATGTAACACAACTCATGCGCTTTTTTGGTCAATTCATCCCGAAATTCAGGATGGGCAACATTGATCAATGCTTGGGTTCGTTGCCGAATGGTCTTTCCGTACAATTCAGCCACCCCAAACTCGGTGACAACAAACCTAATATGGTTCCTGGAAGTGACCACACCCGAGCCTTGTTTAAGCATGGCGGTAATTTTGCTAACAACCGTACCATCGCGCATGGTTGAGGTGCTCGGCATCGCGATGATCGGCACGCCGCCTTTTGATCTGGAAGCGCCGTAAATAAAATCTAACTGGCCACCTACCCCTGAATACAGCTTGGGGCCAATACTGTCGGCACAAACCTGGCCTGTCAGGTCAATTTCTATCGCAGAATTGATCGCCACCATCCTGTCGTTCTGGCTTATTACAAACGGATCATTCACATATTCTGACCGATGCAACTCGATCATCGGATTGTCATCGATCCAATCATAAAGTCGTTTGGTTCCCAACACAAAACCGGCTACGATCTTGCCGGGATGCAAGGTTTTGGCCGCATTGTTGATGATCCCGCGGTCAACCAAATCGATCACACCTTCGCTGAATAATTCGCTATGAATTCCCAAATTCTTTTTATGCGCCAAAAATTTGAGGACACTGTCGGGGATCGCGCCGATCCCCATTTGCATGGTAGCGCCATCCGGGATCAGGTCGGCAATGTTCATGCCTATCCGCTCGACCACATCACTGCCACCTTCTTCCCCCATAGGCATTTCAGCGATCGGGTAATTCACTGGTATCACATAATCGAGCCGGCTAACATGCAAAAAGGAATCACCCAAAGTTCGCGGCATCTGCTCATTCACTTCCGCGATCACAATTTTGGCGGATTCCGCCGGCGATTTTGATAAACCAACTTCCACGCCCAAGGAACAAAAGCCGTGTTCATCTGGCGGAGAAACATGCACCAATGCTACGTCAACGGGCAAAACCTTGTTTTTGAAAAGCAGCGGGAATTCAGATAGCAGCACCGGAGTGAAATCAGCGCGACCTTCCTGGACAGCCTTGCGAACATTCGCGGAAATGAACATTGTGTTTACCCGCAAATGACCTTCCATCTCTGGCGAAACAAAATCTGCCGGCCCGATCGTAAGCGCCTGGCAAATCTCAATGCCGCTTAATTGTGGAGCCCGCTTCACCAGGGCAGCCAATGAGATCTTCGGCACAGACACATTTCCGGTCAGGAAAATTCGATCGCCGGATTTGATCACTTTTACAGCTTCATCCGCGCTAACTACGCGCGATTGGTAAATACTTTTCCAACTCATAACGTCTCCCCTGTGCCAACATGCCACTGGTGTACATTTCGCAGCTGGCCATTATGGGTGTTAATTGCCACATCAATCTCCGGGTGTTTTTCAATCAATTCATCGATCGGGTGCTCTACCACATCCACAATATATGGTACTGCCGCGTTCACAAATGCATGGGTTGCCGACCGGGCCACCATTGCCGGAATATTGGGAACACAAAAATGGATCACCCCTTCTTCAATGTAGGTCGGTTGGTCATGGCTTGTCGGCCGCGAGGTTTCGCTACACCCACCAAGGTCGATACTTAGATCCAATAATAAGGAACGGGGTTTCATTTTCGCGATCATTTCGCGGGTTAATATGATAGGCGCCCTGGTTCCGGGGGACATTACAGCCCCAACTACAACATCCGCAAACGCGCAGGAGCGGGTCAAATTTCTCGCGGTGGCAGGGATCGTTGTTACCATCGGGAATTTTTCAGCCAGTGTCTCAAGCGCCTTCATGTTGATGTCTAATACTGTTACATGGGCACCTAACCCCAAAAAGGAACGCGCCGCGTTGGAGCCAGCCGAACCTGCGCCAATGATGACCACCTCGGCAGGGGGTACCCCGGCCACGCCGCCCAACAAAATTCCTTTTCCGCCCAAATTGGTTTGCAAAAAACGGGCTGCGATCTGCCCTGATAACAAACCGCCAATTTGGCTAAGTGGTTTTAAGACCGGCATGGTTCCATCTGGCAGGGTGATCTGCTCGTATGCGATGGCAGTGATCTTGTGCTCCAGCAATGCCTGCAATCGGTCTTCCCGGGCAGAAGCCAATTGCAAAAACCCCATCAGAATTGTGCCAGGGTTCATCCATTCAATCTCCTCACCCAACGGGCGGGCGAGTTTCAGGATCAGTTCTGCCCTGCCAAATACCTCGTGAGAGGAATAGACAACATGTGCGCCGGCATGCTCATATTGGACATCGGTGAAACCGGATCCTTTGCCAGCATCGTGTTCTACATAGATCGTGTGCCCTTTTTGGGCCAATATCTCTACACCAGCCGGAGATAATCCAACCCGGTACTCGAACGGCCTTCTTTCCAAAGGAATTCCTATGTTCATGATCGCCTCACCTGTTATGGCAGAAATAACACTTCCCGAATTCGGGGCAATGCCCAGTCAATAGTTTGTTTGTCAATCACCAAGGGAGGCGCAAATCGGATCGTATGGTGATGGGTCTCCTTGGCAAGGATGCCCCTTTCTTTGAGGGCTTCGCAGAAACGTCGTGCTCCACCAGATCCTGGGTTTAGCTCCAAACCAATGAACAAACCTTTGCCACGGACCTCCTTGATATGAGGGCTGTTGATCTCGCTAAGTTGGTCGAGCAAGTAGGCACCCATTGCCTCTGAATTTTCAACCAATTTTTCATCCTCGATGACCGAAAGGGCAGCATATCCGATGGCTGCTGCCAAAGGATTTCCCCCAAATGTAGAACCATGTTCACCTGGTTTAAACAAACCCATAATGTGCCTGTCGGCAAGGACAGCGGATATTGGATAAAAACCACCAGATAACGCCTTGCCAATGATGGTGATATCCGGCCGGACGTTTTCGTGTTGTGCCGCAAAGAGTTTTCCTGTGCGGCCAAGGCCAGTCTGAATCTCATCTGATACCAACAAAACCTTGTTGGTATAACAGATCTTTTCAACTTCCCGCAAATATCCTTCATCTGGGATGATCACACCAGCTTCACCCTGAATTGGCTCGATCATCACCGCAGCAGTATTCGGAGTAATTGCTTTTTCTATCGCATGCGCGCTGTTGTATGGAACAGTAATGAAACCGGGCGTAAATGGACCAAAATCTTTCCGGTATGCTGGTTCTGTTGAGCAAGAAATGATCGAGATTGTTCGTCCATGGAAGTTGCCATCGACTACGATAATTTCTGCCTGATCTTGGGGAATGCCCTTAACCTCATAACCCCATTTTCTGGCCAGTTTTATCGCCGTCTCTACCGCCTCGGCACCAGAGTTCATTGGCAACGACATCTCATAACCGGTCATTTCGGATAATTTTTGGTAAAACAGCCCGAGCTTGTCATTCCGAAAAGCGCGTGAAGTGAGGGTTACCTTTTGTGCTTGTTCAATCAACGCGCTTAATATCTTGGGATGAACGTGCCCCTGGTTTACCGCAGAGTACGCAGAAAGGCAATCCAGGTATTCCTTTCCCTCCGTATCGGTTACCCACACCCCTGATGCCTTGGCGATCACAACATCCAAGGGGTGGTAATTATGGGCTCCATATTTTTCTTCCAGTTCGATAAAATCTTTTCCATCCATAGCGTTCACCTCTCTAATTAAAATTGTGCCCCGAGCGCCGCGCAGTCGAGAGGCGTTTTTTTGTGTTTACAATTTACACGACGTTGAACAACTTCGCAAGAATTGCCTTTTGAGCATGCAAGCGATTGTGCGCTTGTGGGAAGATCACCGAATTGGGACCGTCCGCCACTTCATCCGTCAGCTCGTGGTTACGGTGCGCTGGCAAACAATGCATAACGATCACATCCTTATCTGCTGTCTGAAGGAGCGCCTGGTTAACCTGGTATGGCGGAAATATCTTTTCACGGACCGCCGTTTCTGCTTCCTGCCCCATGCTCGTCCAGGTATCAGTATATATTACATCCGCATGCTTTACTGCCAAATGCGGATCTTCAATTTGCAAGAACCGGACGCCAGCCTTGGTAGATAACGATTCAGCATATTGAATTTCCTCAGCGGGCAGACCATACCCCTTGGGATTTGAAACAGTAAAATTTGCACCCAATAACATGCTTACGTGCATTAATGAGATCGCCACATTATTGGCATCCCCAACATAAACAATATTCATGCCCTTCAGTGTTCCACGCTTTTCGAGGATGGTTAGTGCATCCGCCATTCCCTGACATGGATGGCTGAGATCGGATAGCCCATTGATGACCGGCAGGCTGCTATACCGCGCCAATTCCAAAACATGCTTGTGCTCAAATACGCGAGCCATGATCGCGCTCACATAGCCACTTAACACCCGCGAAACATCTGCTACAGATTCCCTTTGCCCCAGGCCGATCTCAGCGGGGGAAATATACAAAGCGTCTCCGCCCATATGCCGCATCGCCATGTCAAAAGAAATTCGGGTACGCAAACTTGGTTTTTGAAAAATCATTGCAAGTGTTTTTCCTTTGAATAAAGGACGATTGCCGCCGGCAAAATGCTCTGCCTTCAATTTCACAGCCACATCCAAGATCTCTTGGATCTCATCCGTGCTATGATCAGGAATGTTCAAAAAGTGTTTCATGGTTGGCTCCAAAAATAGAATAAGTGAATTTTAACACAAGCAATTTACAAAACGGGGGGATGTAGCACTTTATTCCAGTATCGGGCCATCCCATCCACAGACATGCCCACCGGGTTTGAGAGCGCGAAGGCCTGTACCGCCTGGGGAGATAATCCCTGGCTGCCCGCCTGTTCGTCCATCCAGGATTGGAATTTGACTTTAAGCTCTTCCACTGTATTCGGTTTTGAAAAATGGTCTTCCATCCAGGCATCAGTGTTATGGATGGTTGCCTCGAGAGCATCCAATTGCCAGGTTACATCATCGTAAAAACCAAAGTGGGTTGGCGCAAATCGGCTAATTTTTTGCGAACGCAATATTTCTACCGAGTGACGCCATTTTTGCAGGTTTAATTCCGGTGGTGGCATCGGTAACCTAAGGTATTGGTATCCGGGGATGCGGATACCACCAATATCTCCACTAAAGCAAACATTTTGGTGCAAGAAACATGCATGGTGCTCTGCGTGCCCAGGAGTGAAGAGCGGCAAAAAGCGCAAATTGCCGATCTGAAATTCTTCCCGGTCGACGAGAATGGATAACCTCTCTGGGGCTACGGGTAAAAACCTGCCCCAAAGGCTTTCCATTCGGTCACCATAAATTCGGGTTGCCGATGTGATCAATTTGGAAGGCTCCAATAAGTGTGGCGCCCCCACCGGATGAACCAGTACTTGCGCGCCATATTCCGAGATCTCTCCAGCCGCGCCTGCATGGTCCAAGTGACTGTGAGTGAGCAGCACATGTGTAACGTCGGCCAAGGTATACCCTCGCTGCCGCAATGCCGCTTGCAATGCTACCAGGCTTGAGCCAGGGCCAGATTCTACCAACACTACGCCACTGCTGTGTGGCAGCAGATAAGACGCGATCGCTTGGGGCTTCCCTTGAAACTGCAGATCAATCACCTCAATTTTGTCAACCATTTTCCTTGCCACCTTCAACCTTTTGTAAGAATAATTCCATTTTAAGCCGAATGTCTTCCAGGGGGCTCAATGAGCATATCGGAATCGTGCCATTGACCAGATTGACGCTTGCATTCGAATCAATATGAAATAATTGCGGAGAGATCTTTTTTTCCAAATATGGACGCAAAACCAGCTTCGCATCTACCAATCCAACGGCGGTGATGCAATAAACCAAGGAGCCAGGCGCTATGGAAGGGATGGATTCCTGCACCAAATGTCCAAACCTGCGAGATACCGTGGGTTGGGCCATGGCAAGTAGTTCCATAACCTTGCTCTCATGGCGATGCCCTGCATCTACCGCCAACCTTTTAATACCGGCAGCATTTGTAATAAAACCGAAGGGAACATTGGTAACCGTGAGCAGATGGCACAATGTCGCTGCAATGTGCACCGCAAGTTCAAACGATTCAGTCGGGATCTTATTCGTTTCCTTCTTGGCGAAGATCCATGGATCCGGTTCGATCTCAGTACCCTGCAATGACCACTGAGCCGATTTGTCTGCATCCAATACGATCCAAACCTCATGGGCCAAAAATTGGTCAAATTCCTTAACTACCAGCTTACCCAACCGCCTGGAGGACAACCAATGCACCCTTTTTAAATCATCGCCGGGAACATACTGCCTAATTTCGCTGAATTGGACAGATGGTTCAACCGAGCGTTTGTGTCTGCGGCGGCCATCCCGCAATATGGAGGGAATTGGTAGTTGGGGTTGCAGCAGCTGGTAAGAAGGATAAACCAACAAATTTTGTGCAAATTGGAGTGTTTTTTCGCGCAGGAACAACCGCAATGGGTCGCCAGCGCGGAGTAACTTGTGGCCAACTGTAAAGTTTCCCCGCTTTACCAAGCGAATGTGGCTGGTGTAAGAGCGCGATTGTCGTGGTCCTACCCATGTGATCAACCGGCTTCCGGTACCACCCGCCATGCCAGATAGGTCAGCGATCTCCAAATACAGTATCGGCAACCAGGACCGATTGGTAACCAAAACAGTTTGGTCAAAGACTTCGCCAACTCTGGCCTTATTGGATCGGTTACGGATGGTGATCTGTACCCAGGAAAGACTAAACCTGGACCAGAACGCGCTTATGACCAGCAGTACCCCAAATAAGATCGCGATCCGATAATAAACCTGCGAATGGGTTTGGAGAAATCCGATCCATCCGATGAAAAAAAATGACAGAAATAATAACCAGCCGCTGCGGTTCATGGCGGATGTTTACAAACTAAAGTTTCCGCCTGGCGCAGGCACCATAGCACGAACTTCCTCCAACAAGGACTCTACCGAAACATCATTCAAGCGTGCTGAAACATTTAAGATGATCCTGTGAACCAAGACCGATTGCAGCAATTCTTGAACATCATCCGGCAAAACATAATCTCTGCCCAAAATCCCCGCTCTGGCTTGGGCTGCCCGCATCAGTGCAAGCGACCCCCTTGGGCTGGCGCCTATAAAGATCGCCTCGTGAGACCGTGTCCGCTGAACCAAATCGACGATGTATTTTTTTATGACATCTGAGACAAAAATTGAATTTACCGCTGACTGTGCGGCGAGAAGGTTGTCCGGGTCTATCACCGCAGATAATTGATCGATCGGATGGCCGCTTCTTTGGGATGTCAACATTTCTATCTCATCACGCTTGGCAGGGTACCCCAACGAGATTTTCATGAAAAAACGATCTAATTGCGCTTCTGGCAATGGAAATGTGCCTTCATACTCGATTGGGTTTTGGGTTGCAATTACCATAAACGGCCGTGGCAAAGGGTATGTAACCCCTTCGATGGTTACATTACGTTCATCCATTGCTTCTAACAATGCTGATTGTGTTTTGGGAGTAGCCCGGTTAATCTCATCCGCAAGGATCACCTGCCCGAAAATGGGGCCTTTGCGGATCTCAAATTGGTTTGTTTGTTGGTTATAAATGGTAGCGCCAACTACATCCGATGGCAACAGGTCAGGAGTAAATTGCAAGCGCTTAAAAGCGCAACCACTTAGTTTGGCCAAAGACCTGGCCAAAATTGTTTTTCCCACCCCGGGTATATCCTCAATCAACAAATGGCCCTGGCAAAGCAAACAAACTACCGCCCTGTTAATGGCATCTGTCTTGCCCAACAATACAGTCTCCAATTGGCTGGATACTTTCGTTGCTGTCGCTTGGATCAAGTTTGTGTAATCGCTCATGGGTTAATTCTATAATTGTTTTGGCTGTCTTTCAATCGAGCGGCGGTATAATTTTTTTAGTATGGATCTATTTGATCACGCAGCCCAGGATAGTTTGGAAAAGAATGCCCCCCTCGCGGCCCGCATGCGGCCTCGAAGCATCGAAGAGTATATTGGACAGGAGCACATCATCGGCGAGGGAAAACTACTGCGTCGGGCAATTGACGCCGACCGACTGTTTTCGTCGATAATTCTTTGGGGGCCGCCCGGAACAGGGAAAACCACACTTGCCAGGGTTATAGCAAACCAAACCAAAAGTAATTTCGAGACCCTCAGCGCCATCCTCGCCGGGAAATCAGACCTGCGCGATGTCATTGACCGGTCATTGGATAATTACCGCCTTTACCGCAAACGTACCGTCCTCTTCATCGATGAAATTCACCGCTGGAACAAAGCCCAGCAAGATGCGTTGCTACCATTTGTTGAGAATGGCACGGTCACCCTTATTGGCGCAACCACTGAAAACCCCTTTTTTGAAGTGATCAAAGCGCTGGTTAGCCGCTCGCGCATCTTTCAGCTGCGCGGCTTACACCAATCGGAATTGCTCCATTTGTTACACAAGGCTATCTCGGACCCAGTTCGCGGTTACGGGCAACTTCACATAGAGATCGCGGACGAAGCAGCCAAACACCTTGCGAATATGGCCAATGGAGACGCGCGAAATGTACTAAACGCCCTTGAACTTGCCGTTGAATCTACCCCGCCTGAAGCCGATGGTATTATCCACATCAATTTGGATATCGCCCAAGAGTCAATTCAAAAAAGAGCTGTTTTGTACGACAAAGATGGTGACGCCCATTACGACACGATCTCGGCTTTTATAAAATCAGTTCGAGGTTCAGACCCAGACGCGGCACTTTATTGGTTGGCAAAAATGCTTAAAGCAGGTGAAGACCCAAAATTCGTTTTGCGCCGCCTGATAGTGTTAGCTTGTGAGGATATTGGATTGGCTGACCCAATGGGTTTGGTCGTCGCAAATAACGCAGCCCAAGCCTTTGAGTTCATTGGCATGCCAGAGGGTGTGTATCCTATCGCTCAGGCCACCTTGTATCTGGCCCTGGCCGAAAAGTCGAACACGACCAATGCATACTTTAAGACATTGAAATTGATCGAAGAAGAAGGAACCGGAAACGTACCACTGCACCTGCAAGATGGAAATCGGGATAGCAGTGCGACCGGCCAAGGCAAAGACTACCAGTACCCGCACGACCACGATGGACACTTCATCCCACAACAGTATCTGCCGAAAAAATATTTGGGTACCACTTTTTATGAACCCACTGCCAATGGCTACGAAAAAATTATTGCTGAGCGATTGGCTAATTGGAGAAAGCAACAGCGCGAGAAATTTGGAATCGCCACACCCGTCCTATACCCTGACCTTCCGCAAGAATTGATCCGACAATTCATGCGCAACATGACTTGATCAATCCCCAATAAACTCTGAAAAAACCTGGTTTCCTAACAAAACTCCCTTGGATGAGAGGCGTATGCCAATTTGGCTAACTTCGATAAGCCCCAATGAACCCATTTTTTTTATCGCCTTGGCATAATTTTGCCAAAGATCGATCCCAAATTCACTTGCAAGTTCCGCCGCAATCACGCCCTCATTCAACAGGCGCAAACCACACATCATGCGATCATCCAAATCCTCAGCAAGCGTGTTTTTATGCCAATCCCTCACCGATGGTCCACAAGGGATGGGGATCTCAGCGACGGTTTCAGCCTTGACTGCCTTAATATATGCGGGAATGCTGAGCACGTTGGAATATCGAAGCCCGTTAAAACGGCCATGCGCTCCCGGGCCAAAAGCAAGATAATTTCCATTTCGCCAATACCGCAGATTATGGCGGCATTCTGAACCTGGTTTGCACCAATTGGATATTTCGTAATGGTCGTAACCAAGCGCGCCTAAAAATTGCCGGGCGTAATCAAACTGATCTGCCGCCAGATCATCATCCACTTTTTCGATCAAGCCTTTCTGGTACCATTGTTGCAATGGGGTGCCAGTCTCGATTCCTAAGGCATAAGCAGATAGATGCGAAGGTTGGAGGTCCGCACAAGCTTTCAAACTCTCTTGCCACATGTTCATGCTTTGGCCAGGAATGCCAAAAATGAGGTCCAGGTTGAAGTTATTAAAACCTGCGCCCTTGGCTTGCTCAACCGATCCAATCACCTGTTCAAAGCTATGTATTCGGTCCAAAAATTTCAACATTCGCGTGTCGGCGCTTTGTACACCAAAACTTACCCGATTAAAACCAACCTCACGTAGTGCCTCAAAATAACCGGGGGCGATCGTACCTGGGTTGGCTTCCAGGCTGATCTCCGCTCCAGGCATTATTTGGAAGCACTGCCGGATGGCGGAAAAGATTTGCTTGAAATGATCACCAGAGAGAAGTGTGGGGGTGCCGCCACCGAAGAAGATCGTATCGACCTTTGGGTTATGAATCCGTTTTCCAACCAACCTGATGTCAGAGCAAAGAGCCTCTACAAATGGATCGATCAGATGAGCCAAACCGGCGTAAGTATTAAAATCGCAATATGCGCAGCGCTTGTCGCAAAATGGGATATGGATGTACAACGAACAAGGAAGGTCGCTTTCAGTAACCATCCCGTAACCTACCCATCCAGCCGCATCCTCACCAGGCACACTGGCGGTATTTCAGCAAAATTACCTCCCCAAGACAAAGCGCGTTTTGTGTCTGCATGCTCCAAGGAGTTTTCATTGAACTTGTCGATGATAAACCCATTTTTAAACCCAAGTTGAAAATAATATTGCAAGGGGCGGTTGAAATAATATTGTGGATGCTCTTGGTTGGACAGGGCTAACCCCAAGGATGAATATTGGCCAAGGTAACGATCGATCTTCAACGAATACTTATTGATCAATTTTCCATCCTGCTCATATTCCTCTACCATTTTGATGGTTGAAGAATTGTTGAAAGCTGGATGTAACAGGCTAAAAATAAAAAATCCACCTGGTCTTAATATTCGGGGCAGGGCGGAGAACAACGGATCGATATCTGCGATATCGAATAACGCCATATTGCATACCGCTACATCATAAATAGCAGGCTCCAAACTTCCCAGGTCCTGTTCAGAAGTTGCGTCCAATACCTTGTATTCAATGCCAACCTCGCCATATCCACGAGCAAGGTCGATCAGATTTGAAGAAAAATCGAAGGCAGTAACCTTGCAACCCAATGTGGCAAGCTTTCTGGCCAAGATACCGTTGCCACAAGCAATATCCAAAACTTTCTTGGAGAGAAGTGGCAACCCGGTGGAAAAACCCATGTATTCCAAAATGGTAGGGAATTGCAATTGCTTAAAAAAATCATTTCCCTCAGTACCCATTTTCTCGTCCCAACCGGCGGCATTTTTTTGCCAGGCCTCACGGGTAAATTGGTTTTGTTCTTCGTTCATTTTTTTGTGGCCACCAGCTTTTCGTAAGAACCCGCAACAGCATCGCTTAACTTGGCCGATTTTGGTAAAGTGGTCGATCCGAATTTTTCAAAAATGGTCGGCAAAGCCCCAATTACTTCGATATAATTTTCCGAAAGCAGGGCTTTGGTGATTTTGTTGGCGGTATTCAAAGTCCACATCCATTCCATCCGAAATTTGTCGGCTTTCACCCAATATCCGCGTTTTTCCCAAGCCTGGACTGATACGTCAATTCCGTTATAAATTGAGTTTAAATTGAGCGCAATGTAAGCAATAAGATCCTTCGTAACAGTGTTCACTTCCATAGACTGATTTAATTCCCGGATCGCCAACAATATGTTGCGCACTTGCAGCGCTCTTTCCTTACCGGTAGTATCTTTGTTGATGTATGCCATAGCGATAATTATATCAAAATCGCCATTTTCCGTTTTGAGCCTTACCTATTTCCTCAAATCATTCAATCTTGTCGTATAATTTTATGGCTTAAAACAGCATGGGGACATGCTGGAATTGGCAGACAGGCATGACTTAGGATCATGTGTCGAAAGGCGTGAGGGTTCAAGTCCCTCTGTCCCCACTCACGAAGCCAAACCAACCACGGAAGGATTAACATTTTGAATATCGTAACGAAGCCAATGGAAGACCACCAGATCGAGATGGTGGTAGAGATAGACAAGGAAAAATTCGAGGCGGCCAAAGTTAAAGCAGCCCAAAAGATCTCTCGTAAAGTAAAAGTACCCGGTTTTCGTCCGGGCAAGGCTCCTCTCCACGTCATTAAGAATATTTATGGCGAGGGCGCGATCACTGAGGAGGCCATTGAGATCTTGGTTGAAGAAATTTACCCTGAGGCGATCAAGGAAGCCAACCTTGAACCAGGCGCTCCGGGGCAGCTTGCCAATATTGAAAGCATCGATCCTCCCACTTTTAAGTTTGTAGTTCCCCTCAAGGCTACCATCGAATTGGGTGATTACCGTTCCATCAAAAAAGACTATAACTACATCGCTCCAGACGATAGCAAACTCACCGAAGAGATTGAAAATATTCGACGCATGTATGCGAAGACTGAGACTGTCGAACGACCTGTTGAAGATGGTGACTACATTTTGGTGGATCTCGTCGGGTTTGAGGCTAAGGACAAGGAAAAAACAGAACCATTGCTCGAACGCAAGGGCTATGCATTGGTTGTGCGCAAAGAAGGCTCGGACTCTGAATTCCCCTTCAAGGGTTTTTCTGAAAAACTGATCGGCGCCGCACCTTCATCTGAAGTTGCCATAAACCATACCTTTGCCAAGGACCACAGCGACGAAAAATTCGCTGGCAAAAAGGTAAGCTTGCAAGTAACCGTCAAGACCATCCGGGCTGTCATCATGCCAGAACTGAACGATGATTTTGCCAAAATGACCGGCCTCGGCTCCAATATGGAAGAGTTCACAAACCGATTTAAAGAATCACTGGATGCCGAAGACAAGGCCAAGTTCGATGATGCCTACTTTGAATCCCTTTTGGATGAGATCAAGGCAATTTCAACCATCAAGTATCCACCCCAGGTAGTAGAACATGAGGTCGAGCATGTCCTTGAGGACGTAGAGCACCGCTTGCGCACCCAGGGAATCGAAAGCATGGAAGCCTACTATAAATTGCTTAAGACCACCCGTGAAGCCTTTATCGAAGAACAAGCCAAACCAACCTCGATCAAACGCCTCGAACGAGGCATGGTTATGGATGAACTTGCCCGCATTGAAGAGATCCGGCTGGATAATGACGCGCTGGAAACAGAATTTCGCAATACTTGGGCAAACTTGGCCATGTCCGACCCTGAATTTGCCAAAAAAACCAAGAATGGTACCAAGCCTACTCAGGAGATCATCAACGCCGTAACCATGGATGCAGCCAATCGATTGTTGACCCGTATGACACTCGAACGCTTGAAGGCGATCGCTACCGGCGAGCTTATATCTGCCTCCAGCACAGGCGAGGAAAATAAAGCAGAAGAAAAACCGGCCAAAAAAACCAAAAAGACAAAAAAGACCGAAGAATAAACCGATAATAAACAATAGAGCAGGCTATTCAGCCTGCTCTATTGTTTTCCGGTCCTTTCAAGGTACCGTGCCCGCAACGATGCCAATGGAATGGCGATTGTTTGCCGGTTTTTACCAGTATTCCAGGTTAGTGCAATTTCTTGGCGCGCACGGGTAATTCCAACATAAAGCAACCTCAATCGCTCCCTTACAAAATCTCGGCGGGCTTGCAACGTTGGGCCAGCACTGGCCAATTCCTGGTTATCTACGGGTGTGAACAAACCCCTTAACTGGGCAATTCCTTCAGCTTCCAGATTAATGTGGTTTCGGATATAGTATTTCTCAGGTTGGTAACTATCCCCTTCCTGCATCGAAGGAAAATCGTAGTTGTTCACTGACATTAGGTAAACTTTGTCCCACTCCAGACCCTTTGCCTTGTGCATGGTGGTAACCACCACCTTTCCCGGATATTGGTCAGGGTCAAATTGGGTGTCTTGTCTGCCCATCCCCAAAAACTTACGCTGGTTCGCACTGATCTTTCGGAGTTCGGCGATAGATTCATGCAATCCCCAATGTTCATTGATCAAAATTCCATCCCGCAAGTATTTGGCCATCTTATGATATACCGCCAATTCAATTGGATCTTGTGTCAAGCCTTGCGCCAAGGTAATGATCAAGGAATCAATCGGCAAAACAACTGCCTTGCACCAAAGGGCCAGTGTTTTGCGTAATCGATCCATGGCTTCCATTGCGGGTTCCGATAAACCGGAAAAACTCGTTCCAGCATCAAAAATTCCTTCAGGCTGCCTGAGTTTTTTAATGGCGGAAATCAAGTCCAATCGATCCTGCGGATCGAGTGTAGCTTCACAAAGTTCAAAATAAGTATTGGAAACATTTTCCAGGCGTTGTGGGGAAGCAGGATCTTCTAAATACTCCAATGCAAAACCCATCCGGTTGGCGCTAAGCCTGGTATCGTTGGTACTCGCCAATAATTCAACCACCTCAATATCCATGGCCTTTAAAATCGGTACCAATTCGCTTCCCCGTTTGTTTTGGGTAGATAGGACAGCTACGGTTTTTTCCGGATTGGCTTCTATCCATTTCCTTACCGCATTGGCAATTGAATGCAACTCATCTTCAGAAGTAAATGCACGTTCGATTAAATAGATCTTTTCCACATTTGTTGGTGGGTTTGGTTGTGGATCGCCAATCGGGGTTGGTTCGATGTATGGCTTGGTTAGGGCGTCCCTGCAAAAAAGGTCGGGGTGCTCTTCATTCACCCATCTGATCAGGTCATTGGCCAATTCAATGATTGCGGGTTGGCACCTGCCAGACTCAGGCAGGTCAATCGATTGGTCGGCATGACGGTTAAAATTTATCAAATAATCGGGCTTTGCTGTTGTAAAGGTCTCATAAACAGCCTGGTTTGGATCCCCAACTCGAACCCAATTACCACTGGAAAGCATACCCAATATTCGCTCCTGTAAAGAACTCGAATCCTGAGCTTCATCTTCCAGGATAAAAGGGAACCTTTGCCGAAGTCGCTCTAATAGCTCAGGTGAGTTTTCCAATGCGGATAACGCCAACGCGATCAGATCATCAAAATCCACCGCGCCCCGTAAAGCCAACGCCCGCTGATAGTTTTCGTACATCCATAATCCCATCTTTAGTAATGGGCTTTCGCCGCCAGTAAAAGTGGCAGCAACCTGTTCCGGGGTCTTTCTCAGGTCTTTTGCGCTCCGGCAGAACGCAAGGCCATATTTTTGCAGAACCATTGGCAAATACCGGTCCAGGACCTCGGTACGCTTGCCTTTATCCAAATCCTGGATCAGCAACTCATGGATGATTTCAGGATGTTCCCGCATGTATTTGCGTACGATGTCTCCCCACAAGGTTTCGGCTTCCCGATCTTCTACGATGCTGAAACCGGATTCCAACCCCACCAAGGACGGGTTCTCGCGAACGATATCGTTGGCGAGCCCATGCAAAGTTCGAATTCGGTATCCAACATTGATCGCCAAACCACGTGCCTCAATAAATTGGCGAATTCTCGTCGCAAAGTTTTCAACCGCAGAATTAACCAATGTGACCACCAATACTTCCTGGTCGTATCGCAAATTACCTTGCGTAATCAGTTTTGCTGCTAATGCGCTCAGTAAAAATGTCTTTCCGCTGCCGGGGACAGCAGAGATGCCCATAGTCCCACCTTGGTAAGCAAGGGCCTTTTGTTGGGAAACGCGAGGTTGGAATATTTTGCCATCCATATTATTCGGTATAAGTATATAATTGAACACAACAAAATAAGAAAGGGAGCCCACGAATTATTATGTCGATCAGCCAAACTATCTCTTCCATGCCTTTGTTTCGAGATCTTTCTCCTGAAGTTACTGCCAAGATCGGCGAATTAAGCATCTTGCAAAAGTATCAGGCGAATGATGTGATCTTTAGGGAAGGTGGCCGGGCAGACCAAGTCCATTTTCTGGTCAGCGGTTCGGTGGTGCTCAAAGTGAAGATCATGACCAAACCCGACAGTGTCACTGTTTCCTTCATTGGAAAGGCATATGATTGCTTCGGTTGGTCAGGTCTGGTATCTCCACATTACTATACCGCCTCCGCCATATGTGAGGAAGAGAGCGAAGTCCTGTTGATCAATGGTGAAGAATTACTGCGGGTTTTACAACAACATCCTGCCGACGGCTTCCTGGTTATGCACCGGGTAGCCAATTTGGTTTCAGACAGATTGCGAAACAGTCGTCAAGCCCTGATCAAAACGCTGTAATAAACGCAAATGTTTAAGCCGCCGGTCTTCCGGCGGCTTTTTTTATCTTCCAATTTCGCGCTTTACGGTGTGGTACAAGTTCTCCGCTTTGATCTCAGACAAGGTATAGCAGGGTGCCTCCAAGTGGTCTGCCAGATCCTTTGCCAGGCCTTGGTCGAATGCCGCATGTTCCATATTGATCACAATCGACTTAACTTTTTCGCGGGTGATCAATTCAGCAAAGTGATAAGCTTCATCCTGCGGAGCCATCGGCCCAACCGAAACATTCCCCGCACCATCGGTGAGTACGATCAAAAGTGGTTCAACATCGGGGTGGGTGTACCTCTCCTTGGCCAATACATCAATCGACATCAATAACCCGGCAGAGAGGGGTGTCTTTCCGCCGACAGGGATATCGACCAGTGCTTTTTGCGCCAACTGAACACTATTTGTGGGAGGCAAGATCAAAGTTGCGCGATCTTTTTGGAATACGATCAACCCAACCCTGTCTCGCCTTTGATACGCGTCTGTCAGTAAGGACAAGATCGCACCCTTGGTTGCGTTCATACGTTCGGCCACAGCCATAGACCAGGAAGCATCCACCAAAAATAAAACCAGGTTGGCAGTACGCTTTACCCGCACCTTTTTTTGAAGGTCCGCTTTTTGAATTGAAAAGGCTACTATCTTAAGATGTTCTTCGCGGAATTTTTGGAAAGGGGCCGCCGCGC
This sequence comes from Chloroflexota bacterium, assembly GCA_005778035.1. Taxonomy (GTDB): domain Bacteria; phylum Chloroflexota; class Anaerolineae; order Anaerolineales; family Villigracilaceae; genus UBA5195. Next base: position 34,505 of record SXKT01000031.1, read on the forward strand.
GGATGGTTGCGTCAAACGCAATATCGGTGCTGCCATGGGCTGGGCGGGCCATAATGTAGCGTCCCCTTTTTTTGTCAGTTTTGGTCTCAGATCGCCTGCCAGCGTTCTTTCTGCTTAGTTTGTCGAGTGGAGTATCCAGCTTGCGGGTGGCAAAGGTTTCTCCGGGATTTACTTTTTTGCCACCATCCCACCAGTTGGAATTTGTAGAAGCAAATACCTCCTGCCCAGCGGGTTCGTTGCTGGGCGGAGTAGTGGCATCGTCGATTGAATCATCTAAAAGTGACTTTTTTTTTCCTGTGCATCATCCGATGAATTTTCGGATTGTTCGCCCTGCATTCCTTGTTCTTCAACAGATTGCCCCACCAGGTTTTCAATGCGCTCTTGCAGTTGTTCGGCTGTTACCTCTGCCTGATAAAACGGCCCTCGTTTGATACGGTGCGGCAAAGCTAATTCTGCGGCAAGCGCAATGTCGTGATCGGTGATCTTGGTGCGGCCTTCATAAGCAGCCTGGGCTCGAGCTGCGCGCAAAATCACTAAATCAGCGCGGTGGCCATCTACATTCAAGGATGAGGTCAAAGCCGCGATGGAAAGCAAATCTCGCTTGGTGTGGGTTACTTCTCCAACGATCTTGCGGGCATTCTCAATCCGCTCGGAAAGGTCCTTCTCATTTTCCAGGAAGGAAGCCCTAAACTCCTGCGGGTCAGCATCAAAAGCCAGATTTCGCTCCATGATCTCAACCCGCTCTCGGGCATCTCGGATACCCGTAATATCTACAGCAAAGGCGAATCGATCCAACAATTGCGGGCGAAGTTCGCCTTCTTCCGGGTTCATGGTGCCAACCAAAATAAAGCGCGCTGGATGAGAGAAAGAGATACCCTCCCTCTCGACGATATTCATTCCAGAAGCGGCTGAATCCAGCAAAAGATCTACTACATGGTCATCCAATAGGTTTACTTCATCAATGTACAACAACCCGCGGTTGGCATTCGCCAGCACGCCAGGCTCAAAGTGCCGTTCGCCCTTTTGGATCGCTTGTTCAATATCCAAGGTGCCCACAACCCGGTCTTCAGTCGCAGAAACAGGCAGGTTTACAAACGGGGTAGGTTTGACGATAAATGGCAACTCTTTGCTAATCGCTGCCCGTTCTTTGCATTCTGTACACCAGGAATTTACGTTTTCTGGGTCGCAGCCAAAGCGGCAATCTTTAACGATCTTGACCATTGGCAATAACGCGCTCAAGGCACGCGCGGCGGTCGATTTAGCTGTACCACGCTCACCGCGAATCAGGACACCACCTACGCGAGTATCCACCGCGTTTAATATTAATGCGCGTTTCATTCGCTGTTGTCCGACGATCGCTGAAAATGGATATATGGTCTGCATTTTTTTGTCCTCGCGCTGAATTATACTTGATAGGAAGTAGGATGTTCATTTTTTACAAACAATTAATATTATGACCATTTCCCTCCTAATTTGGATCCTTGTTTTTTTAGAAGCGTTTCTCATTGGCCAGGCACTATTTCTGTGGATCGATAGAAACCATATTCCAGGTGAAATGCCCGCTTGGTCTTTTTTTATTGGCTTGGCCGTCATTGCAGGCATTTCCAGTATTTTTTCCCTTTTCTCACCCACAGGTTTGATCTCCAATCTTGCCATCGCGATCATGGCAACTTGCTCCTTCTTTTACCTGCGTGCCATCAGGCCGAGCATCCCGTGGAGAAAGATGCCCACATCTCCGATCATTTTGGGGCCATTGTTTTTGGCTTTCCTTTTTTCAATGGCCATGACCTTGCGGCAGGTATCCAACCCAGATACGAACCTGTACCATGCCCAAACCATCCGTTGGATTGAATCTTTTCCAGCCATACCTGGCTTGGCCAACCTGCACGGGAGGTTTGGCTTTAATAGCGCCTGGTTCGTTCTCAATTCATTGTATGGTTTTGCTTTTTTGGGTGGAAGATCCTTCCATGTACTCAACGGCTTGGTTTTCTTTATTTTCACCGCCAATGTCTTGGCTGGTTGGCAAAAAACCAGCTTGCCGATCTCAATCCTCGGTTTTGGATCTATCATAGCCGGCGTCCAATATCTCGGCTCCGACCTATCCTCTCCTGGCACTGACAGCCCTGCCACATTGTTAGCCTGGAGCATGATGTGGCTAATTTTGTTAAAACAAGGCAACTTTGCCAATCGGGATTGGTTTGCCCTGGCGATTATTTCGGTCTTCGCTGTCACCATTAAAATGTCGTCAGCATTCCTGATGATTTCTTTGCCTGTGGCAGTTTTGGTATTGCTGAGATCCGGCCAAAAATCAGTCGCCGGCAAGTTAATAATGATCGCATTGTTGGTTGGCTTGCCGGTTTTAATCCGCAACGTGATCACAACCGGTTACCTGGTATATCCAATTCCATCCCTGGACCTGTTTACTGTATGGTGGAAGGTTCCATTGGAAAGGGTAGTTGAGGAGCAAAATGGCATTCTGGTGTGGGGTCGCCTGCCAGGAGAATCGATTTCCAAAGCCATTCTTCTGCCAATAAGCGATTGGTTGCCTCGTTGGTTCAACAACCTGACCCTTGCCCGCAAGGCTCTGGTATTTTTTGGAGTGGCATTACCCTTCATAGGGATTCCATTACACCTTTGGGGCCGAAAAAAATTTACCGCTGGTTTCTTGGGCTTGTTTTGGATGGGATCACTGTTTTGGTTGCTCTCCAGCCCAGACCTAAGGTTTGGTTACAGTATGTTGATTCCATCCATATTTCTGTCAGCAGAACCGGTGTTACAAGCGATGATAATAAAAATTGGTTTAAATTCTGGCCTGCCCAGAGTTAAAGCCATCTTTGCCATTATCTACTTTTGCGCCATACTTGGCGCAAGCAACGCATCAGCGAATATCCTCAATGAACCTTTTCTGCAGCCAGATTATGACAAGGTCAAGGTCCAAAGCTGCCAGATCGGCAATTCCAATATTCAATGCGCCAAAAATTACGGCAGTTGCTCATACCACGCCTTTCCATGCATACCACACCAACGACTTTGGGTTCGCATGGTCGGAAATGTGTATGCAGATGGCTTTATCGGTACAAAGTAGTATTGTCAATGTACTAAAAAACCTGTATAATGTGACACAATCTCTTAATATTGGAGCAATTTATATATGGTTGATCAAAAGAATAGCCCGCAAGGGCAAACTGGAACCGAGCAAGACAACGAGTTCCAGGAGACGATGGAAAGCTTGATGCAATCCGAAACCGCGGGTTTGGAATTTCCGAACCAAGGCGAGATTCGCGAAGGGGTGATTGCAAGCATTTCCCCGTCGCAAATTTTGGTCAGCATTGGAGCAAAATCCGAGGGCGTGATCACTGGCAAAGAGATCGAATCGATCCCCCAGACCGAACGTGAAGCATTTACGGTTGGCCAGACAATACCTGTCTATGTCAAGGACCCCGAGGACCAAAACGGCAATGTTGTGCTTTCTTATACCCGAGCCCGCGAATCGTTGGGTTGGGAAGTAGTTGAAAAACTTCAGGAAACCAACGAACCATTGGACGGCATCATTGACGGTTACAACAAGGGCGGATTGATCGTTGTGGTCAGCGGATTGCGTGGTTTCGTTCCCTCATCACAGCTCAGCTCAGCTCGCCGTGCCGCCATCCAGGGAGATTCTCCAGACAAATGGGGAAAAAGCATTGGTGAAGCCATTCAGGTAAAGATCATCGAGATCGACCGAGCTCGCCGCCGCTTGATCCTTTCAGAACGGGCTGTAAACCCCGAGAGCAAACAATCTGTCAAAGAACGCATTCTTGAGGACATCAAGGAAGGCCAGATCTATACCGGCCGCGTAACCTCTATCGCAGATTTTGGCGCATTTGTTAATATCAACGGTGCCGATGGCTTGGTCCACCTTTCAGAGATCAGTTGGGAGCGCATTGCCAACCCCAATGAAGTCCTTCAAGTTGGCCAGGAAGTCAAGGTCAAAGTTATCAATGTTGACCGAGATAAGAAACGTATTGGCCTTTCAATCCGCAGCCTGCAGGGTGATCCTTGGTCCGAAAAAGCCTCCATTTTCAAGGTTGGCCAACTTATCGAGGGAAAGATTACCAGGCTCACCAAATTCGGCGCATTTGCCAAATTGGCCGGTGACATCGAAGGCCTGATTTATATTTCCGAACTTTCTGAAAGCCGTATCAATCACCCCAAGGAAGTGGTCAAGGAAGGCGACACCTTAACCTTGCGTGTGATCAAGATCGACGAAGAACAAAAACGCATTGGCCTGAGTTTGCGAAAAGTAGATTCAGGAGCGTTTGCCGACCTGGACATGAAGGCCTTAGCCGCCGAAATGAACCCGGATTCGGAAAACTAAAAACAACATTTCGGACTCACGAGGGCGCTCTATCAAAAGGGCGCCCTTTTATTTATCGAGTTTTGAGGTCCCAAAAATGCCACCATTTATTATTGATGCCCACCAAGATATTGCATATAACATCCGATCTTACAACCGCGACTATACCTTGCCGGTCGACGAGACACGCCATCGTGAGACGGGCAGCAGGGCAGTAACGGAAAATGGAAATACCCTTTTAGGATGGCCAGAGTACAAATCAGCCAATGTCACCGCCATCTTCTCCACGTTGTTTGCCGCTCCCGCTACCGATCCTATGCACCAAAGTGACCCACTGATGTATCACGATAGTGATGGCGCCCATCACTTGTACCTTGAGCAAATTGACGCCTACGAAAAATTGGTCGCGGGCCACCCCGACAAGTTTCAGATCATTCGAACAAAGAGCCAATTCGTCGATGGCTTGGAACATTCAAAAAATGATCCTATCGCACCGATTTCACTGGTGATCCTGATGGAAGGTGCAGATTGCATCCGATCAGTGGAGGAAACCGGATTTTGGTGGCAAAAAGGGGTACGAATTATTGGACCCGCCTGGAAGGCGACCCGTTATTGTGGGGGCACAGGGCAACCAGGCCCTCTCACTGATGAAGGACACAAGTTGTTAAAAGAAATGGCAAAATATGGCTATATATTGGATATTAGCCATATGGATTGGGCGGCTGCCTTGCAAAGCCTTGATGAATACCCTGGAACGATCATCGCCAGCCACGCCAATATGATCAGCAAAGTAGTTGGCGGTACGCGCAACCGATTCCTGACCGATGAGATCGGTCGAAAACTGATCGGCAGGAATGGCGTGATCGGCGTGATTCCATTCAATAATTTCCTTATTCAAGGGTGGTCAACCATGGATGATAAGCCTTCCGTGTCGCTTTCCATGGTTGCTGACCAGATCGACTTTATTTGCCAACTTGCGGGCAATGCCAATCATGCAGCCTTGGGTACCGATTTTGATGGTGGATTCGGTGTAGAGCTGACACCAGACGAGATCGACACCATTGCAGACCTGCAAAAATTGGCGCCCATGTTACAAAAAAGAGGGTATAAAGAAGAAGAAATAAACCAGATATTTGGCGTAAATTGGGCCAGCATTTTAACGCGGAGTTTACCCGAATGAATGAGAATGCCCCATTAGACCCTGAATTTTATTCAGAAGAAGCAGTTGATACCCGCTCTATCTTCGGTTTGGTGATCGCCATCATTGGCACAGTATTAATAATACTAAGCGCAAAACCCGAATGGTTCGGACAAAATCGCAGTTCAGTGATCGGGTTTATCCAACTTTTGGTAATGTTGTTTGGCATCGCCATGTTATCAATCGGCGCATTTGTCGCCGTAAATTCCTTATGGGGCAAAAGCGAAAAATCCATCGTTGCCGATTTTGGTTCTCGATTCATCAGTACAGGATATGTCATTTCACTGTTCGCTGGTTTGTCCGATATTTTTGCCAGCGCTATTAGCGGCAGCGATTCAAAATCCCCACAATTTGGCCCGTACGAGCAGATGGGCCTGGAAACCGGCATGTTAGTGATCTTGCTGGGAGTGCTGATGATGATCCCGTACAAATCGTTGGTAAATCAAGACCGCCCAACAAAAACAAAAAAGAGACCGACTGATCGGTCTCTTTTTTTGTGACCCCACAGGAATTCGAATCCTGGTCATAACCTTGAAAGGGTTGCGTCCTAGTCCACTAGACGATGGGGCCTTGATTGTTGAACGGGCATTATTTTATCAAAGCCATCCCGTTCGGTCAAGGGCAAAAGCAACCAATTCCCCAACCAACAAAACGTTGAAATAGGAATTATTCCAGCGGTAACCCTCGAGTTTGGCGACCTTTTTTACTACCGCCATTACGCTTGTGTTCGATATGCCCGGTAGAAGGGTTCAACATGATAGAAATCATATTGACCGCTTTTTCATCAAACGCGCTGAAGCCACAAACATCACAGACCCATGCTGGAAAATCCGGCACCATCACCATTTCATCATCCAACTGGGTAAAGTACGTAACAAAACGGATATTCATCACTCCGCTGGGGCATTCACGACAAGCAAATCTCGGTCTTTGCAATTTGGATTCCACCATCATTGGTTTGCTTCAGCCATTATGGCAACGCTTGCGCTGGTCCCTATTCGGTCTGCTCCAGCTTCGATCATCTTTAGGGCATCCGCATAGGTCCTAATACCACCGGCCGCCTTTACACCCATTTTTGGACCTACCACACTGCGCATCAGTCGAACATCTTCCAGGGTTGCGCCGCTGGTGCCAAAACCGGTTGATGTTTTTACAAACTCGACTCCGGCTTCCTTGCACATCAGGCAAGCAAGGATCTTTTCCTTGTCACCGAGATAACAGTTTTCAAAAATTACCTTTACAAGGGCCGATCCTGCCGCTTTGCGAACAGCCTTGATCTCGTCATAGACCAACTGGTAATTGCCGCTCCGCATCGCGCCAATGTTGATCACCAGGTCAACCTCGGTGGCGCCATTTTTTACGCAATATTCTGTCTCGGCAACTTTTATCTCTGTAGGGTTAGCCCCCAATGGGAAACCGATAACTGTACAAATATCTACCTCGCTGCCATTTAGCAATATGGCAGATAAGGGAACATAGGCAGGGTTGATGCATACAGCCGCAAAATGGTTGCTTTTGGCTTCCTCACACAGAGTACGGACTTGGTTCTCGGTAGCCTCCGCTTTTAGGACGGTATGGTCGATCCAGGCTGCGATCTCGCCCTTTATCGGCATTTTGGATGGTGCCTCCATCGCAGGCAATTGCTGTTGGTATTGTTGTGTTATTTCAAGCAACTCATGTAGATCTTTCATCGCTTAACCCGCTCCCATCACTTCAAAATGATCGATCATTTTCCAATCGGTCGATGGCCAATATATGAACAACGCTTTGCCAACGATCTGGTTGATCGGCAACAACCCCCAGGAATGTGAATCTGAACTGTCATTTCGGTTGTCGCCTAATACAAACAATTCCTCTTCCCCCACTTGCCATCTGCCATGGTAGGTCGGCGGGGCGGCAATGTAAGGTTCAACGATCTCGATGCCATTAATCAAGACCTTGCCTCCATTTACCCTCACCTCATCACCGGGAAGGCCAATGATCCGTTTGATCAGGTCTTGTCGTTGCGGATCCAGTGGGTAATGGAAAACGATAATATCGCCCCGATTGGGCTCATCAAATTTGTATGCAAGGCGGTTGACAAAAACAAACTCGCCATCTTGCAACGTCGGTACCATCGAAAACCCATCTACCCTAACACGGGCAGACAGGGCATTGATCATCAAAAACAAGATCGCCGACAATAAAATCGTTTCGACAATATCCATCAATACCCTGCCAATCGAACCGCCCTTATTTTCGTCGACTGGGATGTTTCCTTGGGTTTCATCTTCAAGCATGTTTCATTTCTCGATTTCTGTTGGATTAAGCCTATTTGGTGTAAAAATTGGATTATACCACCTGGCAATTAAGCTACATTGGCCGCGGCGTAAAACGTTGGCACATACACCCATTCGTTTCCCTGTGGTCCTTGGAGCAAATTACTCCCAGCTTTGCCAACAATTGCAAGATCATTTTTCAGTGTGATCCCCTCCAAAGGGCTTCGCCTTTCTGCGCCATGCCACTCTGCGCCGATCACCCCGCTAAATCTTGGTGCAAGTCCGGCTGCTTGCATCCAGCCCGGCAATCGTCGGCCAGCATCCAAGCGGGCTCCTTGCTGGCGTAACGATTGGTTTTGGGCTATCCCCAAGGATGCCTGATATTCTGGCTGGTCGATCCGTGCAAGATAATCCGGCTCGGCAAAAAATGCAACCCACCCACCAGGCGCTGTCACCCTCTTCATTTCAGCGATCATGTTAATCGGATCTGCTATCCACAATAACAGGTAATGCGCATACACCAGCCCAAAAGTTCCAGCACAAAAAGGCAAGCGCAATCCATCTGCATTGGCGAGTTTTGCCATGCTGCTTCTTTTGGATGACATCCTTTTGGCTACGCGCAATATTTCCAGGTCGATATCCAATCCCGTCCAACCATACGGTTCCATCTCATCCTTCAACGCTCCGCTGCCGCAGCCCACTTCCAACACACGAGTCCCATCCACCAATCCCATTTTCCGCAGCAGTTGTTCCCGCATGGGGCGCGTCCAACTCGCCTGTTCTTGATATCGCTCGTGTTTTTCTTGCGTATTCACATTTTTATTTTAAGCTGAATTCGTATGTTTTATTCAGTACCGGCAACCAAGAATGCTGGATGTAATCGGCCAGCAAGCGCTCGGTCATCGATGCGCCAAACACATCCAGCACACTCTCAGCGGCGCGTTCCAACAAAACGGTGTAGCGGTCTACATCCAAGTGGCGCTGGTCCACCGGTCCCAGCTCCAACGGTTGTACGCCGGGCCGCCCGCGAGTATACACAAAACGGATGTTCTGCCCCGGGCTTACCTGCCGGCCGCTTTGCTGAAGCACTTGGGCAGCCCGTGCAGTGGGCGATAATGACCGGTAATCTTGCGGTGCCTTGCTAATACGCTGACGCACCATCAGGTCATCGGGAGATACGCGCCCGGCACGCAGGTCTGCCTTGGCACGCCGCAAAATCCGCGCCGCCTCTGGCAGGTATTGCTTTACCTGCAACAGGCTGTTGGCCTGGCCCAGGCAGTTTAGCATGGCCAATTGCACCCCTGCCACCCACAGGGGCGTATCGTGCCGGCGCAGTTCTATGCCGCGGTATTTCAGCTCGCCGTCCTGAAAAACGCCAAAATAGCGATTGGGCACCGGTATGCGCCCGTCCATCCGCGAGGGGGCAAAAGCCACCCAGCGGTATACGCCGTCCATGGCGATGGCCACGTGGGTCTTCTCCACGATCGCCTCCATCAGCGGGGTAAAGTCTTTGGCAGTGCGGTAGCCGCTTTGTTGCACAAATAGGCAATCCACGTACATGTGCAGCACCGTAAAGCCCATCTCTTCGGCGATCTCTTTGGATTGCAACAGCAGTTCGCGGCTAATATTGGTAACCGCCTCGTGCGATTCGATCTTGCCAAAGCGGGCGTTCTTGTAACCCAGGTAACCAAAGCACACCACCAACAACCATTTCAGCGCGGCCGCCCGGGCCTTTAGCGCCTTCACGCGTTGGTCGCGCGGGTGCAGTTCTATCAGCTGCCGCTTTATCGCCAACCGTTCCTCAAGCAACGGGCGCAAGGTCTGCGGCACCAGGCCATCGGGCGCGTCCGGCTTGCCCAGCGTCTCCGGCGAGATGTTGTACTCCACCATAATGGACGGATACATCGAGGCAAAGTCGATCTGCGCTACATTCTCGTATACTCCCACCAACGGCTGGTAGATCATGCCGCCACGGTCGGCCGCTACCAATTCCTTCAAAGACTTTGCAGATTCAGCCTGCTGCTTGATGACCGGCACCAGTACCTGCGTGCACAGGGCGGTACGCATTTGCATGGCGGTAATGCCAGCCCCCGGCGATTTGCGCGCCATCTCTTGCACCCCCAGGCCAGTGGTACGCGCCTGCTGCAACACTCCATCCACGCCATATTCGCGGAATAAAACGGCGTTTTTTCGGTCTATATGCCACCGCCCGAACAAATGCACCTGCTGCCCGCGAAACAACACCTGCCCGTAAGTAAAATAACTGTTCGCCTTGCGCCGCAACACTTCACGGCTGGCATCGCGGTTGGGGTTAAAGGTCAGCATCGGCAAAAGCCAAGTATCACCAAAGTCGGTCAACACCAGGTCTGGGTCGTAGGTATCAAAAACAGCCTTCAGGCTCACCATAAAGGCTCGTTGCGGCTGAAGGCGCAGGCTATACTCGGCACGGCCATGTTTTATCTTCAGGCTGTCGGGCTCACCCAAGGCGGGGTCTATGTTGGGGCTCAGTTCCAAAACGCGCAGTGGCAGGTTCATCTCCAACGGGTCCTGCTCCCCTGCCAATGGGTGTATATCACGCGCAAGGTTGCCTTCGCACTCTACCTGGCAGCGGTGCAACAGACCCACGCCGGTACGGGCATAAAAGCGCAACGGCAAGGGAACATCGGCATCGTAGTAATCCAGGCTCGGGAACTCGCGCGATATCTCCGAAAAAACATGCGGGACCTCGCCCGGATCTTGCACGGTGATGGCTATGGTATCGCGGTCGCCACTGAACAGGTCTCGCCGGGTCTGGCGCTCCAGCTTCACCGCCTGGCCGCGCAGGCGTTTCCAGGCGGCGCGCAACAGGGATGATGGGCCGGCGGCGTAAAAAGTCGCCTCAAACGGCATATGCAAAAACAAACGCTGGCCACCATCCTCCAGCAGCCACAAACTTACCCCACCCTGCCCGGCATAGATATCGATCAGCCAGCCGGTATAGGCGGTCATTCATCACTCCGCCGCGGAGACCGAATATGGCCCTTTAGGATCTCGATCTCGTTGCGCAGGTCAGTGATCTGCTTGGTTTGCTCCAGCAGCATCGCCAGCAATACCGATTCAAATGGCAGCAGGGCATCGGTTTGGCTAATGGCAGCGGTATGCTTGCGCGCGCTGGCAAACAGGCCATCAAAGGCAAACTGGTCGGCCTTGCGCAAAGTGCGCCTAAACTTGGCCATCGAGGCTTCAGCCTCATAGACCTGCTGGGTAATGGTAGGAAGTGTGCGTCCCATTGTGATCCTCCGTTAGCCCATGCCGAACAAAGCGGGTTGGGTGGGGGTTTCGCCCGGCAGGGCGGGCAGGCTGTCTTGCTCAAACAACACCCGATCGGCCGCCGAGAACACCTCCTCCAATAAAAAGGCGCGTTCATCCAAACGGGGCGGCGCCAAGGTCAGCAAAATAGGCGCGCGTGCCTTCAGCCGATCCAACTCCCGCAGGCAGGCAGCCACAATACGCAAGCACTCCTGCGGACGAACACCCTCATCAAAAAAAGTGGCCAACAAGTCCAAAACCACATACGGCTCGCGCAACGATGGGGTGCTCTCCAGCAGGGCCATCGTTTGGTAGCAGGTAAAGGCGCGCCTAACAGCCAGGCGCTGGGCCGCCTGCTCCACCTGGGTGGTTTCCATCCGCAACAGGCGCGCAACGCGGTATGGCTGAAAACGATTGCCGTTATCCAGCACGGTCACGGGGCCGCGCAACGCCAGCGCGGCAATGGCAGCAGTGGCCTGCTCGCGGGCAGCATGACGCCCGCAAAAAACCACCAGCTGGCCAGCGTTCAGGTTAGAGAGGATATCTTCCATGCCCCCATACTATCGCATCGCCCCCGCCGGCAACATCCCATATCGGGGTGAATGAAGGTTGATTGTTAGGTTAACCCACCGGGGGAACTGCCAATAGTGGGTAAATAGCAAAAGGCCCCCACATATGGGAGCCTTTTTGTTGGCGGAGAGAGCGGGATTTGAACCCGCGAACCCTTTCAGGTTACGCGCTTTCCAAGCGCGCGCGCTAAGCCAGCTACGCGACCTCTCCGTTTAAACCAGCCCGGCTATTATACCATTATTTTAAAATTGCCAACCCCAAAAGGGGCCTGGTACCGGCTAATATCGTTTGATAGCCAGCACGGCATTATGGCCGCCAAAGCCAAATGCATTGGTGATGGCGACATCCACCTTGGCTTGGCGTGCCTGGTTGGGGATGTAGTCCAAGTCACAATCAGCATCAGGGGTATTGTAGTTGATGGTTGGCGGCATCACCCCGTCTCGGATGGCGTTGACGCAAAACAGCACTTCAAGGGCGGCGGTGGCACCCATCATGTGGCCGGTCATAGACTTGGTGGAAGAGATACCCAGTTTGTAGGCATGCTGCCCAAACGCCCGTTTTAGCGCTTGGGTCTCTGCGGCATCGTTCAACGGGGTCCCAGTTCCATGCGCGTTCACATACTGCACATCTTCCAAATTAACACCGGCAGCTTGCACGGCGTTCACGATCGCCTGCGCGCCACCCTTGCCCTCGGCATCAGGGGCGGTAACATGGTAGGCATCGGCGCTGCTACTGTAACCTGCCATCTCGGCAAAGATCTCGGCCCGGCGCGCTTTTGCAAAACTTTCTCGCTCTAAAACAACAACACCGGCGCCCTCTCCCATCACCAAGCCATCACGGTCCTTATCGAACGGGGACGGTGTTTGGATCGGGCTGCCATTGCGGCGAGACATAGCGCCAATGCGGTCGAAGGCCGCCACACCGATCTCGCAAATGGTAAACTCCGCCGCACCGGCTACGATCACGTCCGCAACTCCGGCGCGTAGCAGATGGTAAGCGGTGCCGATCGCATCGGCACCGGTGGCACAAGCGCTCGCCACCGAAAAACATGGGCCATGGATCCCGTGGTCAATGGCGATCAACCCTGATGCGCCGTTTGGCATTAACATCGGGATCAGGAACGGGCTAACCTTGCGGGCGCCGCTTTCGCGCATGGTGATGATGCCATCCTGCAAGGAACTCATTCCGCCGATTGCGGATGAGACGATCACACCCGCACGGGATGGATTGATCTGGTTGAAATCGATCCCCGACTGGGCAATGGCTTGGTTGGCAGCGGCTACCGCCAACTGTTCATACCGGTCACGGCGCCGGGCTTCTTTGGCGTCCATATACTGCCCTGGGTCAAAATTTTTCAACTCTCCCGCGATCTTAACATTCCACTCGCTGGTATCAAAATGGGTTATCGGCCCAATTCCGCTGCGGCCGTTGATAATGTTATCCCACGATTCTGTAAGGGATAAACCAGTAGGGTTAACAGTTCCCATGCCAGTAATAACGATCTTTTCCATGCTGAGCTCCAAATGAATAAGGAATAATTGCAAAAAAATGGAGAATGCCAAAAAGACAATCTCCATTTTTGTATAACACAAACGGGAACGGAAAGTAACGAATTTACTTCATACCCAGGCTTATGCGCCCGCGGTCCTTCTCGATCTTTAAGATGACAATATCGATCACATCACCCACACGCAATACTGTGCCTTTTGGTATCTGGGTTCGGTGCAACAGGCCATCTTGTTTTACGCCAATATCCACAAAGGCGCCAAAATCTACCACATTCCGTACCGTGCCCTTCAGTTCAGTGCCTTCGGTCAGGTCATCCATGCTCAAAATGTCCGAACGCAAGATCGGTTTGGGGGCATCCTCGCGCGGATCACGGCCTGGGCGCATCAATTGCTCGAATATGTCCTCCAGCGTAGGCACACCACAATCCAGCTCAGCGGCGATCTTTTTGAGTGTTTCAGGTTTTTTGGCCTCGCTAATCACTTGTTCTTTTTCAGCCAAACCCGCAAATGGGTTAAGTTTGAGGAACTCGAACAAACGGTAGGTGATCTTGTAACTTTCCGGGTGGATCGCCGTCGCGTCCAGTGCTTCAGCGCCATCCCGGATGCGCAAAAAGCCTGCGGATTGCTCAAATGCTTTTTTACCCAAACCACTGATCTCCATCAGGTCATCGCGCTTGGCAAATTTTCCATTGGCGTCGCGGTGTTGCACAATGGCGCTGGCCAATTTGGGGCCAATGCCAGATACATACTTTAGTAGCGAACTGGATGCGGTATTCACGTCCACACCAACCGCGTTTACAACGCTTTCCACTACGCTATCCAAGCTCGCGCTCAGCGCGGTTTGGTCCACATCGTGCTGGTACAATCCCACCCCGATTGATTTGGGGTCGATCTTTACCAATTCGGATAGTGGGTCTTGCGAGCGCCGGGCAATCGAAACAGCCCCGCGGATCGAAACATC
>SXKT01000032.1 GCA_005778035.1 Chloroflexota bacterium
AGGATCGTTTGTCGCAAAATATCGATCGGAGAACAACAGATCGGGGTGGCGAATTTTTACTTCCCCATAAGTGGACCGTTGCCAGCAAGAGAAACAAATTTGATAGAGAGTGTATTGCTGTATGCAGGCAAGTTCATCAGCACCTTATCGCGCAAGGAGAGTGGTCAAAACCAGCATTTATTGGCAAATATCGGAGCAAACCCAACAGCCAGCTCTATTGCGCGAACTATGATCATGGAAGCTATCGATCAACTAAGGGAAATCGATACAACAATCACCATGGGCCTAGATGTTGCTCCAGGTTTTCATTTTTCTTTTTGCGGAATAAGCCCTCCATTGTGTGCATGGGAACATTTGTTAACGCTTGTGGGGAGATCAACGGATGACCTTCCGGATGGATGGTTGTCGCACTATTTTTATCCGATATGGGCAAAGCAACAAGCACAATTATTGGCTGTTGTTTGGGCAAAAGACAAACATGCCGAGCAAATTAAGCCACAATCTATCGAGGCGGTCCATCAGATCGCTCGCCTGGTAGAATTGGCAACCCTTTATGAGATGGAAATATCTTCCAATAATGGCTCATTGATCTTTCAGGAGCGTGAGAGGCTAGCCAGAGAAATCCATGATGGGTTTGCCCAAACGTTAGCCTTTTTGCTAATTCAAATGAAAAGGATCGAAGGATTTGAAAAGGGCGGCGAACATGAAAAATTCGTTACCGCCTATAAAGAAACCCACCAGACGATCTCAGAAGCATATGTAGACATTCGAGAGGCGATTGACAATCTTAGGTCCACCTCGCGTTCTCCTTTCGATGTCATGATCAGGAGTGTGGTTACAGGTTTTTGCAATAAAACAAACATCCAATGTGCTCTGGAAATTGAACAACCAAGCAAAGAGATCAACGAACTTAGCGCGGTTCATGCGGTTCGAATCATCCAGGAAGCTCTCACCAATGCCAGAAAACATGCAAACGCAACCAAATTGGCAGTTAGGGGATTTAATACTTCAGATCATTTTGTTGTTGAAGTGGAAGATAACGGCATAGGATTGCTGTTAGATCCCGAAGGTTCGATTGGCAAATATGGCCTGCGAAGTATGCGGGAACGAGCGGGCTTGATCAATGCTAACTTGCTGATCACTACTACTCCAGAAAAAGGCACAAAAATTGCTTTATACCTATGACAAGCGCAAAAATCCGTTTATTCCTGATCGATGACCACTCCCTGTTCAGGAGGGGGTTGAAAAACCTGTTGGACGAGATGAACGAGTTTTCAGTGGTTGGTGAGGCAACCAATCCAATGGAAGCGTTGGCAACTTTTCCAAGAAGTGACGTGGATGTACTATTGCTGGATGTCAACATGCCTGAGATCGGCGGCGTGATGGCACTTCCCCAAATAAAAAAACTAATGCCTTCCTTGCCCATCCTCATGCTAACGATTTCTCAGGATAGCCAGGATTTGATCGGTGCGATCAACAACGGGGCAAGTGGATACGTGCTTAAAAATACAGAACCAGATCAACTTCGAAACGCGATATTGCAGGTTTATTATGGAAATTCGATCCTGTCTCCTGAAATTACTTCTGAAGTATTGACAGCGATCAGGAAATCTCAGCATGACAAAACTCGCAACATATTAAGCGAAAGAGAAGTGGATGTCTTAAGATGCCTAGCACGGGGCAATACAACCACATCCATATCCACCATGTTGTTTATTTCAGAAAATACCGTTAAAACCCACATTCGCCATATTATGGAGAAATTGGAAGTAAAAAACAGGGCCGAGGCAGTAGCCAAGGGAGCGCAGCTGGGATTTTTATAGGAATGCGGGTGATATTTTAATCATCCTTTTCGTCGTCCGCTTTATTGCAGTTTTAACTTTTATAATTACCGTTCTCATTATTTTGGTGGTTGATCCATCCATCACCCAGGAGCTTGCAAATGCAAAATAAAAAGCACTTCATCATCATTGGCATCCTGATTTTGGTGGTTTCCGTGGTTACGTACTACGGAATACTTGCCCTAAATTTGTTGCCGGTTGCTGCTGCTGTGCAGTCCCAACCGATCGATTGGTTGTTTGATCTTGAATTCAAATTAATTTCTTTCTTCTTCGCAGTGATCATGGTACCGCTGGTGTATTCATTGATCTTTTTCAGGCAAAAGGAAGGCGATGACAGTGATGGACCACACGTTGAGGGCCATACCAAGTTGGAATTGGTCTGGACCGCAATCCCGTTGATCATTGTGATCGCTTTGGGCATTATCGGCGCTGAAAATCTTAAACAGGTCCTTGCAGTAGACCCACAAGCCGCCCAGGTAAAGGTGGTTGGTTATCAGTGGGGCTGGCGTTTCGAATATCCTGAGGGGTTCACCAGCACTAAGCTTTACCTGCCGGTGGATAAGCAAGTATTGCTTAAAATGGAAAGCCTTGATGTTATCCACTCTTTTTGGGTTCCTGAATTTAGAATCAAGCAAGACCTGGTGCCTGGGCAGATCACCGAGTATCGTATTACTCCTTCTCTTATTGGCGAATATAAAGTCCGCTGTGCTGAAATTTGTGGCAACGAACATGCATACATGGAATCACCAGTGGTTGTAGTTAGCCAAGAGGATTATGTTGCCTGGCATGATGAACAGCTGCGCCTTGCAAAAGAAGCGGAATTGGCTTCTGCCGGAAAACCTGATGCCGGCCGCGGGCAAGCATTATATGTTGAATCTGGATGTAAGGCATGTCACTCGGTTGATGGTTCCAAAGGTGTTGGCCCCACCTGGAAGGCACTTTATATGTCTTCCGTGCCACTTGCAGATGGTACCAGTGTTACCGCGGACGAAGCCTTTTTGGCTGAGTCGATCCTCAACCCAAGCGCAAAAGTGGTTGCAGGATACAACGCCAATGCCATGCCAAGCTTCTCCTACCTCAAGGAGGGGCAGGTTAATGACATCATCGAATACATCAAATCCCTCAAGTAGGAGTTCGCATCTCAATGAAAAGTCCTGAGGTTAAATTTTCGAAGGCAATTGCCTTGTTTTTGGGTGGGCAAGTAGTGGGCTTGTTGCTCGGAGTCCTGATTCAAACCGCCCTTGCCGGTGTTTACAATGGCGCGTACTTTAAGGATATTGCTTCCTGGTTATTGGGTGTCTTATTGGCATTGCTTGGTTTTTTCTATGGCCTGATCGGTTATTACGGCTTGGTCAAAGGATTGGTCTGGCAGGTGTTGGGCACCATAGCGGGTGGTTTGCTTGTTTCGGCCATCCGTTTTCTGATGGGCTTGGAACCATTTGATCTGGCTAAATTTGGGTTCACAGAGGGTGGATGGGTAGCCGGTGCTTTGATCGGCGCAATTGCCTTTTTGGCGGGAGTTGGCGCCCTTACTGACTGGTTCAAGTGGGCCAAAGGGGAGAAAACCTTTGACCACCACCAGGATCCTGAAGGTTTTATCAAATATTTTGGCGTTTCCCTTGACCACAAGGTGATCGGTATCCAATATACCGTTACATCCCTGTTCCTGCTAATGGTCGGTGGATTGTTCGCGCTGATATTTCGGCTGGAACTGTCACAAACTGGTTTGGAGATCCTTTCACTGCAGATGTACAACTCATTGATGAGTTTGCATGGCATGGTGATGATCGTTTCCATTTTGGTTGGTATCGCTGGCGTGATCAATTACTTGGTGCCTATGCTGATCGGCGCACAGGATATGGCATTCCCGAGGCTAAACGCATTCTCGTTTTGGATCGCAATTCCCGCCGCGATCTTGTTACTTTCCAGCCTGGCCTTGGGAGGCTTTGATACCGGCTGGACAGGTTATCCACCTCTTTCTGTCCGCGCACCTTTGGGAATGTCGATGTTTTTTGTTGGCATTTGGGTGGCTGGTTGGTCATCGATCTTGGGTGCTCTAAATTTGATCGTGACGGTATTGCGAATGCGCGCCGAGGGTATGACCGCATTCAGAATGCCGATTTTTGTTTGGGCTGCCACAGCCACTTCGATCATATCGTTAACCGCGACACAAATGATCGGTCTTGCCTTCCAGCTGGTTTTGTTTCAACGCTTGCTGGGGATGCCCTTCTTCGATGCCGCAAAAGGTGGCAATCCGGTCCTTTTTCAGCATTTGTTTTGGTTTTATTCTCACCCGGTTGTTTATGTGTTCATTTTGCCTGGCCTGGGTGTGATCAGTGAACTATTGCCCGTGTTTGCTCGCAAACCATTGTTCGGTTACAAATGGATCGCCATGTCTTCCTTGGGCATCGCCCTGGTTGGGTTCCTGGTTTGGGCACACCATATGTTTAGCTCGGGCATGAACGAGTATCTGCGTGTGCCGTTTATGTATAGTACCTTGCTCGTAGCGGTACCTACCGGGGTAAAGTTCTTCTCTTGGGTGGCTACCTTGTGGCAAGGGCGCATTACCCGGGAATTAGCGACACCGATGCTATTCGTTTTGGGCGGCATTGTGGTCTTCTTGCTGGGCGGTCTTACAGGCCCTCCCAACGCTACAGTCTCTACGGATCTTCACCTCACCGATACCTACTTTATTGTTGGGCACTTCCACGATACGATGTTCGGTGGTTATATCTTCCCGTTCTTTGCCGCGCTTTATTACTGGTTCCCCAAGGCTACTGGCAAACGACTGAACGAAAAATTGGGAAAGCTTCACTTTTGGTTGATGACACCTTCCTTTTTTGTACTCACATTGTTCATGATGCGTGTTGGATTACTTGGAATGCGCCGCAGGATCGCCGATTATGATCCGGCACTTTCCTTTGATCCTTGGCATCTTGCGATGACCATTTCCGCTTACCTGATCGCGCTCTCTGTGTTGGTATTTATCTGGAATATTATAAAAACCGTAAAAGGCGAGCAGAATGCGACTGGAAATATTTGGAAATCTCGCTCACCAGAATGGCTTGTGCCTAGCCCCATGCCACCTCATAACTACGACCAACCATTAAAAGTTGTTGGCGAACCGTACGACTATGGTCTGGAAGGCTCCAAATACATTGAATTTGTCAATAAAGAGGAACACGAATGAGCGGTAATCACAATAACCCAAGTGATCAGTTAAACCAAGGTTTGGTGATCTTTATCTTGTTAGGATTCTTGACCTTTGTTGAATATATGATCGCGATTTGGAACCAAAACCTGCTTCTACTGTCGGTGGTTGCTACGATTAAGGCTGGCCTGGTTTTGTACTACTATATGCACATTTATAAGTTGGGCAATATCGATGAAGGAGGCAGCCACCACAGCCTCGCATGGAAAACCACAACGAATCGGCTTGGCTTTTGGCTTTTCATCCTTTCAGATGCCTTTTTGTTCGCAGGTTTGCTTACTACCCGCTTTAACCTTCTTGGCCTAACCCGACCGCATTTGGATCAACAACTCGGTTTGATCGTTACCGCTGTATTGTTGATCTCAAGTTTCTTTATGAACCGTGCTGAAACCCAAATGAAGGCTGGTGATACAAAAGGTTTTGCCCTCTCCACGATCATCACATTGGTTTTGGGGATTGGTTTTGTTGCCGGTGTGGTAGGGGTAGAATGGCAAGAGGCGCCATTTGGAGTTGCTGATTCTGCCGCCAGTGGTGTTTTCTTTATGATGACCGGCATGCACGCATTTCATGTCCTTACGGGAGTGATCTTTCTGGGTATTATTTTGCGCAATGGCATGAAGGGCGTTTACTCCGCTGAGAACTGCTGGCCAGTTGAGGCTGCCACCGTTTATTGGCATTTTGTAGATGTTGTCTGGATCTTCTTTTACCCGGCCTTGTACCTGATCGGCATCATGGCTTAAGGGTGATGTTATAATCGGGGGCAACCGAAAAAGTTGCCCCCGATTTTTTTATTAACCCATGAATACACGCCAACAACATTACATCCGCATTCTTGTCAGCCTGATCGTTGGAATTTTGATCGCGATACTGATAAATGAGGTTTCGTTCCTGATCATGGGCAGTGGGTCCACACGCCCTGCCAAAAAAACACAATTGGTCATCCCCGCTGGCACGCAACAGAAAATGGAGCAGGGTCAGGCAAAATCCATTATCCCGAATGGCATCAATTTTGTGATCGGCGATGAGCTGATTATCACCAACCAGGATTCGGTTGATCATACTTTTGGAAATGTCTTCATCCCAAAAGGCAGCTCTGCAACAGTGGTCTTTAATCAAGCCAATACTTTTTCGTACCAGTGTTCCTTTGAACCAAAGCGTGTGCTTGGATTCGAGGTAAGGGAACCGCTTACCACATCTACCCGTGTTTTTGGCATTCTACTTGCCGGTGTGCCGTTGGGGGTGATGTTGTATATCTATAGCCTTGCCGCTGCACCCGTCAAAGAAAAATTAACCAATGAAGCTTGATTTTAGGCCCTACCTGCGCAGGCCGGTTATTCTCACAACCTTCGTCGTTTTCCTTGCAAGCTTGGTCCTGGTTCGCCTCGGCTTATGGCAGGTTTCCCGATATTATCAGCGGCAACAGTTTAATGATCATTATCTGGAACAAACAAATGCAGAAATGTTGGATCTGGATGCGATAAATTCGGATTCATTGGATCTGTCCGGTATGGAATACCGTAAAGTAACCTTCCGTGCCATGCCAATTCCCGGCGAATCGATCGTGCGGATCAATCAATATTTTCAATCAGAATTGGGTTATTCGCTAATTACACCGTATCTTTTGCGATCTGGATCGATCGTTTTCGTTGATCGGGGTTGGATTCCGAGCAGCGGGAATGAAACTCCGGATGATTGGGATGTATATAACCAGAATGGGGTGCAACAGATCATTGGGCTGGTCCGAATTCCAATCACAGTAAATGAACCCAATATTGACCGATTTTGGGTAGATTTTGACTACTCCAAGATGCAGGCGAGAACGGATAAAAAGGTGTTGCCAATCTTTATCCAACAATTTCCTGCACAAGGTGAAGATACTATTCCGCCGATCCCGCAAATACTGAAGGTAGAGATTTCGGAAGGTCCACATGCAGGATACGCTCTCCAATGGTTCACCTTCGCGATCATATTGTTGGCTGGATACCCTTTTTATTTGAGGGCAATTAAATAACTGGAATGAAATGAGCGAACTCAAAATGATCAATGGCAAAACCTTGCGGATGCTTTCAACGGTAACTTTTGGGCTTACCGTGATATTTCTTGGATTCAGTTATTTTTTCAGTGACGGATTTTTTGGCTCGATTTGTTCAGCTGATCCAGTATGTTTTTTTTCTGGCATCAACAGTCTGCCTTTCTTTTTACATCGAATATTGGCGGTTGTTTTACTTGCCTGGCTGGTTTATTACCTGCATTTTATTTGGCTGTATTACCGTACCGACCATTTACTGCTCAACCTGGGTACGATCTTGGTTGTGCTCTATTTTTTTCAGGTTTTGCTTGGGTTGGCATATGTATTTGGCCAACCAACAACGACCGCCGGCCCTGTGATGCACGATATCACGGCTTGGTTGATCCTGATCGATGTAGCTGGGTTGGTGGTTGTAGCCACAAAAGCGGGTGAACCTACACTGAACCACCCGGAGTTAGACCTTCGGGAGCGATTTTTTGATGTCGTGATGTTGACCAAGCCGGTGATCGTTCTGTTGTTGTTGTTTACCACTTTGGCCGGAATGTTTTTTGGGGCAAAGTCTGTTCCCCCACTCAACCTGATCGTATTAACTTTGGTGGGTGGTGCGTTGGCGGCAGGCGGTTCAGGCGCGATCAACCAATACCTCGATAGAGACCTTGATCGTGAAATGCAACGCACCGCCAAACGACCATTACCATCTGGCAGAATTTACCCTGCCGAGGCACTTGCGATCGGTATCGCTTTTTGCATTATCAGCCTGTACATGTTTTTCGCGTTTGTCAATTTGCTTTCTGCTGCACTCACTTTTGCTGGCATGGTTTACTATGTTTATTTTTACAGTGTGCTGCTTAAAAAAGCCACTGTTCAAAACATCGTCATCGGTGGGGGAGCTGGCGCATTACCGGCCGTGATCGGTTGGGCGGCGGTGACGGGGGAAATTTCCTGGGCTTCTGTTATTTTATTCCTGATCGTATTTATGTGGACGCCGCCACATTTTTGGGCATTGGCAATCGTTCGCCAAAAAGATTACGCCAAAGTGAACATACCCATGTTACCAGTCATCCAAGGGGAATTGGAAACGCGGCGAACGATCTTGCTTTACTCGTTGGTACTTGTGGCAACAACTTTGCTATTGCCATTGTTTAATTTCGCTGGCACCATTTATCTGCTTTCCGCATTGGTTTTGGGGGCAGGTTTTATTTTTTTGGCTATCAGAGTACTGGTGATAACCGGAAATAAAGTGGCTTGGGTGCTCTATAAATATTCCAGCTATTACTTGTTTCTGATCTTTTTGGCGGTCATTTTCGATAGTGTGTTTTAGGTGGTCGGGTGAAGAAAAAGAGAGAGCTTTAGCTCTCTCTTTTTTGTATTAATCACCGAGATAATCTTTTAGTTTTCTTCGAATGGATGGGTGGCGCAAGCGGCTAAGAGCTTGTGC
>SXKT01000033.1 GCA_005778035.1 Chloroflexota bacterium
AACGGTGATCACACCATCTTTGCCCACTTTGTCCATCACATCCGCGATCAATTTGCCGATCTCAACATCAGCCGCGGAGTTCGTAGCTACAGAGGCGATATCCTCGGCGGTGTTGATGCTGACAGCAGATTTGCGCAATTGGCCAACGATCTCATCGGCAGCCTTCTCGATGCCTCGTTTGAGCAGCATGGCATTGTAACCGGCAGCCAAAGCCTTGAGGCCTTCGCTAACAATTGCATGGGCCAAAACCGTGCTGGTAGTAGTACCATCACCAGCAATGTCATTGGTCTTTTGGGCGGCTTCTTTTAAAAGCTGTGCACCCATGTTCTCAAACGGATCTTCAAGTTCAATTTCCTTGGCAACGGATACACCATCGTGAGTGATCGTAGGGGAACCGAATTTTCGGTCGATGGCAACATTGCGGCCCTTGGGGCCAAGGGTGGTACCAACCGCGTTGGCAACAACATCCATGCCGTTCTTAAGCTTGCGGCGGGCTTCTTCAGTAAATACAAGTTGTTTTGCAGCCATTTTCTATCTCCAAGTAAGTAATTAACCAACAATACCGAGCAGGTCGGTTTCACGCAAGATCAGAAGCTTCTTGCCATCCAGTTTCAACTCGGTACCGGCGTACTTAGCGAATAAAACCTTGTCGCCCACCTTGACATCCATAGCGATACGATTCCCTTTGTCATCGCGGTCGCCAGGACCGGCAGCCAAGATCACGCCTTGCTGGGGTTTTTCCTTGGCGCTATCCGGCACAAAGATCCCGCTTGCGGTTACATCTTCCTGTTCCATCGGTTCCACGACAACGCGGTTACCAAGGGGTTTCACTGAAATAGCCATAACTTCCTCCTAACAAATATTTGTTTAATTGTGTGCATTATTTTAGCACTCTAATCATTCGAGTGCTAAATCTATCTTACCTGAGGCGTTTAATGCCGTCAAGAAAGGCGCAATTTTTCTAATACGATTCTGATATTGGCAATTTTGAGGTTATTGGGTTTGTTCCGGAGTAGCAGTTTCGGTTGGCTGGGGTGTAGAGGTGGGCAACGTTCCGCCCGCGTTAACGATGGCGCAGATGTTCTCGTTTTCTTGCAAGATCTGGCTGACAATCGCGTCCTCCGCGAAACCTGCTACCCTGATCTCTTGGATGACAGCCAAGGCCTCGGGGCAAAGGTTGTTGCGCGGCCGGCTTAGTGCCGCCAGATTGGAGACATACGAATAATAATAAACGATCGAGCCTTGGCTAAGTGGCAACCCGGTGACAGCAATACCTATTTCCCCTTCACCACAACCACCCCTTGCCTCGCAGCTTTCTTCGGCAGTACATCCTTTAACCGCGCATTTCAGCGCCGGAATCGCGCCCTCAAAATTCCTTGCCCTCATGAAGACGATCCCGAGTTGGCCGTAAACATCCGGATTGGAGGGTTCAAACGAAAGCGCCTTTAAAACATTACGGCCAGCCGGGTAAAAATCTCCCAATTGGCTGTATGTTTTTGCGATCGACAGGTATGGGCCAGGATCCTGAACACCCAACTGTTCGTTGATGCTGGCAGCTTTGTCAAAATACTCCAGCGAATCCATATAGTATTTTTCAGCCTCCTCAGGGACGCTGCTGTTGAATGCCATAGCCCGATAATTGGCACCGATGCGGGTGTACAAAAAGGTCATATTGGGGGCAACCAAGATCGCTTTTTTATAGGCATCAATTGCCTGTGGGTACAATTGTTGGCTTTCCAACAGGTAAGCATGGATCCGATGGACATCGACCAATGCTTGCCCTTTCTCCAGCGCCTTGCCAATATTTAATTCAGCCTGGTCCAAACGTTGTTGGTCGATCAGGATCTCCGAATAATATGCCAGCGCAAGGATATTTGTTGGGTCCAAATTCAACGCCCTGATCGCCTCTTGCTCCGCTTCGACCAACAAATCACTTGAAACCTCAGGATCCGCGGTTACACCGGAATTCCAATCCAATACGAACGCCCGAATTGCCGCCACACTGCTTTCATCCGGAGCCAAAACCTTCGCCTGGTCCACAGATTCCAGGGCTTGCCGCAGGATGCTGATCCGTGATTCCTCGGTTGTCTCCAGTGAGGATTCATATGCCTGTACCCGCGCCAGGTTAGCCCAACTTTCCCAGTTTAAAGGGTCCACTTCAAGCGCTTTTTTATACGATGTGATCGTGGAAAGCAAATCGCCCGTGAAAAATCGTGATTCGGCCTCGGCAATGTAGGATTGAGCTGTCCTTGTAGGCGTGGGTGTTTGGTAGCCAACTGTTTTTATATCGCCTTTGCCAATACCAAGGTAAAACCACAATCCTGCGATCGAGACCAGCAAGTAAAGGAAGATGCGGTAAAAATTGTTTTCAGGCCGCTTGTTAAAAATTGGCCTGCGCTCACTAACTCTCATAATTACCCTGCGGGTACCACGGTCGCTTCCGTTGGATTATCTGTAGGTGTTAATTGGCTGTCAATTTCAGGGAGTTCGGTTCCGATGGCCGAAGGTGTTGCGTTCACCTTCTCGGAGCATAATCGGATGCCTTCATTCGCGTTAAACAGCGATATCTCATCGGTTGGATTGACAGTGTCAATGATCTTATAAAAGATCGGAATGGCATCACCGCAACGATCTACTTTAACCAGCGATAAACCATATGTGAAGTAATACTCCGGTATCCGCAAGGAGTCTGGGATCAGTTCCAACCGCTCCACCTTGTTCCCATCCACATCCTGGCCGCCGGCAACAACCAAAGAAAGTTCATCAATAGCCAATTGCCATTTAAAGTTCTTATAAAACATCACGCCCAAATTCCCGCGCAAGTTGGGGTCACTCGGGTTTATCTTTACTGCCTGTTGGGCATATTGCTCTGCCTTGGCATTTTCTCCGATGTTTGCATACACCCGAGAGATCAATAGTAATGGCGTTGGGTCTGCCGGGTTTAATTGGCTGGCTATTGTAAGTTCATTCACCGCTTTGTCATTCACCTGTAATGCCCGGTACACCCTGCCCAAGGATAGGTGAATATCGGCCAGGTTAGGGGTTATCGTTGCCGCTGTCTCATATTCAGAGATGGCCTCTTGGGTATTGCCTGTGGCTTCCAACACATACCCACGGGCCCGATGTGCTTCCATGGAACCGGGAGCGAGTGATAGGGCAACCCGTGATTCCTCAGACATTCGGTCAACAATATCCAAACCACCCTCTCCTGCCAAATATCGGTCTGCCATCAGTTCAGCATAGTATGCATGGGCCAAAGCGTTGTTCGGATCCAACTCCAATGCCCGTTTAATAGAGCTTTCGGCGGCCAATCTGTCATTCTGGGCAGATAGTGTCCACCCGCGCACAGCATGCGCGGTTGAATTATCGGGGTTGAGCAACAAAGCATTTTCAGCATTGGTCTGCGCCTCAACGTATTGGCCGGCCCAGGCTTGCACCTTGGCAAGCTCTATGTAACTCGCGGGGTCATTGGGCGTTAATGCGATCGCAGATTGATACAAGTCAATCGCTTGCAGCAACTTGCCGTCTTTAAAAGAATCCATGGCTTCCGCTATAAACAACTCGGGTGGTTTTGTTGGGGTAGGAGCAGGTTGGCTGCTAAGCTGAACAGCTGGGCTGATCACCAAACTAAAATAAATACCAAACCCGATCATTGCTGTAAGCGCAAGGATGCGAAAATAATTGAACGGCCGCCGCCGCTTGTTCATGCTCCATTTGCTGCCTTTTAAGTACATAACCTTCCGATCACTCTATAGCGCGCCTCCTTCAAAAAAATCGAATATCGGTTGTTTCGATTAGAATTGGGGCAACGATGAAATTTGAAATTTTTACGATCCTGCCAGAACTTTTCACGCCTTATTTGGGCGCCTCGATCTTGCAAAAAGCCGCCGCCAAGGGTTTGGTAGAGTTTAATTTGCACAACATCCGCAATTATACCCATGACAAACATCATACCACTGATGATACGCCATACGGCGGCGGCGGTGGAATGGTAATGAAGCCAGAGCCGATCTTTGAGGCCGTTGAATCCGTTTTGGGTTCACCGCCAAACTGCCCCGTCGTGCTGATGACCCCACAAGGAAAACCTTTCTCTCAATCAATGGCTTTTGAATTTGCATCCGAGCAGCAAGTAGGAATTATTTGCGGCCGCTACGAAGGCTATGATGAACGGATTCGGCAATATCTGGTCACACATGAAGTTTCCATCGGCGATTTTGTCCTTACCGGTGGTGAATTGCCCGCATTAATGATCGTAGACGCCGTGACCCGATTACTGCCCGGAGTTTTGGGGGATCCCACGGGCGCAATGGATGATTCTCACGCGATGGGATTACTTGAATATCCCCACTACACCAAACCGGCAGAATTCAGGGGTTGGAACGTTCCAGAGGAATTGCTTGGTGGTAATCACCAGTTGATCGAGGAATGGCGCATCATCCAATCCTTGCGGCGCACCCACAGCAAGAGGCCAGACCTATTCCAGAAGTTCGACCCCCGATCGTTAGGTAAGAAAACCCGCAAAATTTACGAAGAACTACTTAAAATCTTGCCTCTCCATGGCTAACTTCTTGAACTATCCTAATTTCACGGGTATACTTTTGTTGACAGGCACCATGATTATCGTGCCATTTCACTTATTCCTCGAGGAGAGAAAATGAAAAAGCAATACACTTTGTTCGCCTTATTGCTCGTAGTTAGCATGTTGCTTGCCGCTTGTGGCGCCCCCGCAGCCGAGCAAGCCGCTGACTGTAAAAGCGCCGATGTATTTTGTGTCGGCCTTGTAACCGATGTTGGCAAGATCGATGACAAATCCTTCAACCAATCGGCTTGGGAAGGTGTAAAACAAGCTGAAAAAGACCTCGGCGCCAAGGTTCAGTACATTGAAACCACCGATGCCAAGGATTACGACAAGAACATTGCTACCTTCGGCGACGAAGGCTATGATGTCGTCGTGACCGTCGGTTTCGCCTTGGGTGAAGCCACTGGCAAAGCTGCTACCGCCTTCCCCAATACTTACTTCATTGGTGTAGACCAGTTCCTCGAAGCAGCCGCCCCCAACCAGGCTGGCCTCAACTTCCCCGAAGATCAAGCTGGCTTCCTCGTTGGTGCCTTGGCCGCCCAAATGACCAAATCCGGCAAGATCGGTGGCGTCTTCGCTACCGACGCTGTGCCCCCCGTTTGGCGCTTTGGTGAAGGCTACCGCGCTGGTGTTGCTTACATCAACCCCGAACTGGAAGTGAACATTGTTTATCACAACGATGTTGGTTTCGATAAGACCTTCGTCGACCCCGAATGGGGCGCCACCACTGCCAACTCCATGGTAGACAAGGGTGTGGACGTCATCTTCGCCGGTGGTGGTAAGACCGGTAACGGCGCCGTGATCGCTGCTGCCCAGAAGGGCATCTATGCCATCGGCGTAGACACCGACCAGTACTACACCATCCCCGAAGCCCAGAAGATGCTGCTCTCCAGCGCCATGAAGTTGATCACCCCAGGTGTATTCGACTTGATCGCCGCCGCCAAGGATGGCAACAAGCAGTCCGGCAACGTATACGGCAAGGCTGGTTATGCTCCTTTCCACGATCTTGACAGCCAGGTTCCCGCTGAAGTCAAGGCCAAGATGGAAGAGATTCAGGCAGCCCTCCTCGATGGCTCCCTCATGACCAATGTTGCTCCAGTAAAACCATAATAAATTAGCGTTTCAACACCTCAAGGGGCTGCCTGAAAAAGGCAGCCCCTTTTGTTTTATAATTAGGCAATACCCCAAACAAGTACAAACGGAAGGACATCATTCATGTCAGAACCTGTAGAAAAAGAAAACAAGGGGCAAGCGCTAAAGTCAGTACTAAATTCCTTGATGGTGCCAGCATTGGCCATCATCACCGCAACCATCGTTGGTGGAATCGTCATTGCTGTGGTGGGTGGCAACCCGTTCGCGGCTTATTCGGGTTTGCTTCAAGGCGCGTTTGGCTCGGTTAAAGCGATTAGTGAAACCGCGGTGTGGGCAACCCCTTACATTTTCGCCGGCCTTGCAGTTGCATTGGCGTTTAAAGGTGGTTTGTTCAACATCGGCGGAGAAGGACAACTTGCATTGGGGGCTACCACCGCTGCCTTTGTTGGGTATGCCCTTCCGGCTTGGGTAGGTTACGAGATGCCAACGATCGTCTTGTTGCCGATCACCATTGGCGCGGGGATAATGGTCGGGTTCATTTGGGGCGCTATCCCTGGCGCTCTCAAGGCATTCACCGGTGCCCACGAGGTCATCAATACCATCATGATGAACTACATCGCCCTCAACATCGTCAGCTTTCTGATGAATGGACCGATCAAAGACAAAGATCCCCTCAATGTGATCGCCCGCAGCCCATTGATCGCCGAAGGCGCACGAATCGCCCCGATCTTTGACAATTTGCGTGTTCACTGGGGTTTTGTCTTGGCACTTTTGGCTGCCGCGTTCGTTTGGTGGCTTTTATGGAAAACCACCCTGGGCTATGAGATTCGAACTGTTGGCGCGAACCCAGATGCCGCAAAATATGCTGGAATTAACGTCAAAAAGATCATGACCTTTACGATGGGATTATCTGGTTTGTTGGCAGGGTTGGCTGGTACCATCGAAGTCACCGGCCTCAATTATCGGCACGAGCTTGGCTTTTCATCAGGCTACGGATTCGACGCCATCGCCATCGCACTTTTGGGCAAGAACCATCCCGGTGGTGTTGTAATGGCAGCGATCCTTTTCGCGGCAATGCGCAACGGCGCAACCCGCATGCAATTCCTGACCCAGATCCCTGTGGATATCATATCGGTGATCCAGGCCCTGATCTTGCTCTTCATCGCAGCCGATTCGATCATCCGCTACATCTATCGCGTTCGCCAAAGCGGTGAAAAGGTTGTTCTTACCCGCGGGTGGGGAGGTTAATAATAATGGATTGGAAAAGATTTAGCTTTATCGGCGTGATCATCGCCGTACTCTTTGGAACTGTTGTGTTGGTTGGGTATAAAGCAGAACCACCCATCCTGATCATCGGCAGCATGCTTGCCACCACCATTGCCGTAGCCACGCCGCTTTCCCTCGGCGCGTTATCTGGCGTTTTTTGCGAACGTTCTGGGGTGGTCAATATTGGTATCGAAGGAATGATGCTGGCAGCCGCTTTTTTTGGCTGGCTTGGCTCGATCTACATGAATACCATTTTTGGGTTCCCCGCGCTCCCAAGTTTGCTCATCGGTGTGCTGGTTGCCATCCTCACCGGTGGCCTGTTCGCCTTGTTGCATGCCTGGCTTTCGATCACTTTCAAGGTAGACCAGATCATCGGCGGGACTGTGATCAATATTCTGGCTGTTGGTATCACAGGCTTCCTCAACCGCCAACTCTTTTTTGATAAAAACAGCATCTTCCAAGGCAATGTTCCTCACGCCCCTGGCGTATTGCCGATCATTGTTTTTCCGGTTAAGAATTTTATTGAGTGGATCTGCGGGCTTACTGGTGAAAGCGAAGCATGCTATATAACTGCCAACGCATTTGGCAAGGTGTTTGAGCAAAAACCGATTGCAATCTTCGCCATCATTTTTGTGTTCGTAACCCACTACATTTTGTTTAATACCCGCTGGGGATTGCGTATGCGCGCCGTTGGCGAACACCCAAAAGCTGCCGATACGGTTGGCATCAACGTCATCCGTACCCGCTACATCAACGTTGTGATCGGTGGTTTTTTCGCCGGTTTGGCAGGCGCCTATTTCACCCTGGAATCCGTTCCGTCCTTTGAACCGCTGATGACCAACGGCCGTGGTTTTATCTCTTTGGCCGCGGTGATATTTGGCAACTGGACGCCGATCGGTGCATGGGCTGCCTCGCTGGTTTTTGGCGCGTCCCAGGCCTTGCAGATCAATTTGCAATTCTTCAGAGAATTGATCCCGGCGGAGTGGGCGTTTTTCCAAAACTCTTACGCCGTAGGGCAGATCCCCTACATCCTGACGATGATCATTTTGACCGGCATCATTGGCAAGACCACTTCCCCGGCTGCCAACGGCCAACCGTACGATAAATAGGATGATGACAATGGCAGACTCTAACAAGATCGTATTGGAAGCCCGCGGTATTACCAAAAAATTTCCGGGCGTATTGGCAAATGACAATGTGGACTTCGACCTCCGCGAAGGCGAAGTCCATGCCCTTTTGGGTGAAAATGGTGCGGGCAAATCAACATTGATGAACATACTGTACGGCCTGTACAAGCCCGATGGCGGCGAGATCCTCGTCAATGGACAGCCCATTAGTATGCACTCTCCCAAAGATGCCATAACCCACGGCATTGGTATGGTCCATCAGCACTTTATGCTTATTCCTGTTTTCACCGTCGCAGAAAACATCATGCTCGGCAGTGAAACTGATCATCGAACCAAACCCAGCGAATCTCCCCTGAGCATTTTGGACCGCGAAGAAGTGTCGCGGCTGGTCTCAAAATTATCCGACAAGTATGGTTTTAAGATCGATCCTCACTCACTGGTTGGCGATTTGCCCGTGGGCGTGCAGCAACGGGTGGAGATCGTCAAAGCCTTATACCGCAAAGCATCGATATTGATCCTCGATGAACCAACCGCTGTCCTTACCCCGCAGGAAGCGGATGACCTGTTTCAGATCATTCGTGAATTAAAAAAGCAAGGCGTTTCGATCATTTTTATCACCCACAAATTGCGCGAGGTTTTGGCGATCGCCGACCGAATCACCGTTATGCGAGCCGGCAAAGTGGTTGGCAGCGCTATCCCATCCGAATCGGATGAACACTTATTGGCAACCATGATGGTTGGGCGCGAGGTGATCCTGACCGTAGACAAACAACCTGCCACACCCAAGGAAACCATCCTCTCCGTCCGCGATTTGAATGTAAGTGACCAAAGGGGCTTGCACGCGGTCCGCAACCTCAGTTTTGAGGTAAAAGCCGGCGAGATCCTGGGCATTGCGGGCGTTCAAGGAAATGGCCAAACCGAGCTTGCTGAAGCATTGAGTGGTTTATTGCGTATAGATGGCGGCAACATTGAATTGGATGGAAAAAACCTCACCAACGCCACACCCCGCCAACTCACCAATAACGGTCTCGCCAATATCCCTGAAGATCGCCAAAAACATGGGCTGGTGCTAAGTTACACCATCGCCGACAATACCATTCTGTGCGATTACTACCAGGCTCCGTTCAACAAAAATGGTGTGCTGCAACAAGGAGAGATCGACCGTTATTCGCGCAGGTTAATTTCAGAATTCGATGTCAGAACCCCCTCACCGTATGTCTCCGCCGGAAAACTATCTGGCGGCAACCAACAAAAAGTGATCGTTGCGAGAGAATTAAGCCGAAACGTCAAGCTTGTGATCGCCAGCCAACCAACTCGCGGCCTGGATGTGGGCTCCATCGAGTACATCCATAATCAGATCGTGCAAATGCGCGATCGGGGTGTAGCTGTTTTATTGATCTCGGCAGAATTGGACGAGATCCTCGCCCTATCTGACCGTATTTCGGTAATGTACCGGGGAGAGATCGTCACAACGGTCGACGCCAAATCCATCTCCAAAGAGAAACTGGGGTTATGGATGGCGGGTATTCATCCCGATAATTGATCTTCCCCTTTTCGGCACTACAATGGCACGGGCTGTGTTGGATCAACGCAGCCCGTGTGTATTTTTAGGATTTGTTATAATCCTATTAGTTCGAAAGGTTAAAAATGAAAAAACAATTTCTGCAATTAACGATTTGCGCAGTCGCCATAATGCTTGTGGCCAGCGCATGCAACTCAACACCCACCCCAGATGTTGGCTTGATTCAAACCCAGGCCGCAAGCACGGTAGAGGCGCGCTTTACCGAAATGGCGGACGTTGAACCTACCAAGGTGCCTGCAACCCAAACACCACGCCCAACTGAAACCAAAACTCCATTGCCATCTCCAACGAACGACCCGAGCAATACAAAACCGTGTTTCGCGATGACATTTGTTTCAGACATAACCATCCCTGACGGCATGTTGGTTACACCCGGTGCGACCTTTACAAAAACTTGGCGCGTTCGCAATGATGGTAACTGTGTTTGGGACCCATCTTATGTGTTGGAGTTGCGGTCAGGGGATGCCCTATCGGATGTAATTGAATTTCCGCTCACATTATCGGTATACCCAGGAGACAGTTACGATTTTTCAATTCCGATGACAGCCCCTACTGATATTGGCGTCTACACAGGATATTGGGCGGTAAAGACCCCTTATGGCGGTTATATGGGGGTCGGGTCTTACAATCAAAACCTAAAGGTCCAGATCGAGGTGTCTGAAGAGCGAAAGCTGGACGACAGTTTCGACGCGGTTAGCGTGGAATATGATTACTCCAAACGCCCCGCCAACGGATGTGGTTCGGATGGTGTTTACTATGATTTCAAAGCCAAGATCATCGCCAATGGGCCTGGCAAATTGGAATACCGTTGGGATCGAAACCCCAACGACGGTTCCTTTGTGGGGGGTACTCTAAACTATAACGCGGCTGGTTCGCAAACAGTGTACTGGACATGGCACATGACGATGGACCACATCATGGGCATAGACCGGTCCGTGTGGATCACTACCATCTCGCCGGGAGGATCGGTCACATCCTTCCCGCCGGTCTTGTTTTATTTCGACTGCAAATGATCAGTAAATGAAAAAATGAGCCCCCAACAAAAAATTGGGGGCTCATACTATCAATCTTCCCGACCCTCAAACAACCTCATCCAATCATCGACCTCTTTTTGGCTCATCGGCCTTTGCTGGTCTGTCGTTGTACGCGGAGCGGACAACACGTTGCGTACCTGCTTAACAAACTCATCGCCGTTCAATACAGTCGCCCCTAACCTTCTCGATTCTCTTTGAACATAACCATCCGATGAAATCACGGTCCAATTTTTTGCGGAAATCCCCAATTTGCCCAGCCTATCCAAAATCGCGTCATCCGCCGTCTTGCCATCTTTTGAAAAGTGGATTTTTAAAAAACTTTGTATCTTGGATACCTGGGTCCCAGCAGCAGCCCGGTCAAAATAGACCTCAATAGTCCCTTTTCTGGAGAGACGCGAAAATTCCTGCAGGATCTCGACCAATTGCTCTTCGTCGTTCTCTGCAGATAGCGCGATCCCGAATTTTGGGACCAGATTATGTCCATCGATAAGGTAAGGCATATAGTAATTCTAAATCATAACATTTGAGGGAATTTTGGCTTTTCTTACATTATTTGTCCAAATACCCTTGACTCGTCCATACAGCTATGATATAAAATGCCGACAATTAAATAGCACTCTTATCCAGAGAGGTGGAGGGACCGGCCCTTTGAAACCTCGGCAACCTGACTGAAACGTCAAGGTGCCAACTCCGGCAGTACTATCTGGAAGATGAGAGAAGTTATCGCGAGGCTTCTTCTTAATCTTTTTCAGAAGAAGCTTTTTTGTTTCTTCTGGATGAGGGTGGAAAAAATAAACCAAACTATGGAGGAACCCATGACATCAAGTGATCGCAAATTTGGTTTTTCAACCCGCCAGCTACATGCCGGCTATGCGCCGGACCCAACCACGGGTAGCCGAGCGGTTCCCATTTACCAAACTACCAGCTACCAATTCAAGAGCACAGAACACGCTGCGAATCTTTTCGCGCTGAAAGAACTTGGCAACATTTACACCCGCCTGATGAACCCAACCACAGACGTGTTGGAACAACGCATTGCCAGCCTGGAGAGTGGTGTCGCAGGTTTGGCTGCGGCGTCTGGCCATGCTGCCCAGGCGCAGGCAATCTTTACCCTGTGCGAAGCCGGTGACCATATTGTCTCCAGCAGTAAATTGTATGGTGGCACTTTCAACCAATTCAATTATTCGTTGCGTAAACTCGGCATAGAGGTCACTTTTGTAGACCCATCCCACCCTGCCGACTTTGAAGCCGCCATTAAGCCAAATACCAAGATCATATACGGCGAATCGCTTGGTAACCCGGACATCTCAGTCTTTCCTATCGAGCAAGTCGCCGAGATCGCTCGCAAGCACAATATTGTGCTGATGATCGATAACACGATCCCTTCGCCATATCTTTTTAGGCCCATTGAGTGGGGCGCAAATGTGGTCACGCACAGCACCACCAAATTCATCGGCGGGCACGGAACAAGTATCGGCGGCATGATCATTGATGGCGGCAATTTTGATTACGGCTCTGGCCGCTTTGCCAACTTCACTGAGCCAGACCCCTCTTACCACGGTTTGGTATATACCAGCCTGGTTGGCGCAGGCCTGCCTCCATTTGCCATCAAAGCGCGTGTTCATGTTCTACGCGATATTGGCGCCAGCCAGTCGCCATTCAATAGTTGGCAAACCATTCAGGGCATTGAAACCCTTAGCCTGAGAATGGAACGGCATGTACAGAATGCCCAAGCTGTGGCCGAATATTTGGAACGACACCCCAATGTCAGCTGGGTCAAATATCCGGGCCTCAAGAGCCACCCAGACCACGAGATCAGCAAACGCTATTTCCCAAAAGGCGCTGGGTCCATTTTGGGATTCGGCATCAAGGGCGGTGCTGAAGCTGGCCAAAAATTCATAGACAATTTGGAACTCTTCAGCCACGTTGCCAACATCGGCGACGCCCGATCGCTGGCTATCCATCCCGCATCCACCACCCATAGCCAGCTGTCTGAATCTGAGCAAATTAAAGCCGGTGTCAGCCCTGACTTTATCCGCCTTAGTATTGGGCTTGAAGATGTGGATGACATCATCTGGGATTTGAACCAAGCCCTGACAAAGTAATTTCTGCCAAATATTCAGGCTGGCATTTTTCTTGATCGCCAGCCTGAACTTATTAATAATTCAAGGAATAACGATATGCCAGTAAAGATCCCCTCAACCTTGCCTGCCCGAGCCATATTGGAACAGGAAAATGTATTTGTGATGGGAGAAGAGCGAGCCGAGCACCAAGACATCCGCTCCCTCAATGTAGCCATCCTCAACTTAATGCCAACCAAGGTAGCAACCGAAACACAATTGTTAAGGTTGTTGGGCAACTCTTCATTGCAGGTAGATATCACCCTATTACACACTGCTACTTATGAATCCAAAAATACCGACGCAGATCATTTGCTGAACCACTATTTCACCTTTGATGAGGTAAAAGACCAAAAATTTGATGGCCTGATCGTCACCGGCGCACCCGTGGAGCAATTGGCGTTTGAACAAGTAGATTACTGGAAAGAACTAACCAATATCATCGATTGGGCAGAAACGAACGTTGAATCTTCTTTTTATATTTGCTGGGGTGCCCAGGCTGCTCTTTATCACTTATATGGGGTGCCCAAATATCCGTTACCGGACAAAATGTTCGGCGTATTCGAACATCGAAATTTGGCTCCCAAAGAGAAATTAATGCGTGGTTTCGACGATGCCTTCATGGCTCCCCATTCCAGGCACACTGAGATCAGAAGGAAGGACATCGATAAGGTACCCGACCTTTCCATCCTCTCTGAATCGGATGAGGCTGGCGTTTACATTGTCGGCGCCAAAGACGGGCGACACCTTTTCATCACCGGGCATTCTGAATATGACCCCCGGACCCTCAAGGGAGAGTACGACCGGGATGTTAGCAAGGGCTTATCGATCAATGTTCCCAAAAATTATTATCCGAACAATGACCCCTCAAAAGAGCCACAAGTTCGCTGGCGTGGGCATGCCAATTTGCTGTTTGCCAACTGGCTTAATTACTATGTGTACCAAGTAACCCCGTTCGACCGAAACCAGATTCCCGCTAAAGATCCGTCCAATAATTTTTAGCCAGTATATAATGTAACCATGGCAAATAAACCAGATTTCCAGATGACACCCCAAAAAACAACTCCCCTTCGAGAGATTCTGTACCATCTAAAATTGGTTTGGAATTTGGTCATCGACCGTCGTGTCAATTTCCTGCTAAAAATAATTCCATTCACTGGTGTTGTCTACACCATTTTTCCGCTCGACTTTGATTCCTTGATCATAGCCGGATGGATCGATGACTTTGGTGTGCTTTGGTTCACCCAATATTTGTTTATTGAACTTTGCCCGGAAAACGTGGTAGCCGAGATCAGGGCACGATTGTTCGGAGTTCCCCAATCCAGCAGTGCCGGTTCTGCAGCCCAAGACCACTCTGAAATAATCGACGCGGAATTTAAAGACGTAGAGGAAAGTTAGCGCCACCTATTCTTCGTGTAGGTGGCCGCCCAAATATTGCCGCAAGGATTCCGTTGCCGGATTGCTGGTGATTTCGTCCCAGCTTCCACACTGAATTAGTTTGCCATCCCAAATCACCGCGATCTGGTCTGCCATATCCCTTGCCTCCCGCAGGTTGTGGGTTACAAACAATGTTGTTGTATTTGTTTCTTTCAGGGCAGACCTAAGGTCTTTGGTCAACCCTTTTCGCGTATGCGGGTCTAATGCGCTAAAAGGCTCATCCAGGAGTAACAAATCCGGTTCCAACGCAAACGCGCGGGCCAGGCTAACACGCTGGGCTTCACCGCCAGATATTTTGTCTGCTGGTCGATCCAACAAGTGGCTGATCTTCATTTTTTCTGCCCAATGGTCCACTTTCAGCCGTTCCAATTCACCAAATGTTCCCCGGTAATACAAACCTAAACCAATATTTTGGCGCACAGTGGCATCCAACAACATCGGTTCCTGCATCACCAAAGCCACGCGCCTTCGGAACTCAACGGCATGCAATTTTCCAAAAGTTAACCCACCCAGCGTTACAGAGCCGGTTTTGCGGGGAATAATATTGGCGATTCCCAGTAACAGGCTGGACTTGCCTGCGCCATTGGGACCAATGACAGCTACCACCTTCCCTTGCTCAATATCCAATCCATCGACCGTCACTACTGTGACGCGATCTCTTTGGATGGTTAGGTCCGCGATGGAAAGGTATGGGTTCATTTATGGGCAACCCCGCGTTGTTGCACCCACGTTAGGGCATAGTTGATCAGCATCGTGATGAACAACAAGAAGCCACCCAAAACGATGGCCTTGGTAAATTGTCCCTTATTGCTTTCCAACACGATCGCGGTGGTAAGCACTCTGGTTTGCCCGCTGATATTGCCACCCACCATCATGGATGCGCCGACCTCCGAAATAACCGAGCCAAACCCGGCCATGACCGCCGCAAAGAGCGACAACCGTACCTGCCACCACAACGTGATCACCATTTGCCAAGATGATGCTCCCAAGCCCAGTAACTGTTGGCCCAATCGGGGATCCAATTGTTGCAATGCCGAAGCCGTTAACCCCGTTACCACCGGGGCAGCGATGATGGTTTGGGCGATCACGATCGCGGTGGGGGTGTAGATCAAATTAAAAGAACCGAGCGGTCCAGACCGCCATAACGTCATGGCTACTGCCAAACCAACAACGACTGGTGGCAAGGCCATGCCAGTATTGATGATGGTCAGGATGATCGACCTGCCCGGGAACCTTTTCAACGCAAGCAGCGTCCCCAACGGTAAACCGATCAGGATGCTGGCAAACGTAGATATCCCGGACACAGTTAAAGATAACCGTGTGATCTCCCAGATCTCGACATCCGCAAATAGGGTCTCAAAAAAAGCAAACATAATGTTTTTGGGAGGGGTTTCAAATCCCTCCCAATTATAGTAGTGTATCTTACAAACCAAAATCAGCGTCAGTTTTATCGGCATCCGGGAAGAACAAAGGCTCCCCATAGGTATCCACACCGAATTGGGCGATGATCGCCTGGGTCTTTGGGTCGATCGTAAAGTGTTGGAAATCCAACCCGCCCTGATAGTTGATGTTAGGCCACTTTTCAGTGTTGATGGTGATCACGTGGTAAATGTTCAACAACGATTGGTCACCCTGAACCAAAACGGCCAAAGCAAGGTTGGCCTTGTTCGCCAGGTAGGTAGCACGGTCGGTTAGGATGTAGGCGCCCTTTTCTGAAGCGATCGTAAGCGAGGCACCCATGCCTTGGCCAGTCATGTTATACCAGGCGGCTTTTTCGGTAGCCGGGTCTACTTCGGCCTTCTTCCAAATTCCCAGCTCTTTTGTGCTGGTGCCCGATTCATCAGCACGGGCGACAAACGGGGAAGCATCAGCATAGATCTTTTTAAAGGCATCCACTACAGGCAAACCTTTTATCGCGGATGGATCGGCTTCTGGCCCAACAATAATGAAATCGTTATGCATCAACAGGGCTCGTTCCTTGCCCCACCCTTCTTCCATAAACTTCTTTTCTGCGGCGGGCGAGTGGACCAACAAAACATCCGCGTTGCCTTCTTGCGCCATCGCAATTGCAGCTCCAGAACCAACAGCTACAGTCTTAACCACATAACCATATTCTTTTTCAAACAATGGTACCAACACCTCCAGCACACCCGAATCTTGTGTTGATGTGGTCGTTGCCAAGATCAGATTTGGATTTTGGGGGGCAGGGCGGCTTTTGTGTTCTTCGGTTGGAACCTCAGGTGCACTTGCCACCGGCGCGGCCGGGGCACAAGCGCCCGCCACCAATGCCAACGCCAACAACAG
>SXKT01000034.1 GCA_005778035.1 Chloroflexota bacterium
AGCTCTTCCATCACCTGCGGCCAGGCCAGCAAGTGGGTGCTGGTCACATCCAACGGGCGTAACTGCGATAGAAACCGCATCGCCTCACTGGCTTCCTTTTTGAGACCAGTCTCACCATCGAAGGAGACGAATGGCAAGGAAACATGAGGTGAAAAAGGGGAGATATTTGAAAAGCCCATCAGAACCTGGTCAAGCAAGTGCGAACCACTTTTAGGGAATGAGTTGGCCACCAGGATCGGCCATCCCTGACGGGGTTCCTTGATGTTCGCAAATTTGACGCGCTGAAAAAATACCTCGCTACGATACAGGTTGAGCCGTAGCGAATTTCTTAGTTCTGTAGGGATCAGGCTGGTAATTTGTTTTTTCATTGTACGCGTGCCGTTACCAACAGCGGGTAAAGGCGAAAAGGCTCAATCTTTTAGCAGGAAATCGCCTTTTTCAAATAGTCCTTTGAAGATTGTTTCTATGGTAACTGATTTTATCAGCATATTTGGGTTAAAGGCTCGCATTTTTGCATGGGTCACGCGTATTCCGGTGTCCAGATACTCTGAAAAAGGCAGGGAGGATTTGAACAATTGGTAATATAAAAATTTGCGAGCGTTTTGGTAATACTGGTCCGGAACACGATCTGCCCCTTTGTGCAGGAATTGCTGCAACTTAGC
Organism: Chloroflexota bacterium; assembly: GCA_005778035.1. Lineage (GTDB taxonomy): Bacteria > Chloroflexota > Anaerolineae > Anaerolineales > Villigracilaceae > UBA5195. Next base: position 663 of record SXKT01000034.1, read on the forward strand.
CAAATATTCAGCCTTTGAGTCGGGGAAAAACACGGTAGGGATTTGAGTGAACCTGGCTTTGCCTGCGCATAATACCGGGGCACCCAGCAGAGTGGCTTCCAGCCCGATGGTGGAGTTGTAGATCAACACAAAATCACTCTTACCGATCAGCTCATAAGAACTGATAAATTGGTCCGGGGGGATAAATACCACATTAGGCAGATTGGTTGCGCCGGTTTGCCGTACCCATTGCTCCACGGTTTCAAGGCTGCTTTTCCGCAGACGGGCTTCATCGGGGTGGGCGCGGATAATAAACAGGGTATTCGGGTTTTGCCTTGCGGCTTCCAATACATCATCCAGCCATTCGAACATATCGCTGTACAAGGTATTGGCATGTGGTTGGCTGGTATCAAAGATCACATTGGTAAATACGGGTACTACTTTTTCATGCTGTTCAAGTTTGTTGCGCAGGGATGCATCCAGGTCTTTGATATCTTGCCAAAACCGTACCCCGCCCATCGTAAAGTTGCCTTTAAAGCGTTGCTCCAGGTAGGCGTCCAGTTTGGCGTTTTGCGCATTGTCCAAGCCAAGATCTGCGGGGATATCGATCGGATAGGCAGTTGATTCACCTTCGGTAAAGAAGGCTGTCATTGGCTGCAAGCCAACCTCGTGCGAGTACACTTTGAACCCCGTTTGGCGGGCAACGAACTTAACCGTTGCCTCGGGAAAGAATTGTCCATTAAATACAACAACACAGGCTGGTTTGACACGCTGCAAGGCGGAGCGGGTTTCGTGGGCTATGCTATTGGCGGAAAGGATGTACTTGCGATAGATAGAACGGGTTTTTTCGTCATCCACCAAGTTGTGGCGCCGAAGGATCCATCGCAGGCCGGGCAGTACCAATTTACCAAGCGGAACGCCCTCATGTTCTATGTCCATCATCTGATGAATGGATATTCCGGATAACTTCGCATCCAATGAAGCATCGTATTGGTAGGTCAACCACTCTTTGGGCTGACCAAAATAAATACTTTTGGATTGGTACACACAACTGTTGCAGGGAGGTTTTTTGTTTGGGGTATCGCGGTCTGTGCCCAATACACACAGGCTCATGCCTCGGTTGCACACCAAAAAGCGCACCGGTATGCCGCGCAAGCGCAAACCCCAAGCGGTCAATACCTGAAAAGCGCTATTCCAAGACAGATCATCGATGCCGCTGGATGCCCTAAAGAACAATACAGGTTGTTGTTGCACGGGCTGTGGCGCGCTGGCGATAACGCGCAGAGACATCCAAGCCACCCTAAAGTTGTTGATGTGCCGCTCTATGCGCCGCAAAACAGTATCGCGCATCCAATTATCGGGGGTCATAGATGGTTACCAGTTGTCATCCTTCTCGTAGCCCAATCTCTGCAACAGGTCTCCGGAAACTTTTTTGAACAATTCCTTGTTTTCCTGGCTAAATGCATCTTTCCAGCCACCGGTTTTGCCTTTGCGGAAAGTATGTGACCGGGATGGTTGGATGGATTCAGTCAGGATCTCTAGCGCTTTATTCTGCGGGGTAGGCAGTATGTACCCGGCGTTTTCAAATTGCGCCAATATAGCCAACAGGCTGTTTCGTTGGTCATTGATCAGATCTTCAAACCGCAAGCACAGGGTGTGGGGTTGGCCCAACCACGCAAAAACGCCTTCATACCTGCGAAGTACATCCACCATGTACAACCCGTCGCGGTCAATCCCGCTGATCGCTACTTTTAGCCGTTCATCGAACCCTGAAAGGCTTTGGTAGTAGGCGTGCATACCATGGCCCTGGTGCATATCTGTAGCGTAATGGACCTGGCTCACCAGCGTGTCGCGCGGGTCTCGGTATATAAAATAATTGATCCTGCCAGGCTGGCACAAAATGGCGGTATTTTCAGGGGTGGCATCTACATACCCCCAGCCTATCACCCCTTTTGGGATGCCAGACAAAGCGTTCTCAACCTCTTCCTGAGGTCTGCGTCCGCCGGTAGCACGGATCGTTCGAACCGGTTCATCCATCACGAACGCGTAGGGGGCAATTTGGCACAAACCGTGCATCACCTGCAAAAGCAAATGCGATCCACTTTTGGGCTTGGAATTCGCGAAAATGGGGGGAGCCTCGTCAAAGCGCAATCGTTTCCATCGAGCCGCGGCCAGCAAATACTTTGCGGGTGTGCGTGCCACACTTTTGGCTTTCTCAAAGGCTCCCATGTGGCCAATTATTCGCTATCGCGCACTCGGCGCAGTTTTTTCAAGGAGTTCATCTCGCTTGGGTACACCTTTTTCACACCGTCACCCATGCCAGCCTCGGTGACGCGAATGTACTTTACCAACTTTTCAAAACCGCCTGGCTCAACCGAGGCAGCCTGGTCGCTGCCCCACATAGCCCGGTCCAGGGTAAAGTGGCGCTCTACCATGCAAGCACCCAAGGCTACCGCTACCGCCGAAGGGACCAAACCAACCTCGTGGCCAGAGTAACCAATGGCGTTATACGGGAATTCCTTGCGAAGGGTTTCAACCATACGCAAATTGAGTTCTTCAGGTTCGCAGGGGTAAGCGCTGGTGCAGTGCATGATCACCAAATTGTCCGAGCCAACTGCGTCCACTCCCCGCTTGATCTCATCCATTGTAGACATGCCAGTGGAAATGATGATCGGCTTGCCAGACTTGCGTGCATATTTAAGCAAGGCAACATCTGTTAGCGATGCGGATGGCACTTTGTATGCGGGGGTTTCAAACTGCTCCATAAAGTCGACAGAAGGCTCATCCCAAACCGAAACCATCCAATCGATGCCCAGATCTCGGCAGAGGTGGTCGATCTCACGGTATTCATCCAGGCCAAACTCAACTTTGTATCGATAATCCAAATAGCTGATATAACCCCAAGGGGTTTCGCGCATTTGTTTTTGTTGATCCAGTGGGGTGCAAACCTCAGGGGTACGTTTCTGAAATTTAACCGCGTCAGCACCAGCATGGGCAGCCGCTTCGATCATTTTTTTGGCGATGTCCAGGTCGCCATTGTGGTTGATGCCGATCTCGGCGATGACATAAGCGGGATGCCCGTCGCCAACATAGCGTTGTCCAAGCTTTATTTCTCGTTTCATGTTCACTCCTAATAGTTAGATGTCTTGGCGAGAGCCAAGGAGTAGGTCGCAGATCTCGCGGACAGCGCCATGGCCGCCGCGTAAGGTGGTGATGTGGTCCGCTTCGCGGAGTACTTCGGGCATTGCGTCGGCTACGGCAACAGCCCAGCCAGCCAGGCTAAAACAGGGGATGTCGTTGATGTCGTTTCCAATGAAAACCACTTCGCGTGGGTCCATACCACGCTCAGCGATCGCCTGTGCCAAAACGGCGCGTTTATCATGGATACCGACCCCCTGGATGACATCTACGCGCATCTTTTTGGCGCGGGCGGTAACGACCGGGTTGGTCTCCGAGGAGATGATCACAACCCCGATCCCGGCCTCTTTGATCTTGCTCATGATCAGGCTGTCGCTGCGGTTGGCCGCAACACTCTCCCGCCCATCCTGGTCTACCCACACGCGGTTGTCGGTGACAACGCCATCAAAATCCAACGCCAAGAGGCGAACATTTTTTGGCATCGGCCGCTTGGGCGCTGCAGGGGTTGCCATTTCCAGGCCGCCGTACTTCACCAGCCATTCGGCCCGCACCCAATCATTGAGGTTGTCAAGGTCCACGGTGTATTTGGGGTCGATGAGGAGTGGATAAATATTCTTCCCGCTCATCGAACCGGCCAAAATGACATCAGGCCGGATCGCGTCGATGTGCCCGGTTTGCCAGTACACGTCCGGTAAAATTTGCCGGGGGGCATTGTAGGGTTCTTCTATCCCCGGAACATCCAGGAGGTTGCGCATTGGGTTTTCAGGGTTGGGGTTTAATCGCCACATTTTATGCGGGTTTTGCCCGGCCGGCACCACTCCGCGGACAGAATTGGCATCTGCATTGCGCAGCAGGATCTCAACCGCCTGGTCTACACAGGTGGAAGGTCGTATTGGCGAGGTTGGCCGAAGCTGGATGACGACATCTGGGCGGTAGTTTTCATGCTGCTTCAACCACTCCAAAGCGTGGACAAACACGGGCAGGTCGGTGGTCTTGTCCTGGGCAAATTCCGCTGGCCGCAAAAAGGGTGTTTCGGCGCCCCATTCGCGGGCAACCGCGGCGATCTCTTCATCATCGGTACTAACGATCACCCGGGTAACACTTTGGCTCTTCTTCGCTGCCGCAATGCTCCAGGCGATCAGCGGATACCCACTGAAATTTCGGATGTTTTTACGCGGGATCCCCTTGGAACCCCCACGCGCCGGGATGATGGCGAGCACGTCCGGCTTTTTTACCATGCGGTCCATCCACCATCGACGATCACATTATTTCCGGTCATGTAGGAGGAGGCATCCGAGGCGAGGAAAAGCAGAGCGCCGTTCATCTCGTCCTTCCGGGCCATTCTTCCCAAAATGGTCTTGGCAGAGTAATTCTTCTCGAATAATTCATCGTGGCCGTTATACACGCCACCCGGGGTAAGCATGTTCACCCGAATTTCTGTACCCATGTAATAGGCGGCCAGGTACTTGGTAAAGCCAACAATACCAGCTTTTGTGGTGGTGTAGTACACCGGTTTAAAGGCCGGCTGGCTGCCATCGGCCTTACGGTAAATTCGTTGGTCTGGGCCGTTTAGCCCGTAGGTAGAGCAGATGTTGACGATGCTGCCTTTTTTTCCTTGCTTTACCATTTGCTTGCAAACGGCCTGGGTCATTAAAAAGGTGCCGGTCAGGTTTACGTTCAGCGCGGCGTTCCATTGATCCAACGGGTATTCCTCAAAAGCACCCGGGGCAATTCCTTTGTTCACCGCGTCTGGGTCAAATTTTGGGTCCAGGGCGGCGCTGTTCACCAACACGTCGATGCTGCCAAATGTAGCGGTAACTTGCTCGGCCATTTCCTTCACCGATCGCGGGTCGGTGATATCGGACTCTATGGCAAGGGCGCGGTAGCCAGCCGACTTAAGGCTGGTTTCAACTTCCAACAATTTCTGTTTGTTGATATCCAAAATAACGACCGCCGATCCGGCTTCGGCAAGGGTTTTGCAAAATTCCTGCCCCAACAAACCAGTTCCGCCGGTCACGATGGAGGTTTTTCCGTTTAGGTTGAATTTATCAAGAATGGTCACAGGGACCTCCAATGGGTAGTTTTCTTTAACATCATGGTAATGATACCCCAAATAAGATCGCATCCCCCGTTTTTTTCAGGGTTGGCAGGGTCTCCAAAAATGGGCTGTACGCTTGCCAGTCGGGTGAGTTTTCCAACTCGTTTTGGTTAAAAATTGCCAAAATTGCCCGGCCATCGGTGACAGCCTGGGCCATTTTTTCCATGTCTGCGTCAAAATTTTGGCGTACCGATGCGTTGACCGGGTCGACCGCGGTAGGCATCACCTTGGATGCCCTGCCAGTGACCAAATAGACCGCCGGGGGGGTGTTGGTGTACACCACCGCATCGTTAGGCAGGTCGCCAATGATCGCCAGAATAGGCGAATCATGCCACTTCCAGCTGGCATAGCCTTGGCCTTCGGCGTGGTAAGCCTGAAGGGCATTTGCCAACCCAAGCAAGTTCAAAGACAAGGAAACCCCCATCAAGGCAATTACCAAGCCCCGGGCACCGATTTTATTTTGTTTTGATGAATTCGCGAAACGATCCCAAACAGCCCCAAGAACCCGGCAAAGCAGCACAACCAAACAGATTGCCACCGGGGCCAAGATCCTGTCGATCAGGCGGGTGCTGTTATCAAAAAAGGAGATGGAAAAGAAGACCGCTGAAAGATAGACAAAAA
>SXKT01000035.1 GCA_005778035.1 Chloroflexota bacterium
CTGACGCTGTTCCATGCCCGGGCTGGGCTGCGGGAATGTTGCGCGCTTTTGAGGAAGGTCATTCTCTATTTAGCGCATCCGTCACCACCGGGCAAGAAAATATTTGGATGAAAACCTATAATATTTCCCTTCTTCACGAATTCTTTCAAGAACGGCCTTCTGGTCCTCGGCTCCATTTGCCAACCATCTCGGCCGGGTTTACCCGCCGTGTTTATAAATCTGTTGGTCCCTTTTTGGGAGAACACTACCGGTGCGATGATTATGAATGGACCCTGAATTGCAGTAAACATGGCTTTACCCCCCAATTCATTGCTGAAGTTGCCGTCTTACACAAGCCAGTTGAAAAAGATTCCTTGGTAAAATTGTTACTATACTGGTATAACTCGGGTGGTGATAACCTGGCTGTTCGGTTAAAGTATTCTGACCTGTTACGCACGCCTGCACTCTTTCGAAACAAATGGGCGATCCTTTTTTTTAGCCCGCTATTGTCAATTGTCCCTACTTTCAGAATTTACCAAACGATCCCCAAAACTATGGCAACCCACTTTTATCTGACCCCCTTAATCTTTTTAACCAAACTTACATGGTGCGTCGGTGCTTTTATGGCCGATAGTACAGCCCGTAACCATGCAAAATAAGCTACCCTTACCCTCGTTTTTTGTTGTAGGCGCCGGAAAGTCAGGAACTACTTCTATTCATCAATACTTGCGCCAAAATCCGATGGGTTCGTTGCCATTACGCAAAGAAACTCATTTTTTTATAATGGACAAAGATAGCGCTTTGCCCGCTCCACAAAATTATTTTGGCAAAGAAATGGAAAATCCGATCTTTCACCTAAAGGATTACCTGGCTGAATTCCAAAACCAGGGTCATGGCCATATTGTGGGAGAGGTTTGCCCGTCGTACCTTTTTTACCCCAATGCGGCAAGCAATATAAATGCAAGAGTTCCCAATGCCAAGATCATTGCTATCCTGCGCAACCCGATTGATCGATTCTATTCCAACTTCCAATTCCGGTCCAACAAAGATCAGCAAGCCAAAGATAACAGACAAGATTTTACAACCCAGGATCTTGATCGGATCACGGCGGCGTTACCCTACCCTTCCAGCCCTGAGGTCAAACGGCTGTTGGAGATCGGCATGTATAGCGGTCAATTACAACGATACTACGATCAGTTCCCGAGCGATAACATAAAAGTATTTTTGTTTGATGACCTGCAAAAAACCCCGCGCAAATTGATGAACGAACTGAGCGAATTTGCCGGTATTCCTCCGTTTGAATACGATGTAAGCATGGTATTCAACCGAAGCGGAAGTATCCGTGCTTTTTGGTTCTATAAAACTTTTCGCGGATCAAAATTTTCCAAGATGGTCCAAAAGGCGACACCACCATTGTTGTATCAACGCATCCGGGTGGCTGCAGAGCGATTGGTGTTTGCTCAAGCAAACCGAATGAGCACCCAGAGCCGAAACCAACTTAGAGAGTATTACCGTGATGAGATCGATAGATTACAAACCATGCTTGGCAGAGACCTGGGGGACTGGCTGGTTTGATGGTGGACAAATCCCACCCTGACCGGTTTTTTTTCGCATTTGGTCTGCGTTTTAATGCGATTACCGCTGAGCAGGCGGTAGATCTTGTTATGGCAAAAGTTGCTCAACGACAAAAAACATTGGTGGTTACTCCCAATGTTGACCATATCGTGCAACTTCAACGAAACCCCGCTATGGCACAAGCATACAACAAAGCGGAATTGGTTTTTGCCGATGGAATGCCGTTGGTCTGGTTTAGCCGTTGGGTTGGTGCCAGCATAACCTTGCCAGAACGTGTGAATGGCACCAACCTGGTTGAAGGTTTGGTGAAGGCGTCTGCTCTACTTAAGGTCAGGATTGGATTATTGGGTGGGGAACCTGGTTCAGCTGAGAAGTTGGCAGCCACCATGGCAACGAAGTACCCAGATTGGAAATTTGCCGGATGGTCTTGTCCTCCATTCGGGTTTGAACAGCGCTCCGACACTGCACAGGCTGTAATCAGGACAATCAATGACTGGCAAGCAGATATATTGTTGGTGGGATTGGGTGCCCCGAAACAGGAAATGTGGATTTCTAACCATTGGGATGCGTTGCATTTTACCGTAGCGATCGGTATTGGTTCTGCCATAGATATGCTGGCAGGCAAACACAAGCGGGCTCCGGTTTGGATGCAACGCGCCGGTTTGGAATGGTTCTGGCGATTATTGTTGGAACCACGAAGACTGTGGAAACGATATTTGGTGGATGATATGGCTTTTTTGCCATTGGCACTGCGGGAAATAAAACCAGCAAAAAATAAAAATAAATTGGCTCCGCCCAAGGAAATCCGCTAATGGTGCAAAGATTCTCAACCAATTTTACGATTTTGGCGATATTGCTGGACATGGTTGTGATCGATGGTAGCCTTGCGCTGATCAAGCAATATTACAAACAACCGTTCCTCGGTGGGCAACTGCCTTTTTTGCCGGTAGCAGCAGAGACAGCATTTTTGGTTTTTCCCTTGTTGTGGTTGTTAGCGTTGTTTTTTAATTCGGTGTACGATAACAGCAAGACACTCAAAGTGATCGATGAATTTACCTTCATCACCCTCGGTTCCTCAGCGGCCTTGGCTGGATTGGCAGGCATATTGTTTTTGGGTGGGTACCAGCCCTCACGCAGTGGGTTTTTGTTGTTTATTTTTTTGGCTTACAGCTTTTTATTACTTTGGCGAGTAGTGGCGCGCACCCTTTATAAAAGCCAGCAACACCTGCGAGGCACCGAAACCCACTATTTGGTTTTGGGTGCTGGCCCTGTTGGCCGTCATCTTGTAGAAGAGATAAACCGGCTGGACCTTCCAAGTTTTGTTTTTTGCGGATTTTTGGATGACTCGGAGGAGAAGAGAGCGAGCTTTGCCGAGGTGTTGGGAAATATTGACCAATTGCCGCTTGTAATCAGAGATAAAAGAGTGGATCATGTCTTCATTGCCTTGCCAAGATATGCCAATTAACGCATCACATACGCCATTCAATTGCTTTCCGTGTTGCCTGTAAAGGTCTCTATCATCCCCGACTTTTTTGACTTAACCGTGCACAACACAACCAGCAGTTCCCTTGGCAATATCCCGTTGTTGGATATCAAGACCCCTGCTTTAACCCCCACCCAACGTTTAGCAAAACGCGTTTTTGATCTGACCCTTACCATCCTTTTTTTAGTCCCCGCCCTGCCCGTAATGGCCATCATTTGGCTATTGGTACGCCTCATCGACGGAAGCCCTGTGATTCTGACCCAATCTCGTGTTGGAGAAAATGGCCGAATTATCAAGATCAGAAAATTTAGGACCATGCGGCCCAAAGCTAACAATGACGAAGAGGAAACAATCAACCCAGCTATA
>SXKT01000036.1 GCA_005778035.1 Chloroflexota bacterium
CTCCCTGGGGCAATACGAGAGAACATCGAAACCATAAATAAAGGACGCACAAACTCCTAAAAGGAACATTGGCTCACATGGAAGACACAATTAATCGCTACCAGCGCGGCTGTAAACGAGCATCCTGCTGCAAAACCGGAATGGCAATCTATTGTCCCCGACACAATGGTTGGAACAATTTAATAAGGACAAAGAGACGACCAAAAAGATCCCCCACACATGTGGAAATTCAAACCACAGAATCACAAGATAACCGCATAGGAGGATGAAAAGCCGGAACACTCTCCCAAATGTCGAACGTTGCCAGGTGATCCCCTTCTGCTCGATCCCTACCCATCTTGTATAATCAATTAGAGACCACACAAAGGAGCAGACTCATGGCCAAAATTGCGTTTATCGGCGCGGGCAGCACGGTGTTTGCCAAGAACCTGATCGGCGATATCCTTAGTTTTCCCGAACTTGCCAACTCCACCATCAGCCTGATGGATATTGACCCAGAGCGCTTGCGCACTAGTCAGATCGTGGCACACCGAATGGCCGATTTTTTGGGCGCCAAGCCGGTTATCGAGGCTACATTGGATCGCCGCGCCGCCCTCGATGGTGCTGATTATGCGTTATCGATGTTTCAGGTAGGTGGCTATAAACCTGCAACCATTACCGATTTTGAGATCCCAAAGAAATATGGGCTGCGCCAAACCATCGCTGATACCCTGGGCATTGGCGGCATAATGCGTGGTTTGCGCACCATCCCTGTCCTTTTGGATATCGCAAGCGATATGCAACAACTTTGCCCCGATGTGTTATTTTTGCAGTATGTAAACCCAATGTCTATGAACACCTGGGCGCTTAATTCTGCCAGCCAAATTCGTACAATAGGCTTGTGCCACAGTGTGCAGGGCACAGCTGAGCAGTTGGCAAGCGACATCAACATCCCGATCGACCAGATCAACTATCTTGCGGCAGGCATCAACCACATGTCTTTTTACTTGCGATTCCAGCGTGATGGCAAAGACCTGTACCCGCAGATCGCCAATGTGCTGCGCGAAAAAGCCTATGGCCGCCGGTACCGCAACCTGGCAGATCATGTGCGCTACGAAGTCTACCGCCGCACTGGGTATTTCGTCACCGAGAGTAGCGAGCATTTTAGCGAATACGTCCCGTGGTTCATCAAACGTGACCGACCAGACCTGTTGCAGCAATTTGAGATTCCGCTCGATGAATACATTACCCGTTGCGAGCTCCAAATTGAAGGCTGGGAACAACTGCGAGCCCAGCTTGAGAATGGCGAACTAAACGAGGTTCGCCACCAACGCAGCCACGAATACGGCTCCCTGATCATCCACAGTAAAGAAACAGGCACCCCGCGGGTGGTGTACGGCAATGTGGCCAACCAGGGCCTCATCAGCAATCTGCCGGCAGATTGCTGCGTGGAGGTACCAATTTTGGTGGACAAAAACGGATTGCAGCCCACCCAAATAGGGGCGCTGCCTCCTCAACTGGCCGCCTTGCAACAAACAAACATCAATGTGCAACGGCTGGTGGTAGAAGCTGCCCTTACTGGCAAACGCGACCACATTTACCATGCCGCCATGCTAGACCCACACACAGCCGCCGAGCTAAGCCTGGACCAAATATGGAGCCTGGTAGACGAATTATTGATCGCCCACGGCCCGCTGTTACCGCAGTACCAATAATTTCACCGCTTCTACACGCTTGCCTGCGTAAAAAACATTAAATCTAATCTCCTTTTAGACCTCGCCAGACCGCTGCCAACCTTTACAAGTTGTTAACATGTCCTTATTCGGCTGTTAAATGGCATTCGGTATAGTTGCGCTGTAACAAAAACAAAAGGAGAATAAATGAAAAACCAAGTTTGGAAGTTGTTTGTGACCGTAATGCTGTTGGCCGTTGCCGTCAGCGCTTGTGCCGCCCCTGCGGCCACTGAGATGCCTGCTGCCGAGGCACCTATGGTAGAGGCTACTGAAGTACCCGCAACCGAGGTACCCGCCGCTGAAGTTCCTGCCAGCAACTTGATCCCTCTTCCTGAAGTGGACCCTGACGCCGTATCCGGCGACATCATCAGCGCTGGCTCCTCCACCGTCTATCCTCTCTCTGAGGCTGTTGCCGAAGAGTTCACCAAGGAAGGCTTTGCTGGCCAGGTGACCATCGATTCAATTGGTTCCGGTGCTGGTTTCGAGCGCTTCTGCGCCACTGGTGAGACTGACATCTCCAATGCCAGCCGCGCCATCAAGACTACTGAAGCAGAAGCCTGTGCCGCCCTTACCCCTGCCCGTACCCCCATCGAATTTCGCGTGGGCACCGATGCTCTGGCAGTGGTTGTTAGTGCAGAAAATGACTTCCTTACTGATGTAACCAAGGAAGAATTGGCCAAGATCTATAGCAGCGAAGCCGCCAAGTGGTCCGACATTCGCCCCGAGTGGCCTGCCGAAGACATTCAGCGCTTCAGCCCTGGCACCGATAGCGGCACCTTTGACTTTTTCGTGGAATTCGTAATGCAAGCTGCCTATGGCAAGGAAACCGGCGAAGGCATGCTTTTGGAAGCCGCCAACCTGCAGTTCTCTGAAGATGACAATGTGTTGGTACAAGGTGTAGAAGGTAGCAAATACGCAATTGGTTACTTCGGTTACGCCTATTACAGCGAAAACGCCAGCAAACTCAAGGCTCTCTCAGTCGATGGTGTTGTTCCTGGTTTCGAAAGCGCTGAAGATGGTAGTTATGCTCTGGCCCGCCCGCTCTACATTTATAGCGATGCCGAGATCATCAAAAGCAAACCCCAGGTAGCCGCCTTCATCAATTACTACCTGACCGTTGTCAACGATGTTATCGAGGGTGTTGGTTACTTCCCAGCCAGCGATGATAACCTCAATGCTTCCCGCCAGGCCTTGCTCGACGCTTTGAAATAAGGCAATGTCCACCATTACCAACAACGCTTCCGGGGGCAATTTGTCCCCGGAAGCACTTTCTCTTAAGCACCGCCCCCGCCCAGTAGAGGCTTTGATCTATGGTTTCCTATTCTTTTGCGGGATTGTATCCATTTTTACCACCTTGGGAATTGTGTACGAGTTGGGCAAGGAGAGCCTGTTATTTTTTTCAACCCCGGGCGTAACAATTTGGGGCTTTTTAACAGGCACCAGGTGGCAGCCGCAAGCAGGTAATTTTGGAATTTTGCCATTGTTGACCAGTACTTTGCTGACCAGCGGAATGGCCATGTTGGTGGCGGCGCCGTTGGGTTTGGCTGCTGCCATTTACCTTAGTGAGTATGCCACGCCTTCCTTACGCAAAGCGCTAAAGCCAACCCTGGAAGTATTGGCCGGTGTTCCCACCGTGGTGTATGGATATTTTGCCCTCACTTTTATGACGCCGTTATTGCGCGCCATATTTGGTAAAGATACAGTTGAGATTTACAATACCGCCAGCGCTGGGTTGGTGATGGGCATTTTGATCCTGCCGTTGGTTAGTTCGATGGCCGAGGATGCCCTGAGCGCAGTGCCGAATGCCCTGCGCGAAGCTGCATATGGTTTGGGCGCAACCAAATTGGAAGTGGCAGTTCAGGTGGTTTTACCTGCAGCAGTGAGCGGTCTGGCCGCGGCGTTTTTGGTCGCCATCAGCCGTGCCATTGGCGAGACGATGATCGTGGCGATCGCCGCCGGTGCCGGTCCGCGTTTTACATTTAACCCATTTCAGGCAGCTGAGACTATGAGCGGTCACATTGTGCGAATTAGTGGTGGTGATTTGTCCTATAACTCGATTGACTATAACAGTTTGTTCGCTATCGGTTTGTTCCTGTTTATAGTAACAGCGGCGATCAACCTGGTGAGTCAGCAAGTGGTTCGCCACCTCAAAAGGAACACCCAATGAACGGACCAGGTCTTTCCTTCCCGGTTGAATTTGATCCAACTTTGCCTCGTCGCCATTCTTCCGGCAATATTTTTGCTCGTTTCTTTTTGGTTTCCACGTGGGCTGGCATTGCCGCACTGGCACTGTTAATGCTAACCATTCTCAACGATTCGATCGGTTATGTGATCATCACAACTGAGGTCGATCCTGCCAGCTTGGCTGTGAATGGTGTGCCTTATGAAGAACAAACCAACCAGCAACTTACAGATATCCTGGCCAATCATCTTTCCGCACGGCGATTGCGTGTGTTGGAAAAAGAAACTCCTTTTGCTGATTTAAACCAGGCAGAACTTGTATTACTCGTTGAACAAGAAGTACTCGATCCAGAAGCGGCTGCCACATTTAGTATGGTACAAAGCCTATTCGATCGGTCGATGGTGAATGCGGAATTGGCTGAACACCCAGGCGCAACCATGCAAATGCGATTTTGGTTGCAACCTGGCCTTCTATCTAACAGCGGCAGTAGCAATGCCCTCCTCGCGGGCATTCGCACAGCACTTTATGGAAGTCTGTGGATCATCGCTATCACCATCCTGGTAGCCTTCCCAATCGGCGTGGGAGCGGCGATATTTTTAGAGGAATATACAGTCGATAACGCTTTTTACCGTCTGCTGCGCGCCAACATAACAAACCTGGCCGGCGTTCCATCCATCATTTATGGAATGCTCGGCTTGGCCATTTTTGTTCGTGGCATGCAGCCTATTACAAGCGGGGCGCTGTTCAACGCTGTTTCTGGCGACCCAGCCGCCGCCACCGGGCGCACGATCCTTAGTGCAGGTTTTACCCTCGCGTTGCTTATTCTGCCCCTGATCATCATCAACGCACAAGAGGCGATCCGCGCTGTGAACCCATTGTTGCGTCAGGCAAGCCTTGGTTTGGGTGCCACACAATGGGAAACGATCTGGCACCATGTTTTGCCGCAAGCCATGCCCGGTATTTTAACCGGTACCATCCTTGCCATAAGCCGCGCCATCGGCGAGACAGCTCCCCTGGTAGTGGTAGGTGCAGCCACATACATCACATTTGACCCAACTGGTCCTTTTTCCAAGTTTACAACCTTGCCCATTGCCATTTACCAATGGGTTTCGCGACCGCAACCTGAGTTTCGCTCACTTGCTGCGGCCTCCATTTTGGTGTTGATGGCTTTGCTCTTAAGCCTAAACGCATTTGCCATTGCGTTGCGCAACCGGCTGCAAAAGAAACAATAGAAAGGTCCGAGTTATGTTATCATCCAATATTATGCCCTACGCACAGTCCAATATTTTTTCGAAAACCGGCGAGCAAGAAGAAGCCGCTGGAGCCAGTGGGTTTGCTATTGAGGCTCGCAATCTAAGCATTCATTACAGCGCGTTCAGGGCTGTTAAGAATGTCGACATGGCCATCCCGGAACGCAAGATCACTGCAATTATCGGGCCGAGCGGTTGCGGAAAAAGCACGGTATTACGATCATTTAATCGAATGAATGATTTGGTACCCGGTGCCCATGCTGAAGGGGATGTTATCTTTATGGGCCAAAATATCTATGCTCCGCAAGTAGATCCGGTCGAAGTTCGCAGAAGGATTGGTATGGTATTCCAAAAACCCAATCCATTTCCGAGGTCAATATATGAGAACGTGGCTTGGGGTGCCAGGCTTAATGGATTTAAGGTTGGCCTGGGCCGCCCCAGTATGGATGAGTGGGTGGAAAATTGCCTGCGCAAAGCCGCACTGTGGGATGAAGTAAAGGATAAATTGAATCAAAGTGGCCTTAGCCTGAGTGGTGGACAGCAACAACGCCTATGCATTGCCCGCGCCATCGCCATCCAGCCGCAAATTATTTTGATGGACGAGCCGGCTTCAGCCTTAGACCCAATTGCCACACTCAAGGTGGAAGAGCTGATGCAAGAATTGGCCCGCGATTACACCATCATTGTGGTGACTCATAATATGCAACAGGCTGCCCGTGTTTCCGACCAAACTGCTTTCTTTACTGTAGATGCAGACCGCGCCGGTATGTTGGTGGAGTTCGGCGATACCCGCCAGATTTTCACAAACCCCAAAGACAGCCGCACCGAAGGCTACATCAGCGGCAAGTATGGGTAAAACCGAACATTAATTTGCCACGGTATCCGTTTGGGTACCGTGGCTGGCAAGTTTCAAAAATATCCCCCCAGTAAATCTCCAAATTAAACTCAAAAAGTTTTTCGATTGATGATGTTAGGTTGATCCCGCCAACAAACGGGCTGGATTCCTTGGATGTAAGCAGGCAAATCCCGAATTCACTCTCTTGCTTTAAACTAGCTGAACATTGGTTCATTACGGGGGTGAAGCAGGGTTTTCCCGCTTGTTTGCTTTCTGTCGTTTCAACAATCCCATTTTTACTATTCGATTTGAATAACAAAATCCAGGTAACTGAAAACTCCTCGGGAGCAAACTGAATTTAGTCCGGTCGAAAATTGTTTGGGGGCCATCATCTCAATGTTGGGTGTACAGTGTTAGTCCTGTAGAAACAGGGGCGATAGGAGCCACTATGTTTTGAAAGAGCGAATTCTTGAATACCTGAGGAGCATTTTTCCGAAATACCAAGATTGAAAAAATATTATAAGAATTTCGTCCGTTCCTTGCTGAGGTTGTTGAAAATTTGGTACTTCTGAAAACGTAACATTTCGAGGTTAAAAACATACATCAGTCATTTGTCGTTTAGAAAAAAGTACCTGGATCAGTCAGCCTTCTTGTATCGATCAACGTTGAGGTATCAGGCAAGTATTATTTAATATATTCCTCTCAATGTTAAAGCATCACGTGTTTCCGCGGTACGAGGTACTTTTCTGGGCACATCTCATAACGTGGAATGCTTTGAATGGGTAATTGGGGCATTTTGAGGTGAGTACAAGTATGGACATTCAAATTTTCTAAGCATCGGCAATTTGGGTTCTATTAGTTGGGGTAAAATAAAACACCAGATTGTTAAATTTTTCACGAACAGGCGAGGGCATGCGTGTTCTATTATCCTAGGTATTTATTGTGATCTTGTTAAATTTCGCTTACGGTTTGGCATTCGAGATTCTGGGTTTGGCGGCATATTTTCAATGGCGCCGAGAAGGTGAGTTTCCTTTAAAAAGGGAGTTGCCGTGGCTTGCAGCATTTGGTTTTTTGGGTGGTGCCGCAGGCTGGGTCGAAATGTTCATTGCCAGCGGTTCTCTCAATACGTTCGAAAATTCACTCAGCATATTGCGGGTTGGTTTTCATTTGTTCACAGGAATATTCCTGTTACGTTTTGGGTGGGGTATTTTCAAACATTTGACCCCATTACCAGCCTGGATGATCTTCATCCCGGGCGTGATGGTTGTTCCGATTGCATTTATCATTTCTTATGCCGCAACCACATTTGTAACACCATCACCCATAGAGATCCCAATCGAGATATGGACCCGGTATTTATTATATTTGCCCGGGGCATTATTGGCTGGGGTTGGTTTTCTACGGCAATGGTTACTATATAAAAAAGGCAACCGGGTCGATATATCGAG
>SXKT01000037.1 GCA_005778035.1 Chloroflexota bacterium
AAATCGGAGGGGTACTGCAGGCGGCAGCCAAAAGTGCAAGAAGGGTGAGGCTCGGGATGAGTTTTTTCATTTTGTCTCCTAATTATTGATAATGAAAACCATTTTCAATATGGTATCACAAAAATTTGAATTGTGGGGAAAAACAATTCAAATTTTCGAAGCAATGTGTTTGAGATGAAAAAGGCTGGCTGGTTTCAAATCAGCAGCCTTTTTCTTGTGTTTGTTAAGAACGGCTGCTGTAAAGAGCTACCAACGCAGAGCCAATCGCCTGTGAAAGGTCTCCGAGGGTAGCGGGTACGATACGCAAAGAATTCTTTTGCCCTTTCCATAGATACGGCTCGGCGGTCTCGTGCATGATGCGGATGTAGCGGTTGCGAAATTCCTCAGTTGTGGCTTCTGGGTCCATTAATCCGCCCCCAATGACCACAAACCCTGGGTCGAGGGCCATACAAAGGTTGGCAATGTGGTAGCCCATAACGCGAGCCTGAAAATCAAAGATCTCAACAGCCAAGGCATCGCGTTTTTGGGCAAGGGTACGCAAGGCAAGAACTCGTTCTTTCATAGGTTGGGTGGAACGTGCTAACTCGTGGTCGGGGTATTGGGGCAAGCGTTCTTCCAGCAGGTAGGGCAGGCCGCTAATGGTTGTGTAGACTTCCACACAACCCCAATCTCGGCCACACCCGCATTTGTACGGTTTGGCGCCAAGTTTGTGTAACGCAGCGGGCATATGGCCGGCTTCCATCCCGGCGAGCGTATCGCCTTCCAAAGGCAAGCCTTTGTTATCGACGAAGGCGGTTCCCAAACCGGAACCCGGAGCGAGCATTAAAACTGAGGCATTGGAGTTGCCGCGAACACGGGCAGCCTCGGCAACGCCGCCGTAGTTGCCATCGTTGCCAACCACCAATGGAACAACCCGGTTGGCTTTGGAGGAAAGTGCGTCGGAAAAAGCGGTGTGGACATCCCACCCTTCAAAAATCTGGGGCAGGTTTGGAGCCTTGTCTAACACTCCATAACGTATGAATGGAGCGGGCATTGCCAAACCTACTCCGGCAACTTGCTCCCAAACCAAATTATTCTCGGCAAGGAACTCGCTGATCGCATCAACCCAACTACGAATAACAGCGTCTTTTCCGTATTGAGAGTTGGTGGAACGTTGTAACAATTTAGTTGTGATCGGTGTACCGTCTGGCCATACCGCTGCTATTTTGCTGGTAGTCGCGCCGCTATCGCAGCCAATATAAATTTGTTTTGATTGCATAGGTCCTCCAAAGTATGTAATTATTATTTTACCAATTTGCAATGATGAACTCAGTATTGCTGTTTGAAACTTACTTTGTACAACAATGGCTGGCCTTGCTTAAAAAGATGAAGATTTTTGAGAAAAGGGTGGATAACCTGGGCAGGAAAACTGGGCGCAGAAGTGTGGCTTGTGATGAACAGATTGGGCACTTGCCAAAGTGGATCCTGAGTTGGCAATGGTTCTGTTTTTAAAACATCCAAAACCGCGCCACGTAAATGATCATTGCGTAATTCAATTTCCAAAGCCCTTTCATCCAATGTCGCGCCACGGCCAACATTAATAACTATAGCACCAGTGTTTAGTGCTGCCAACATTGCTCCATTGATCAGATCGCGGGTATATGTTGTGTTTGGCAAGACGCCAACAAGGTAGTCGAGACCGGTTCCAAAACCAACGGGGTTCGCGCTGGTATAGAAACGGTCAATGAATCGGCAATCGGTGCTATTTCTGGTAAGGCCACGCGTGATCATCCCAAACGATTTTGCGACCATGGCTACATGGCTTCCGATACTGCCAACACCCGCGATTCCGATCGTCTTACCTCGCAAGGTGCCAGGCAGTTGATCATCCCACTTGCCAAGTTGTTGGTTTTCGTACTTTGCCAAAATGTTTTTTTCAAAAAGTAACAGGTATCCAAAAACAAACTCAGCAATCAGAGGGCCAAAAACATCCCTTGTGTTCGTTAGTTCGAAGTTGTCGCGTGGTTGTTGCAACAAAGGTTCAACCCCAGCCCAGCTGGAGTGGGCCCATGCCAGGTTCGGCATTTCCTTTAAGGTTTCGGCGATCTTGCGAGGAGAACCAAAGGTTACCTTGGTGTTATGGTCTGGCGTTCTCTGGATATCATCTGCCTGCAGACCCGATGAAAGTAAAAGATCAAGATAGGTTTGTTGCTCGGTTGGCTCAAAAGCCAAATATAGCCATGACATTTAATCCTCCTCTACCCATACTGCCATTCTGGATCTGCCGCGGTTACCCCATAAATAATACGGTAGAAACTCCAAACTGTTGTTGTGGTGATCCATTGCCACCAAGGCGGGGTAATCCAGCCAACCAAGTTTTCGGGCTATTACTTGAACGCCTGCCACTTTTATTTTGGTTTTCTTGGGATCAAACCATGGCTGAGATATGGATTCAGCACAATATAAGATCGGTCCGCGGCTGAAGCATATTTTGCGATCAAGGATATGTGGGTGTCGATCTGTCTTTCGAATGGTAATTTCCATTGGGAATGCAATTTCCAAGGCGCCATCGGACCGTAACAATTCCGATGCATCAAGGTAATTTGACAACCTTGGATCATACCCTCCCTGGGCTGGGCGGTTGGGAGTGGCACCTGCATTGACTGGCACCGTAATACCGTTGATCATCAAACTTGAGGTTGGGCTGGCAGAATGAAACACCCAGGATGGTATGCGGATGAAAACTCTTTTTTCAAGGGATTCCTTGGAAAAATTAATTACTACCTTACCATCAAAGGGGAAGCCTGATTGGATTTGGACTGTGTCGTTTTTCATCGGAATGTACTGATCTATGAAAACCGATTTTTTGGTTTCTCTGAGTGTGTATGCTGATAACGATGCGATCGTGCGGGAAAGATTTGGAGGACAGCATGGCACAGAGTACCATGCACGACGTTGGATGTCGATGTTGACCTCAAGTGGATTGTTATACAGAAAGGTGTCGCCATTCAAACCAATTCCAACCAAGGCGGCGTTGTACAATTGCCACTCAAACAAATCGGCGTAACAAGCTTGGTTGGTCACCTTGGCCAATTCGGCACTCCAAAACATGCTGGCAAGCGCCGCGCAGGTCTCGTTGTAGGCAATTTCGGGGTCCAACTCGCCATCCGGGCCAAAACCTTCATTCCACGGATATGCACCCAACCCGCCAGAGACGGACATTTTTTGAGACACCATACGATCCCAAGCTGTGATGCTGGTTTGTAGAGGACCATTTTGCCAGCCATGGTTGTAATTTTGGACCAATGCTGTTTGCATATAACCAAACCTGACTGAGTGGCCAAGCGGTTCTAATTGCTGGCCAATAGGGGTGTGTTGTTGCAGGTAGGTGCCAGATAACTCTTCCATTTTTCGCCATAACCAACCCAGAGCGGGTTCCTTGGATTCGTTATTTGGGGGCAAGGTTGAGAAAGCAAAGCCAGGATTCTTTTGCAGGAATAACTGCCTTTGATGTTCTACTGCTTTTTTGCGGTGCAGGTAATTTGATTTTTGAATGTGTGATGTGTACCAAAAAAACCTGTCTGTACCACGGGCTGCAAGAAATTTGCGTGATTGTTCCAGGTAAGCTGTTTTGCCGGTGACCTCGAACAACCGTACCAATCCGATCTCGATCTCCTGGTGGCCATCGCATTCGATGGCAGTAGGGGAGGGAAAATCACGCAGGAGCAGGTCGCCAATGCGGGTGCCAATGCGCAATGCGTCGGCTTCAGCGAAGGTTTTATAATGGGAGGCTATCGCTTCCAGTAAGTGGCCAAGACAATACATCTCATGTTCAACTTGCAGGTTCACCCAGCGTTGGCCAGGAAAATGAAATTGGTTAAATGTGTTTATATAACCATCTGGCATTTGAACCGATTTGACCAAACCGATGATGGTGTCGATGCGGCCAAGCAATTCATTACTTGGGTAACTGGCATATAGGCGGCAGGCAGCATCCAGCCATTTATAAGCATCTGAATCGGCGAAGACCCAGCCTTCGCGAAAACCTGAGATTTGGCCGGCAACAATACGAAAATTATTCAGGCATCCACTTTTTTCCAACTGGTTCCACTGATGGTTTAGTGAGGTTAATTGGGTGACTTCAAATGTGTGCTGCCAAAATTGTGAGGAGGGCACAGGTTTCATGACCAGTGGTAAATTAGGGCAGCTACAAGGCTGGCTCTTTCGGGAAGGCTTTTGGTAAAGATGTACTCCCGTTCAGAGTGTAACCCTTCACCATAGGTGCCCATACCATCCAACAGGGCGATCCCCAATGGGGCAACAAAATTTCCATCGGAACCACCCCCCGAACCGCCTGCCAGGATTGTTTGGCCGTTTTGCAAGGCGATCTTCTCTGCTTTCTCAAAAGTTTGTTTCATGCGGGTGTCGAAGGGCATTGGGGGTCGATTAAGGCCACCGGTGATGTGGATGGATGTGCCTGGCAAAACTGATTGCAATGCTTTTAATTCCCGGTCGATGCGATGCGCTTCGTCAGGTACGAGGACGCGAAAATCGATATCGGCCGATGCGTGGTCTGGAACCACATTTGATACAGTGCCGCCGCGTATCACTCCCACATTCAGGGTGGTTCCTTTTTCGTAATCTGTCATTTTTTGAATGCTGATAATTTGATGGGCGAGTTCCTCAATCGCATTGATGCCTTCTTGGTGTGCGCCTCCAGCATGGGAAGATCTACCGGTGACATGGATGAAAAAATCACCCACTCCCTTGCGCCAGGTCTTGAGTGCGCCATCTACCAAACCAGATTCCATCACCAATACCAGTTTGGCTTTTCGTGCTTCGGCTTCGATGATCGCCTGGGAAGTTTCAGATCCTTCCTCTTCATCGCTGGTGATCAGAATGACCACTTTTTTATTGAGCGCTTTTTGCTCTACCAGGGCTTTTACGGCAGCAAGTGATATTACAATCCCACCTTTCATATCCAAAACCCCTGGGCCAAATATTTTTTCACCTTTTTCATAATACGGCATGGTCTCAAGAGTTCCAATTGGGAAAACCGTATCCATGTGATGCATCAACAGGATCGTTTCTTCGCCTTCGCCAAATGTCGCAATGAGGATATCTCCGCGAGTGGCATTAGGAACCATTTGGATATTGCCCCCCAAAAGCCGTAATTCTTGGGCGATGACCCTGCCAAGCCTGTCGACAGCGGCTTTATCGGCAGTGGGTGTTTCGATTTCAACGAAAGTCCTGAGGGTTTCTTTCATATAATCGGTTAGAGGGGAGAGATCAAAAATCATAGCGGACTCCGGAAATGTGATTTTGGTTCAAATGGTTGTTCAAAGCGTATAATTCGAATATGTACATCAAGGTGGTAATTATAAATGTTCCCGCAATTTCCGCGTTGGATTACTTGGTGCCTGTGGAATTGGAACCGGAAATTCGGATCGGCAGGGTTGTAGGTGTGCCATTAAATAACTATTTGGATTATGGGGTGGTTTATTCGATCCACGATCAAATACCAACCATGAAGTTAAAAGAAATGCTGGTACTGTTGCCTGACATGATCTCGATCAGCAACGCCCAGATGGAATTTGCCAAAACGATGGCGCGGAAAACCTTCGTTCCAATGAGCGTTTTATTGGAAAAAATGTTGCCTACCCGATTTACCGACCGTGCTGAGTTCATGTACAAAAGAACTTTGAAAAAAGCGGAAAAATCCTCACCGGCAGTTTTAGGCTTGTTAGGATGGATCGAGAACCATGGCGAGATGAGCGAAAAAAAACTTGCGCAGCAATTGGGTGGTGATAAATTACGAGATACCTTGAATTTATGCGTCAAGGAAGGCTGGTTGGAGCGATGGGCAATTTTCCCCAAGGCGATCAGCGGTCAAAAATTGGCTAAAACTGCACTTATTCGGGCAAGCAGGCAAAGAATTGAAAATGTCGCAAGTATTCTTGGCCGAATTGAACCAGTTCGGCAGCGCAGATTATTGGCGTTGGAATTTTTAGCAGCGGAAGCGATCCCAACTCCTATCCAATGGGTAGCAGCGGCGTCTGGATGTAACCTCGCCGACCTAAATAAACTGGAAGAATTGGGCTTGGTCACTTTGAATGAAGCCCCGGTTTTTCGGGATCCTATTCGAAAGCTGATTAGGAATGAAGATCAACAATCGGTTCCGGCCGGGGTTGATTCAGAATCATGGGCGAAAGTGGCATTCCAAGATATCCAGGAAGCAAATAATGATGCTGATATCTTGCTGTTCAAACAGGATGATGAAAGTTTTTTACAATTGTTGGAAAAAATTGCCGGCGATGCCTTGCTGCATGGTGGTGGTTGTTGCGTGATCGTGCCAGAAACAG
The DNA here is from genome assembly GCA_005778035.1 of Chloroflexota bacterium. Lineage (GTDB taxonomy): Bacteria > Chloroflexota > Anaerolineae > Anaerolineales > Villigracilaceae > UBA5195. The sequence goes on from SXKT01000037.1 coordinate 6,342, forward strand.
CGCTGACCCCACGTCTTGTTCGACGATTTATTCAACATTGGCCAGAGCAAGTTGGGCTATACCATGGCTCGTTAAGTGCCGGAGAGAAGTACGATACATGGATGCGCGTACGAAACGGGGAGCTACCGCTGATCATTGGCAGTGTGTCTGCTCTATATTTGCCATTTACCGATCTGCGCTGGCTGGTTGTCGATGAATGTCAAGATGGGGCCTACCGAAATGAATTTAACGATATTCCAAATGTTAATTATGCAGCCGCACAATTGGCCAAAGAACATAACGCCTGCATGATTTTGGCTAGCCATACACCGCCGATCGATCTTTATTACCGGGCACAAATGGGCATGCGCGATGAAGAACTGCAAAGGTTAAAGGCGGTAGGCAAGGTGGGTCAGACCCATCGTCAAGTGCTTCTGGAAGATATGCGCGAGGAACTGAAACATGGCAACACAGGGATCTTTAGCCGCGGATTAGAAAAAAGTATCAAAGAAAGCCTGGAGCGAAAGGAACAAGTGGTTTTGTATCATAATCGATTGGGGGATTACACCTACGTGCTATGCAAAGACTGCGGAAATATCTTTACGTGTAGTCGATGTGGGACCACCTTGTTCCTGGAAAACCAAAAGTTGGTATGCAAAAGATGCCGCCATGTGGAAGATTTCAACCGGCATTGCCCGAATTGTGCCGGCAATCGGTTCCTGATGGGTGGCTTTGGTATATCGACTGTTGAGCGCGAATGCCGAGAACGGTTTCCGAACGCGACTTCGTTGGTGTGGGGTGGTACGCGTAGCCCGGATTTGGAAGAATTGTCATTAAGCCATTTCTTTGCCGGTAACGGCGATATTTTAATCGGCACCAAATCGATAGCTAGGCTTGGCACCCTGGAAAAAGTGACAACGATTGGTGTTATGTTGGCCGATAATGCCATTGGCAAGTGGGATCCGTTTTACAATGAGACGAATTATGCGATCTTAGAGTCCATTTACAGGTTATCTGAAAATACGCCTCGAGTGCGAATCATTATTCAGACATATGATATGGCTGACTATTTTGTGGAGGCATTAAAAACTGCCGATTACCTAACTTTTGCGGACAGTGAGTTAAAGTTCCGGTACGAAGCCCAGTTGCCACCGTTCTCAAAAATGGTTGTTCTGAGTAAAAAAGGGGATGACCTGGCCAAATTAATCTCGGAAGGTTATGAGGCAACAGGTTGCCTTCGGGCGGCGTTGCCTGATGGACAAGCAGAAGTGTTGGGCCCTTATACCGACCTGAGACCTGCGGGTGTGGCAAAGGCTGGGGTGAAGATCTTTTTGCGTAATTACCCGCTTACCTACCAATTTTTAAAGCAAAATTTATCGGGTTGGCGAGCCAATACGGATCCGTTCCAACTATAATTACGGAATATTATGAACAGCGAATTCAATTATCCCAAACATCAGGTACTTACCTGGAGAGACGTCGATAAACTGATCGACCTTTTGATACCGCAATTTAACCGTGAATATGAGGCGATGGTGATCATAACGCGAGGTGGTATCATCCCCGGCGGATTATTGGCTGAGGCATTGGATATTACACACGTATTAACCGCAGCGGTCGATTTTCCAGCAGAGACCGGAAAGGATCGCTCACTGATGGCTTGGCCAGAATTTATTCAATTTCCGGCAGAGGAGAAGATCCTCGGCCGGGCAACCTTGATCGTTGATGATGTTTGGGGTTCTGGCCGAACCATTACCGCAGTGAAGAACAAGGTATCGGCAGCGGGAGGGTTCCCAGAGACTTGTGTGTTACATTACAACCCGTACAGAACCTTGTTTGGCAACCAAAAGCCTGATTACTTTGCAACCTTGACTTCTACGCGTGTTATCTTTCCGTGGGAGATAGACCGTGGCGCGGATGCCGAAAGGCTCTCCGCGCCAGTGTAAGCAAGGTGTAGGGCAATAGACGCAGAACCCTTTACAGCAAACCCTGCGAAATCACCAACTCGGCATTAAATATCGATCCGCCCGCTGCGCCGCGGATTGTGTTATGTGAGAGAACAACGAATTTGATGTTGAACAGGTTGTCTTCCCGTATCCTTCCAACAACTGTGGTCATACCCTTGCCAGTCTGGCGATCCAACTTTGGTTGCGGCCGGTCTGCCTCGTTTCGAACAAGGATGACAGGATCGGGCGAAGATGGAAGATTTTGTGCAATTTGAGGGCCTTTGTAAGAAGCCAAAATATGTTGGACATCCTGAACGGATGGTTTGGACAGCAGGCTGACACTTGCGCACACCGTATGGCCATCTACTACAGCGACCCGATTGGTGTGGGCGGAAATTTTGATCGGGGCGAGTTGAATGCCCGAAGGGTTGAATTTTCCGAGCATTTTTGTTGGCTCCCATTCAACTTTTTCTTCTTCACCGCCGATGTTGGGAATAACATTATCGATCACATCCAGCGATGGGATGCCCGGATAACCGGCACCGGAGAGTGCTTGCATAGAAACTGCGAATATTTTTTCCACACCAAAGGCGTCATCCAAAGCTTTTAGGGCTACTGTTAGCCCGGTGCTGGTGCAATTTGGGTTGGTCAGGATTGCGCCTCGCCAGTTACGATTTTTTCGTTGGAGAGGGATCAATCCAATGTGGTCGGCGTTCACCTCAGGTAATAATAATGGTACATCCTCGTCCCGGCGAAACGAGGAGGCATTGGAGCAGAGCACTATTCCTTGCGAAGCCAGTTCTGGTTCGATGGTATTGGCCTCAGATGCTGGGAGTGCCGAAAAAGCGATCACAGCCCCATTCAGACCGGATTTATCAGAAGGGGTGAGTACCATGTTACCTGCCCAATCTGGCATACTTTCTGCCAACAACCAGCGGCAGCCATCTTTATACTTTTTCCCTATGGACCTGTCTGAAGCGGTAAGCGCGACGACCTTAAAGTATGGGTGATCATTCAATAATGAGATGAAACGTTGGCCTACCGAACCGGTTGCGCCAAGAACTGCGACGGGGATATGAGTTTGCATGCGGTGTGCTCCTGGAGAATAAAAAATAAGTTCAATTGATCAGGTTATGCAGCGCCAAAACAGCGCGAGAATCATCTTTGCTACCAATGACAAGACTGACAGAGACATCGGAAGAACCATGCGCTATGGCCAGCACATTGATCGCTTCATCTCCAAGCTTTGAGAAAATGCGGCCAGCGATTCCAGGGGTGTTTTTTGTGCCATAACCAACAACAGTTAGGATCGAAACCGGTTCGGACGCAAAAACACCATCAATATCGTTATTGGCCAATTCTTTGACAAACTCATTCCGCAACGCATTGATCACATTATCGGAAGGTGCGCTTGGAATGGCGAAACAAATTGACTGTTCAGAGGAAGATTGCGTAATGAGGGGAACACTGGTGCCGGTGGAGGCGACCGCGGCGAATGCGCGGGCTGCCAAACCCGGAACGCCCAACATGCCACGACCTTCGATGGTGACCAATTTTTGGTTGCGGATGGTTGTGACCGCCTTGATGATCTGGCTGATCTCGGTGGGTTCCTGTACTTCAGCATTGGCTATCAGGCGGGTTCCTGGGTGGGTGGGGTTAAAGGTGTTACAAATGCGCAAACCAATACCTGCCTCCACCACCGGTTTCACAGTTTTTGGGTGCAGCACCTTGGCGCCGTAATAAGCCAGCTCTGCGATCTCGGAGTAGGAAATGGAAGGGATTGTTCGCGCATCCTTAACGATTCGCGGATCAGCAGTCATGACCCCGTCCACATCCGTCCAGATCCAAACATCGTCGGCATTTAAAACTGCCCCCAAAATCGCGGCTGAGTAGTCACTACCACCTCGGCCAAGAGTAGTTGTGATGCCTTGCGGGGTAGCACCGATAAAGCCAGTGACGATGGGTGTGATTCCATCTGAAAAAAGTGGCCGCAGTTTTTGATGGGTCGCAACCTGAGTGGCTGGAAAATCTGGATTGGCGTTTTGGTACAGGTTGTTCGTTATGACCATTTCGGTTGCCTCAGCAAATTGGGCTGGCAGGCCTGCGTCGTTAAAAATTGCCGCAAGCAATCGAACGCTCATCCTTTCCCCAAGCGAAGCTACCGCATCCAGTGCCCGAGGGGTTGTTTCACCGAGCACAAACATTGCATGGCATAACGACCTGAATTCCTCGATCAATTCATTGATGGATGACTTGACATTTATATTGATTTCGGGGGTGTTCACGGTCTGGTCCAATATCTCGAAGTGCCGGGTGCGAAGTTCCGAAACTGACTTGGAGATAAGGGCATCATCGCCGGCTGCTGCCTGAGCGGCAGTATCAAGCAAGATGTTGGTGGTGCCAGAGATAGCGGAAATTACCACCACCACATTCTTCCATTTCTTTTTTTCGTCGCGGACGATCTCCAGAACAGTTTTCATGGCAGATGCAGAGCCGACGGACGTACCTCCGAATTTCATTACGAGCAGGTCGAATTTGCTTGGCAACATTTGGAACACCTCTGTTTATAAAAATAAAAAGAGCCCCAATCGCTTGGGGCTCTTTTTGTGTGCATTTTTTGCTATGCAACCAAAACAAACCCGCACGATGTGGGGGTAGTAGTGGTAGTAGGCATGGATTGGTACTTCATAATGACGTCGTTTATATCACCAGAATGGATGGATGTCAACGAGTTAGGGCAGGATTTGGCTTAATTGACAGACAATCGAGAGGAGCCATCCATTTTTTCGATATCAATGCGATTGGGGAACGCTTCTTTTAAGTCATCCAAATGTGTGATGACCAGGATCTTTTCAAAATCGCCACGGATCGCGTTGATACATTGCTTCAGCTTTTCCCGGCCATCAGCATCTTGCGAGCCAAACCCTTCATCAATAACGAGGGTGCTTAGTTTGGCATTGGCCCTACTGGCAAGAACCTCAGAGAGGGCGAGACGGATGGCAAAATTAACCCGAAATGCTTCACCGCCTGAGTACATTTCGTAATCACGCGGACCATGGCTGTCGTAAATGATGATGTCAAGGGTTTCCTTCAGGTCGGCACGCTTTTTGTCGGCATAAGATTCCTGGGTCTCGATACGGATGCTCATCGTACCATTGGAAAGCTTGTCCAAATAGGTATTGGCCTTATCCTCAATGGAAGGAACAGCTTGTTCAATCAGCATCGTTGGGACCCCGGTTTTACCGAAGGCTGTTTCAAGAGCTTTCAGGTAGTCTATTTCAGTTGCGGTTTTTGACCTTTCTTTTTGGCGTTCTGAAACCTTATGTTTGGCATCGTCAATATTTCTTAATTCTTGTTCACCGGCACCAATCTCCTTTTGAGAATCAGTCAGTTCCCTTTTTAGCTTGGTGATCTCGTTTTCCAAAAGATTGATGTTAGGCAATGATGCTTCGGTGGCGGCTATCTTGGCTTCCAAGTTTTTTATTTCTTCAGCAAGAAGGTTTTTATCGGCCTCCAGGCGGGATTGTTCATCGAGCCTGCTTTGATGCAATTGTTGCAAAGAGGGTAACGCACTTTTGGCTGCCTGAAGCTCCTGGTAGCGTTTCTGGACATCGGCGGAGGAGGAAAGTTGGTTCGCGAGTTGTTCGTATAGGATCGGATCAAAATCCATTAATCGAAGATCTGCCTGAAGGTTTTGGATCGCTTGCCGTTCAGCAAGATTAAAATCCTTTGTATTGATCTTGTGTTGTAATTGGACAAGCAAGGGTTGTTCGGTTGATTGCCAAGCGAGAATGTTCTCATCAACCATTTTTTTTCGCTCTTGAATTGAAGCGCTGGATTTGCCCAACTCATTTAATTGGATCCTGAGAGAGTCATTTTTTTTATGTGTGTCAGCGATCTGCCTGGATTTAACAGTTAATTTGTCGCGCAGGTCAGTGATGTCCGTGGCTTCCAACCCCAATGTTGCCAAGTGTGGTTGCATTTCGTCTTTTAATTGCTTAAATTGCGGCAAGAAAGGGGCATGGTATGACTTTGATTCCAATTGGGAAACAAGTTCCTCAAGCAGGGAACTTCTGACGTTCTCCCAATCAGCAATATCCGAATCGAACAATTTCTGTTTGGTGGATAGTTCGGTAATCCGGTTGTTAACATCATGCAACTTGTTCTGTAATACTTGTTCACGTGAGGCTTCAGCCTGATGGAGTTGTAATTTATTGTGCAGGTCTTCCAGGCTTTCTTTCAATTTTTGTTCATTGAGCAGAGTGGAATTTTCCTCAATGGCCAATTTGGCCAGTAATTTTGCATGATCTTGGGGAGAAAGTGCTTGCTCACACAGGTGACAATGAGCGCTATCATGATCACGCAATTGAATCTGCCGCTGGACAGTTTCTTCCCTTTGGGCGGAAAGTTGAGACAGGTTTGATTGAATGGTCGCTATCTGAATCGTAAGTTGGTTGGCCAATATTGCAGATTGCCGCACTGAATTAATTTCTACCAGCAGGGCTGATTGCTCGGCTGCGGCAAGGGCGAATTGGGAATTTGACGGCTGAAGCGATTGTTTCTTTTGTTCAATACCAGCCTGTTCCTGACGCAACGAATCGATCTGAGCAGTTAGCCCATTTTTTGCCAATTTTAGTTCTGAGTTTAGGTCAGCGTATTGCTGGGCAAGGGAAGTGAGAGCCCTCAAGGCGTTTTCAGTCTCTTCAAGGTGGCCAAGTGCTGAAATTTGTGTTTCGACCTCAGCTACTTGTTGTTGAGTAAGGTCCCATTGCCGATTAAGTTCAACAACGGTCAATTGATCTTGCCCAAATTGAATTTGCCGGTTGTGCAGATTCTCT
>SXKT01000038.1 GCA_005778035.1 Chloroflexota bacterium
CAACTGCCTTGCCGATCTTGCCCATTCCTACGATCCCCAGCGCTTTTCCGCCCAATTCCATCCCCATCCAGCCGGTCGGATCCCAGGTTTTCCAGCCGCCGGACCTGGCATCCTTTTCTGCCAAATTGGCTTTGCGCGTGATCATTAACATCAGCAGCATTGCAATATCGGCTGTAGCATTGGTCAACACACCGGGGGTATTTCCTACCCTAATGCCCCTGGCCATGCATTCCGCCAGATCCAGGTTATCTGTCCCCGCCGCCATATTGCTGATGACACGCAAACTGGGCATTTTGTCCAACAAGGCCGCATCCACCTTGTCCGATAACAAGGTCAGCACACCCTCAACCCGCGAAATCTGTTCAGCCAATTCTTCGGAGTTCAAACCATTTTCGAAAGTTCCGACATGTACATCATATTTCGCTCTGATCGTGGCGATCCAATCATCAGGCAATGGCCTGGATAACACAATTGGTTTTACCTTCTTCATCCTTCGTAGTACTCCTTTTTGGCCATCAACCACCATGGCCATTGGTGTTATGATAGGTTTAAATGAACATGCAAAATACGGACGAAAACGAAAAAACAAACCAAATCAACATCCCGCCTGTTCCTGAGGAACTGGAATTTTCGGGTTTCCTGTTATCTACCGATTCCCAATTGTATCCGTTGCGAAAAAATGTGACCAACATTGGCCGCAGTGATGAAAATGATATTGTGCTGCCAGACCCATACGTCAGCAGGCAACACGGTCAAATTCGCGCAGTTAGCGGCAGATTTATTTATTATGACCTGGGATCTTCCGGTGGCAGCAAAGTAAACAATGAGCGCGCCAGCCAGGCTACATTGTCTCCCGGAGACCTGATCAGCATTGGTCGCACGACCTTGATCTTTGGTTCCGACGATGAGCCGGATAGCGGCACCTCTCCCCAACCCAATATTTGATTTGGCTATATAATTTTGCAAATGGGAATCTTTTTGCTATTTTTGCGGGCTGCAGAAACTGCGTTTTTATATGCGTTTTTACTGCTCGTCCTTTATCTCCTTTGGAAATTTTATTCCGATGGCGCGGCCATCCCAAATCCATTTGCGCACAGGCCAGAGTTGATACTCAAGTCGGATGAAGGCAATGAGATCGAATTCTCCTCTGCCAAATATGCGGCGATGGATGTGATCATGGTTGGAAGGGGTGAGCAAAATCATCTTATACTGCCCTCCAGCGCAGTCTCTTTAGAGCATGGCAAGATCAGCTATGAACGAAACCAGTGGTGGGTGGAAGACAATCACTCCCGAAATGGGACCTACCTGAACGAAACGAAACTGACCACAAAAACCGCCATCCTGGATGGAGACATTTTGCGGTTTGGTGACCAAACCTTTAAAACACACATCATCGAACGGAGAACAATATGGAAAAAGTAACGATCGGAATTATTGGAGGCTCTGGCCTTTACGGTATGAAGGACTTGAAAAAAATCGATGAATTGGATGTTGATACCCCGTTTGGAAAAACATCCTCTCCGATTGTGATCGGCGAAATGGACGGAACCAAGGTAGCCTTTCTTGCACGGCACGGCATCGGTCATTTCATCAATCCAACCGAAGTGAACTACCGCGCCAATATCTATGCGCTTAAAAAGATCGGTGTTAGCCAGCTGGTTTCAATCAGCGCGTGCGGTTCACTCCGCGAAGATTACAAACCGGGTGATATCGTCATCCCGGACCAGATCTTCGATTTCACCAAAGACCGTGCCAGAAGTTTCTTTTCAAACGGGCTGGTAGCCCATATTGGTGTCGCTAACCCTTTTTGTGCAGACCTTAGCCAAAAAGCGGTCGACGCAGTTAGCAAAACGGGCGCAACCGTTCATGCTGGTGGAACATTAATAACCATCGAAGGACCCCGCTTCTCAACCAAGGCAGAATCAAACACATTCCGCGCCTGGGGTATGTCGATCATTGGCATGACAGCATCCCCTGAAGCCTTTTTGGCGCGTGAAGCTGAAATGTGTTATTGCACAATGGCCCATGTCACCGATTATGATGTTTGGCACACTTCCAACGAACCGGTCACCGTCGAAATGGTCATTCGGACCCTCACCAACAATACTGTCATCGCTCAGCAATCTGTGCGCAATTTGCTGGCAGGCATCGTGCAGCAACCATCCTGCTCTTGCCAGAGCGCTTTGGCAGATGCGCTGATCACCAACCCATCCGTCATATCCGCACAGACGAAACAAGACTTGTCGATCCTGATTGAAAAATATATTCATTAATTTGGCGCGCAAATCCATAAGCCGGTTGCGATCGCCGCTATTCCTGTTCGTGTTCGCGGCCGGTTTTTTATTTATTTACTCGCTGATCCTCACGTTTAGCGCGACCTTGCACCTTCAGCAATTTCCAAATGGCCTTCAGTGGAAGCATTGGATAGGGTTTGCGGGGTGGGTCATACCGGCATATTTTTTCACCCGCTTTACCTATCGCCGAACTCCGATCTTCGCTTCACTCCTATTCCCGATCAGTTCCTTCTTGTCTGGAATTGGCATTATGACCATCTGGCGGATCAACAGCGATTTTGGCTTTCGCCAATCGATCCTGTTTGCAGCCGTAAGCCTTTTTGTGCTTGGTGCGATCTCCGGCAACATTGGCCTTGAACACATCAGGCGGTATTTGGGCTGGTTATTGGCAGGCAGCCTGTTATTGACCATCGCTACCTTGTTCGTTGGCACCAATCCATCCGGCTATGGAGCGAATCTTTGGCTGGGTTGTTGTGGGATCTATTTGCAACCATCCGAACCACTCAAATTGTCATTTTTATTAATACTCACGAACTTGGCGGCGGTAGATACCCAAAGATCGCCTTGGTCAATTCCATTGGGCATCATTGCTGTGTTATCAGTTGGCGCTATTCTGGCCCAAAAAGACATCGGAACCAGCATGGTTTTTCTGGCAATGGCCGGCGGAATTGCGGTGTACAGATGGAATAAGTGGCAGACCCTGGCCATTGAAGCAAGCCTGCTCGCCATGGGGTTGGCCATTGCTACCAATTTTGTTCCGCTCGTACGCCAAAGGTTCGAAACATGGTTAAACCCATGGCAAGATGTAAGCGGCAACTCATACCAAACCATCCAATCGATGATCGCCATCGCGAATGGCGGATTAAATGGACGAGGGCCAGGATTGGGTTTTCCAACAGTCGTACCGGTTGCTCATTCCGATTTTATTTTTACCGCTATCAGCGAAGAGCTTGGCATCATTGGCGCTCTTGCGGTATTGATGCTTTTCTTTTTACTGGTATTTATCGGTTTTGAGATCGCCAAATTTACCCCGGACCGCTGGGAAAAATACATCGCGGCAGGCGTTTCAATCTATTTGGGCGCCCAGGCATTGACCATTATCGGCGGCAACCTCAATCTCATACCGCTTACCGGCGTTCCTTTGCCTTTTTTGTCGTACGGGGGTTCATCCCTGGCTGTGTCTTATGGCATGGTCTTGTTGCTCTATTTTATTGGGTCCCGGCCTCCAGCCGCAGCCTTGGCTCCAACTCCATCCAGCAGCGAAAAAGGACTCTTTTTCCTCTTTGCCAGTGGGTTTCTCGTCTGCGCTTTCGGTTTGGGATACTGGGGAGTCATTAGGAATGACCAACTGCTGAAGAGAACAGAGAACCCGCGCAGGGGAATTTTGGAATCTGTAGCACAACGCGGCGCGATCCTCGACCGGGCAAACGGGGCGATCGTATCCAGCATCGGCTCCCCGGGAAGCTACCAACGCAAGATCTGGATCCCATCACTTTCTCCTATTGTTGGGTACAACATACCCTTTTTTGGCCAAACCAACATTGAAGCAGCCTACGATGATCCTTTGCGAGGCGAACGTGGATACCCAGACCTGCAACTTTGGTGGAGCCATCTGGTGTATGGAAGGCCTCCTAATGGGATCAACATCCGGACCACCATCGACGCAGGACTGCAAAAAAAGTTGGTCGCATACTATGGCAACAGGGTCGGTGCGGGGATTTTGTTAAACGCCGCCAGTGGCGAACTATACGCATTGGTTTCTACCCCTTATATAAGCAATGATCAATTAGGCGCAGGTAAGGCACAACTCCCCGAAGTTGGTGGTCCTTTGCTCAATCGTATTTCCATGGGCGTCTATCCAACCCGGATATTGAGAAATATGGCATCCGAGATCGCGCCAAAAGCCCAGGGCACTGGCCAACTTGAAGCTGAAAAATGGATCGAGACCCAACTAAAGGCAAACACTCCAAAAATTGGATTCGATGAATTGGCTTACGTTGAACCGGGTACTTTTACGCCCCTCATGGCAGCCAGGCTATTTTCAGCCATCAGCAATGCCGGCACCTGCGCAGGGCTGCAATTTGTTAGCGCGGTAGAATCACCCACTGAAGGTTGGGTGATCTTGCCGGCATCACAGATGACCCCTGAATGTATCCCGCCTGTTAAGGCGGCTTCCTTTGCGGAAAAACATTCCACCTCCAGCAGCCTGTTTTGGAGCGCAACCGGGTATGATACCAAAACCAACACGACCTTTTATGTTGCCGGTACAATGCCTGAATGGAATGGGACACCGCTTACGTTACTGGTATTTTATGAAAAACCCTACTCAAGTGGGGTGAAACTTGAATTGGACAGGTTATTTTTGGAATTATTGACACAATAAAAAAACCGCCGATGGCGAAGATCGCATCGGCGGTTTGAAGACCAGGATTTTTTACTTGCCGTAACCAGGGCCTTTGGTATAAAAATCGGCATTGGCTTTAATGGACCCTGTCAGGTCCACCACTTCGCCAGCAGCCAATTGCTTGGTTGAGGATAGCTGCACAGCTTTTCCGTTATGGTCGGTACCGCTGTAATTGCCGGTTAGACCCAGTTCATTTACAAACTCGCCGCCTCGGGCTTTGAAGTTGGCAGGAACATCATCAGCCGGGAAGATGGCATTGTACGGGCATTCCGGTACGCAAGCGCCGCAGTCAATGCAGGTATCGGGGTCGATGTAAAAGGTGGGATAACTCTCCTGCGGATTGCCTGGGGTGATGCATTCCACTGGGCAAACATCCACACAACCACCATCCCGTAAACATAAACTCGTTATTACATGTGCCATATCGCTCTCCTTTTGGTTTGGTCGATACCATATTATACTATTTTTATCCGATTAAAACCTGACATATGTCCCTTTTTTATTTCGACCCCTATTTGGGCAGGATTTTCATCGCCTTTTTATTAATCGGTCTTGTATAATAAAAGTTACTATTTTAATTTATTGGAGTGGCTATGAATTTTGAATACTTTAGGCCAGAAAGCAACACCCAAGCAGCTACGTTATTGGAAATGCCCGGTTCCATCGCCTCCTACGGTTTGTCTCCTGCTATCGACCGTACATCCACCGCGCGGATCGTAGACCTGCAGAGCTGCGGCTCCTCGGCCATCCGAATTGAAGCGGGAAAATTGGTTACCGGTGCATGTACAACCCTTCAAAGCATGTTGGAAAGCGATCTGCTACCCAAATCTCTGGCTGACGTGATCAGGCTGGAAGATCGCCAAAACCTTAGGAACATGCGCTCGATCGCGGATGTGATCTTATCCGGGGATGGAAAGTCGCCATTGCTTACAACTTTAATGTCACTGGATGCCCAAGTGACCCTCTATCCTTCCAACACCGTCACTCTTGGTGACTATGTAGCCAATGGCAGGCAAGGATTGATCACCGACGTATCCATTCCGCTTGATGTGCAATTCGCGTTTCAGTCCCTTCGTCGAACCCCCCAGGATGTTGGTATTGTGATCGCAGCGATGGCAAAGTGGAAAACCGGCAGGGTTCGTTTGACATTGGGTGGCACAGGAATTACCCCTACTTTGGTTGTAGATGGCATTGGCAGTGATGGCATTGAAAAGGCCGCAAGCAGCGCGTATGGCCAGGCAGCCGACCCCAAAGCAAGTGCCGAGTATCGATCTGCCATGGCCAGGCAGCTAACACTCCGTTGCGCTGAATCACTCGCTGACCTCGCTGGGTAAAAATGAGCTTTACCTTACTTCGCGCCCAACAAATACCTGAGTTAGCGGCAACGGCCAGAATTTACATTCATGATGGCACCGGTGCGAGGCTGTTGACGGTATCCAATTCGGACGAAAACAAATGTTTTGGCGTCAGTTTTCGCACTCCAAACCAAGATTCCACCGGAGTAGCCCATATTTTGGAGCACTCCGTATTGTGCGGTTCCCAGAAGTATCCCGTTAAGGAACCATTTGTTGAGATCATCAAAAGTTCATTGCAGACGTTTGTAAACGCGTTTACCTACCCGGATAAAACATGCTACCCATGCGCCAGCACAAACCTGCAAGATCTGCGTAATTTGATCGATATATACCTGGACGCGGTTTTTTTCCCCAACATCACCGAACTGACCTTTAAGCAAGAAGGTTGGCATTATGAGGTTGAATCACCTTCAGGCCCGTTGAGCTTCAAAGGCGTTGTTTTCAACGAAATGAAAGGCGCGTATTCCTCTCCCGATGACCTGCTAGGCGACAAGTCCCGCCAGTCGCTGTTCCCGCAAAACACGTACCGATTCGACGCAGGCGGAGATCCACAATTCATCCCCGACCTAACCTACGCGCAATTTAAGGCATACCACCAAACTTTTTACCACCCCAGTAATTCCTACATCTTTTTTTACGGCGATGACCCTGAAGAGCAACGCCTGCAGTTACTTGAACCGGTGCTCTCAAGGTTTTCCAAGATCAACCCTCAATCCGCGATAGAAAACCAACCCGCCTTTACGACCCCCTCGACGTATCACTACGTTTACGATAGCGGAGAGTCAGCAGATGCCAAAGCGCATTTGACCATAAACTGGAAGCTAACCGCCGCAACAGACCTTGGTTCATCTTTGGCATTCTCACTGATCGACCATCTTTTACTGGGCACGGCTGCCGCTCCGATCAAGCGGGTACTCACCGAAAGCGGCTTGGGTGAGGAAGTGATCGGTGGTTTCGATGACCAATTGAAGGAAACCATTTTTTCAATTGGGTTGAAAGGTATCCAGCCAGAAAACCTTGCCAAAGTGGAAGCCCTCATCCTTAAAACCTTGGAAGAAACCGTTCAAAATGGTTTGGATCCTGAAAGTGTCAGCGCAAGCTTAAACACCCTGGAATTCCACATCCGGGAACAAAATTCCGGCAGATTCCCCCGCGGTTTGGCTTTGATGTTAGGCGCGCTTTCTACCTGGCTTTACGAAGGTGACCCGATCGAGGCGATCAGCTACGAGGCAAGCCTTGCAGAACTTAAGTCCTTTGCCCTGCAAAAAGGCGCGATCGAAACCAAGATCAAACAATGGTTGATCGACAACCAACACCGCACTACTGTTCAGTTATTACCCGATGAGAAGGAAGGAAAACGGCGAGAATCGCTTGAAACCGACCGATTAGAAAAAGTAATGGCTGGCCTTACCCCAGCAGAGTTGAGATCGATCGCCAACGATGCCGATCTTCTCAAACTTCACCAGGATACTCCCGACAGTGACGAAGCATTGGCAAGCATCCCAAGTTTGTCATTAGCCGATTTGGATAGGTCGATCAAGACCTCTCCTTTCGCGGAACATGGCCTTGGCGGCAACAAGGTTTTCCACCAGGTGTTGGAAACGAACGGCATTGCATACATCGACATCGGTTTTGACCTTTCAGGCGTACCATCCAGGTTGTTGCCATACCTTGGATTGCTCGGGAAACTGCTGACCGAGCTTGGTACCGAAAGTTATGATATGCTGCGATTGACCCAAAAGATCGGCCAGGACACGGGCGGTTTGAGGGCGAGCCAATTTATCAGCGAGAAATATGACCGGTCTGGCCAGGCCAAATTCAGCTTCATCCGTGGCAAGGCGCTTCAGCATCAGATCGGCGCAATGCTCGATCTCGTTTTGGAGATCAGCCAACACGCGAAGCTCGACCAAAAAGAACGGTTTTTGCAAATAGTTGCCGAAAGACGATCGGCGTTGGAAAGCGGCCTGATCCCTGGCGGGTCAAATGTGATCCATCAAAGATTAAAGGCTCACTTTTCCCAGGCAGATAGGGCACTCGAAGAGATCTCTGGGATCAACCAGATCTTGTTTTTGCGCCAACTCTCGGACATTGCCACTAAAGATTGGGATGCGATACTGTCTGACTTGCGCAACCTGTTTGGCAGCATCTTTAGCAAGAATAACGCGATCGCCAATGTAACCATTGATGAGCACAACTGGCCAGCGGCAGCTGCCGAGTTGCAAAGATTTTTTGCCAGCCTTCCTGACCAACAGATCCCCAACCAAAAATGGGATCTTCCCGCGTTGCCACGCCACGAGGTTTTCACACTGCCAAGCCAGGTAAATTATGTCGGCAGTGCGATCGACCTTTATGGCAATGGATACTCCCTGGATGGCAACATTCACGTGATCAACAATTACCTGCAAACCACGTACCTTTGGGAGAAAGTGAGGGTCCAAGGCGGTGCGTACGGTGGATTTAGCGCTTTTGACCCGATCACCGGCATCTTTGACTTCCTCAGCTACCGCGACCCCAACGCTAAAAAGACGTTGGAGACATATGACAAAACCGGTGAGTTCTTGCAAAAGCTTGAAATTGGCGACAGTGAACTTGAAAAAACCATCATTGGCACCATTGGAGATGTGGACACCTACCTGTTGCCAGATGCCAAAGGGTGGCAATCGTTTACCCGATCACTCCTTTCGCTTTCCAATGAAGAACGGCAGAACAGGCGTGACCAGATCTTCGCTTCAGATGGAGCAGATTTTGGCAAATTTGGCCAGGTGCTTCATAACACTTCAAATACCCAGCATGTTGTCGTTTTAGGTTCCGTAAATGCCGCAGATGAACTAAACCAGCTGCATGGCGAAACCGTTGTTGTAACCAAACTCTTATAACCAAGGAAACAAGCATGGAAATCAAATTGGTCATTAATGGCATCGAAAAAAATTATCCCGCCCAGGCCGGGGATTCATTGTTCAAGGTATTGCGCGAGAACGGATACTACGGCATCAAATTTGGGGATGAAGGAGGCCAGGCGGGCTCCGATACGGTACTGCTGGATGGTCGCCCTGTCAACTCCGGATTGATGCTTGCAGCGCAGGCGGAAGGCCACAAGATCGTCACCATTGAGGCTTTGGGAGAAAACCCCGACAAGGGATGGAAACCCAATGAAGGTTTGCACCCACTCCAACGCGCGTTCATCGATCATGGCGCTATCCAATGCGGTTATTGCACCCCTGCGCAGATCTTGGCGGCAAAATCGCTTTTAGACAAAAACCCCAACCCGAACGAACAGGATGTCCGGGAGGCCTTGAATGGTGTGCTTTGCCGTTGTACAGGGTACGAAAAACCTGTCAAGGCTGTTTTGTCTGCCGCGGCCGAAATGCAAAAAAACGGTAGCGAAGTATTGCCGCAGGAAAGTTTGCCACAAATGATCACCGCGATCGGCAAACGAGAAAACAAGGTCGTTGGAAAGCCCGAACAAAAATTGGACGCGGTAAAACTTGCTCAAGGGAAGACCGCTTTTACCGCAGATTATCTGCCAGCAGGCGCATTGTACGCCAAGGTGTTGCATTCACCCCACGCCCATGCCGAGATCCTTACCATAGACACAAGCGCTGCAAAAGCATTGCCAGGCGTAGAGGTTGTACTCACCTGGAAAGATCTTCCCAGGGTTGTCTATTCCACTGCCGGCCAGTCCGACCCCATCCCTGGCCCGTTGGATAGCTTTTCATTGGATCATACGGTCCGATTCGTTGGCGACCGGGTTGCCATCGTTGCTGCCACAAGCGCGGAAGTTGCGGAACAGGCGCTGCGCTTGATCAAGGTAGAGTACCAGCTATTGCCCGCCGTGATAGACATGGGCGAGGCAATGTTGGAAGGCGCACCCCAGATACACACCGAAGCTGAATACCTGAATTTTGCCGATTCTGACCCCAGGAAGAACCTTGCGGCTGAAATACGGATCGATATTGGCGATGTAGAAAAAGGATTTGCCGAAGCCGACAAGGTTTTTGAGCACGAATACACGGTTTCCAAGGTCCAACAGGCACACATCGAACCACACGTCTGCATCACATATTGGGATGAAGATGACAGGCTGACGATCAAAACATCCACCCAGGTGCCGTTCCATATTCGCCGCGTTTTGGCACCGGTTCTTGGTTTGCCGGTCAAAAAGATCCGCGTCATCAAACCCCGCATCGGCGGTGGTTTTGGCGGCAAGCAAGAGATTTTGATCGAAGATGTGGCCGCCCATGTGACCATTGTGACTGGAAAACCCGTCATTTACGAATACACCCGCGAGGAAGAATTTATCGCCGCCCGTTCACGCCACCCAATGCGAATCCGTATGAAAACCGGAGTGAAGTTGGATGGCACCATCACTGCCAATGCGATGTACGCGTTATCCGACACGGGGGCTTATGGTTCCCATGCGCTCACCGTAACTGGAAATACCGGCCATAAATCTCTGGCCTTATATGTGGGTGATGGTCCTTATCGAAAAAATCCCAATATCCGCTTTTACGCCGACATTGTTTACACCAACACACCGCCGGCCGGCGCGTTTAGGGGTTACGGTGTACCGCAAGGGTACTTCCCGTTGGATCGGCATTTGGAAAAGATCGCCGCGGAAATTGGGATGGACCCGATTGAATTCAAGCTGAAGAACACCATTCATGAGGGTGAATACCACCCATTCAGCACAGCATGGAATGAAGGCCGCGAACCCCGCCCTGAGATCATCCATACCGTCGGGCTTTCCAAATGCGTTGATGCGGGCAAAAAAGAGATCGATTGGCAGCAAAAACGAGCCAACGCAAATTGGCAAGTTGTACCGGGACACCCCCACTTGCGCAAAGGTATTGGCGCGGCATTGGTAATGCAAGGTACCGCCATCCCTTATTTGGATATGGGCGGCGCTTCCATCAAGATGAACGACGATGGATCTTTCAACCTTCACATCGGCGCCACGGACCTCGGAACAGGCTCCGACACGGTCCTCTCCCAAATGGCAGCGGAGATCCTGGGGGTGAACACCGATGACATTATTTGTTACTCTTCCGATACGGATATGACCCCGTTCGACAAAGGCGCGTATGCCTCAAGTACAACGTATGTCTCTGGCAGCGCGGTTTGCAAAGCCGCTGAAATGGCCGCAAAACAGATCAAGGAACGCGCCGCCAAGATGATCAATGAGCGAACCGGCAAAACCTATTCGTCCGATCAGATCACACTGGCAAATGGGCAGGCAATCGCATCGGCTGGTGATATGGTTACCCATGCCGAGGTTGCGTTGAACACATTGCACCACAGCGAACAATTCCAGGTCATGGGCACGGGATCCCACGTTTCCCCATCCTCACCGCCGCCGTTTGCCGCACAATTTGCGGAAGTGACCGTAGACACTGTCACCGGGGCATACACTGTTGATAAACTGGTAATGGCGGTGGACTCAGGCATCATCATGAATCCGATGACAGCTTCAGGACAGATCGAGGGCGGCATGATCCAGGCGCTTGGCTACGCGGTTTGCGAAGAAATGACTTACGACGCCAACGGCAAGCCATTGGAAAAGGATTTTGTCGATTACCACATCTATGCTGCCAACGAGATCCCCGAAATGCGGACCATTTTTGTTGAGACCAACGAACCCAGCCACCCATTTGGTGTCAAAGCGGTAGCCGAGATCCCAATGGACGGTGTGGCTCCCGCAGTGGGCAATGCCATCTTCCACGCCACCGGCGCAAACATCGATACTCTGCCAATGACTCCTGAAAAGATCTGGCGGGCGTTGCAAAATTGAAAGGAACTGCATGAGCGTTACCAATGAGCCGATCTTCGTAACCGGCCACCTCAACCCAGATACAGACTCGATCGCAGCCGCGATGGGGTACGCCTGGCTATTGCGGCAACGGGATGGCGTCAATTCGATCGCTTCTCGCGTGGGTGCGGTTAACCCCCAAACAGCTTTTTTATTAAAAAAACTGGAACTGGACCCGCCGTTATTGCTCAGTGATGCCTCACCCCGGTTTGAATCGGTAATGCGCTCGCTGGATACCGTTTCACCAGATTCTCCCCTTTCAGACGCCTGGGCGCTAACGACCCGAACCGGCGGTATAGCGCCTATCATCACGGAAGATGGCTATCCGTACGGCATGATCGATGGCGTTAGTTTGTTCAACTTTTTCCGAAAAATCATCGGCCCGCGGTTGGATATGTCTGACCACCGTATTGCGGATATCATGTCTGCTCCGTGCAAGGATGCAGCCGATACCAACGTCCCCAAATTTGTTTTTGGCGCCCACATTCGCGACTCCTTGAATAAGATCTTGCGCGAGGAACACAATGATTTCTTTATTGTGGATGAAAGTGGCCACTACAAAGGCATTTGCCACCAAAGGGATGTTCTAAACCCGCCGCGATTAAAGATCGTAATGGTTGATCACAACGAACCGCGGCAATCGATCGCCTCCTTGGACGAAGCCGAATTATTGGAGATCCTGGACCACCATCGGTTGGGAAATCCATATACCCATGCCCCCATCAAGGTCACAGTGGATACCGTGGGCTCAACCAGTACACTGGTCTCGGAACTAACCAGCGATGCGGGCTTGTCTATGCCTTCCCAAATCGCGGGAATGTTGCTGGGCGGATTGTTGGCCGACACCCTCATCCTTACCTCGCCAACCACTACCCAGCGAGACAGAACTGCAGCAGAACGGCTGGCGAGATGGGCTTTTGTGGGTAATGGTCCTCTAAAAGGGTATGACATTCAAAAATACGGCATGGAAGTACTCAGTGCCGGCGCTGGGCTCGCCAACCGCGACCCACATGACGTGGTAAGTACCGATATCAAATCGTACGAATCCAATGGCTTCAAATTCGCTGTTGCCCAAGCAGAAGTTACCGACCTGATGCAACTTGCAGAACACAGGGAAAAACTGCAGCAAGCGCTAAATGAATTGGCCAAAGCCCGGGTTTTGGATTTTGCGATCTTGCTGGTAACCGATGTTGTGCGTGGCTCCAGCCGGGTATTTGTATCGGAGCCAACGCCGCCAGTGATGGCAGAATTGCCGTTTCCACCTCTGCCAGATGGCACGCGAGACGCCCCAGGCGTGGTTAGCCGTAAAAAACAATTATTGCCGGCGATTCTCGGGTTAATAGAATAAATGCAACCCAACCTATACCCTGAGATCTACGCGCTTGGCAAGGCAAATGAATCTTTTGCCGTATGCACCGTTGTGGGCGCCGCGGGATCATCTCCACGGCACGCAGGCGCAAAAATGGTCGTTCGCCCCAACGGCAGCATCATTGGCACCATCGGTGGCGGAGAAATGGAACACCGGGTGATCAAGAGTGCACTTGGCTGTTTAGAGACCGGTAAGGCAACCTTGTTGGAATATCACCTGAATGACCTGGAGAAAGGTGACCCAGGTGTTTGTGGAGGCCAAGTGACGATCTTCATTGAACCAAACCTGCCAGCCCCCAAGTTGATCGTTTTGGGTGCCGGGCACGTTGGCAAAGCGCTTGCCAAATTGGCCAAATGGCTTGGTTTTTGGGTAGCCATTAGCGACGACCGGGCTGATCTATGCACCCCCGACTTGGTTCCAGATGCGGACGCCCACATCGTTTGCCCAATGACTGACCTGCCTAACCACATCAACCTGGACAAACAAAGTTACTTGCTCTTAACCACCCGTGGTGTAAAGATCGATATTCCTGGCCTCCCGGCGTTGTTAGAGAGCCAAGCCGGGTTCATTGGCGTGATCGGCTCTAAAAAAAGGTGGATCACAACCCGAAACGAGTTGGTGTCTCGCGGCATATCCGATAATTTGATCTCCAAAGTTCGCTCCCCAATAGGCATCAACATTCACGCCGAAACCCCAGAAGAAATTGCGCTTAGCATCATGGCTGAAGTGTTAATTTTCAAAAATTCTACCCAGGGGGAATTGATGGACATCAATTCCAAATTGGGCAAATAAACTCTATAATGAATATGGTAATTATCAATTTCAAGGAGTGAACAATGGCCAGAGTTTTCGACGTAATTGAATATCGCAATGAAATGGTGGATGAGATTGTGCACCGTTTTCCGGATGACAACTCTATCGGCGATTACCGAATCGGCTCCCAGCTGATCGTCAGGGAAGGTCAATCGGCGGTGTTTTTTCGGAATGGTTTGGCGTTGGATGTATTCAAGCCAGGCACCCACACCCTCGTAACCGGGAACATCCCCAAACTGGTAGACCTGTTAGGCAAGCTCTTCAATGACCGAACACCCTTCCCCGCGGAAGTGTATTTCGTATCGCTCAAGGAATTCGCCAACAAAAAATGGGGAACACCCCAACCGATCATCGTTCGAAACCCCGGCGTTGGACTGGGCGTAGCCTTGCTGCAAGGTTTTGGCACCTACTCTTTCCAGGTTTCAGACCCGCAATTGTTGGTCACCAACATCGTTGGAAAAACCGGCAGTTTCAAAGTCTCTGATATTGAAGACCGCATCCGCACGATGTTGCTCTCAAAATTGCAAGACCTGCTGGGAGAAACCGCCCAAAAGCGCAATATCCTGGAGATGATCGGCCTTACCGAAGAATTGAGTGCTGGCGTTAGGGCCAAGGCCATGGAAGACTTTGCCGCGCTTGGCCTGACTTTAAAAACCTTTTACATCGGCAACCTAAAACCGTCTGATAAGTCGGCTCAGGAATTGCGTGATATGGGCATGCTGGATATGAATGTTTACACCCAGTTGCAAGCCGCAGACGCCATGCGCGACGCCGCAAATAACGCCAACGGTGGTGCTGGCCTTACTGCCGGAATTGGCGCAGGCATGGGAATTGGCAACCTAATGGGGCAAGCGTTACAAGGTGGCATGCAGACAACCAGTAACCAGGCTGCCGCCGGTGCTGCGGCGAGCAATAGCGCAACCATGCCAGATGTTATGACACCCTCGGAAGCCGCCGGATTTTTGAAAGTATCTGAGGAAGATGTGTTGGCTGCCATTAACGCAGGCGACCTAAAAGCCAAGAAACTCGGCAATGCGTGGAGGATCAGCAAATCCGCTTTGGAGCAATTCCTGAACGGGTGATCCCCCGATCCCAATATCCAAACTCAAAAAGAGTCCGAGGAAAACCCTCGGACTCTTTGTTGGTTAGTTGACCAATGTTTTAAGGTATGGCAACAACCGCGCCAAGGCTGCCAAATCCCCGTCGATCCGAATATCACCGGCCATAAACGCGGCCATCGGATTCACTTCCCCTGTTACGATCCGTGGCAACAGATCAGCCTCTGCTTCAACGGTAACATCAGGGTTTGCCACTCCTTCCTTTTCATACGAAAAAAGTCCCTTGACCACCCTAAGGCCAAATACGTTCGCAGGCACGCCGATGATCTTGACATTCGCGGTTATGCTCACCGTGGAAAATTGTTCCCCAAGATCCCTTCCATCGAATTTGTTCAGAATTTCTTCCAGGTTGTATCCACTCATCGGCAATAAAGTTCCTTTCGTATCCAACATTATATTCATAAACCTGAAACAGAATGCGATTTTAAAGCCGTGAAAGTGGTTATGCTATAATTTTTTTAACCAATACCAAAATACAAGGCTTGCCGATGGAATCGAACAAAAATAACAATAACACCCAATGGATCGTTGCTGCCGTGACCGTGTTGATCTTGGCGTTGCTGGGGTTGGCCATCTTTGGCCTTACGGTAAACCCCGCGCTAACCACCAACATCCGCGATATATTCATCATCTTCCTGGCGTTCGAATCGATCATCATCGGCGCCTCGCTGGTGGTATTGGTTGTTCAGGTCAGCAAGCTGATCAACCTGTTGAATAACGAGGTAAGGCCGATGTTGGAAGCCACCAACGAAACTGTGAACCATTTGCGCGGAACAACCAAATTCCTGGGCGAAAATTTGGTTGAACCTGTTGTAAAATTAAATAGTTATATGGCAGGTTTTCAGAAAATGTTAGACCTGATCAACTTTTCAAAAAAACAATAAACCACGTTGAAGAAAGGTAGGAACGACGATGTCTGATCATGATGAATTTGGAGCTTTTTTGGTCGGCTTTATAGTCGGCGGTTTGACAGGCGCGGTCGCTGCCCTATTATTGGCCCCGCAATCTGGTGAGGAAACCCGTGCTGTGATCCGTGAAAAATCGATCGAGCTGAAGGACCAGGCAAAGGTAGAGGCCGACAAAGCTTTGCGCCAAGCCGAGACCCTTGCGGCTGACGCCAAGGAAAAAGTACAGGATTACTCCCGCAAGGCAGTGAAGCAGGGCGAAGAACTATTGGAAACCGCCAAATCCAAGGCAAAGAGCATAGCTGCCAAAAAAGAGCCCCCTGTCGAGATGGATGTATCTGGCGAGATTTGATCCCGCCAGCCGAATCCCATTTTTGATCATCAAACCGTCGCGAATATCGCGACGGTTTTTGTTTGGCAGGGTCGCTATGCTAAAATGAATTTATGGAAATACAGGTAGCCATCGCCAAGGTTGAAAGAACAAATCCCGACGGGATCACGGATTCTTTTGAAGCTGTGGAACGGCCCAATGGTGGATTGTCGGTGATACAGGCAAGCAGCCACTCCACCAGCCATTCCCAGATCTCTTCCGCGCAAACCGCTGTGCGCAGGTTGGCCAATCATCTTTCTACTGGCGTTCGCGATAGCGCAGCCGCTCGGGCAGTTTCCGATTCCCTGTTTACCGAGTTTCAGGGGCGTGTTGAATGTTCTGCCGTTACCACCTCGGTGGACTTGGCAAGCAATACGCTTGTTTTGTGCGTAAATTCAAATTGCCCCATTTTGCTAGTCGAAGAAGGATTGATCAAGCGGATCGATCAGGCAGGAACCAAGTTGGGTGCCGGCCGAAATATCAAACCGATCGTTACCGAGATCCCGTTGGCGGAAGACCTCCTCGTCATTCAGTTTAGCGAAGGGGTGTTTGAAGCCGGCAATGAGTATGGCGACAAGAATGATCTCGCGATTACCCTCCAGGCCCTGTTGGAAGACGCCGACCCCACCCTTCAGGAGCTGTGCGACGCGCTGATCGCCCAATCGGTTCGCTTGGAGCGCAACCGACCCGCCAACGATCTAACGGTGCTGGCATTAAAAGTTGTTGGCGCCGCTCAGTCCGGCTTTCGCAAAATGAACATTACCATCCCGTACCTTCCATTTAACCCTTGATCCCAGCCATCACAGCCAGGCCCCCAAGCATTTCTTTTCATCCCTAATAATAACGGTATAATATTGGTTTGCAATTACGCCAACCACTGGTTGGACTTTTTTTGAAAACGGAGAACGCCAAATGAAACGCAGGCCTATCACCATGTTGGTCTTCATTCTGGTACTGGTCGCTGTGTCGATCTGGATCAACCTGAGTGAATCAATACAAATCACCAACCCTTTCAATTCCACTACTCTTTATGCAAGAAATGTTGCCATCCAGCTCGGCCTGGATCTGCGCGGCGGTTTGCAAGCCCTTTTGGAAGTCCCTGAAGGTGTTGCTGTAACCGCGGAGGACCTGAACACCACCAAGACCATTTTGGAAAACCGTGTGAACGCCCTGGGTGTTAGCGAAGTAACCATGCAGGTTGCACCCCCACGCCGTATCGTGGCTGAATTCCCGGGCGTAAATAACCCTGAGCAGATCGTTGCTTCGGTTAAGCAAACCGGTTTGCTGGAATTTGTAGACATGGGCGACACCCGGTTGCCGGATGGAACGACCATCCTTACCGACCAAGGCGCCCCTGGAACTGCAACCCCCGCCGATGACACCACAACCCCCATGGAAGAACGCGTATGGCCAACCGTACTTACCGGTACCGCCCTGCAAACTGTTGGCGTTCAACCAGGCACTACCGGCGGTTACGAGATCGCCTTCAGCCTCAAGCCTGAATCCTCACAAATTTTTGCGGATTACACTTCCAAGAACGTCGGCAAGATCCTTGCCATCGTTTTGGATAAAAAGATCATTTCAGCCCCTTCGATCAATTCTCCCATCACCGAAGGATCTGGCGTGATCACAGGTGATTACACCGCCCAAAGCGCGAATGAATTCGCCGTCCAACTTCGCTATGGTTCATTGCCAGTGCCGATCGAGATCGCCGAAAGCCGCACCGTCGGCCCGACCCTGGGCGCTGAATCGGTACGAAAAAGCGTGCTCGCCGGCATCATCGGCCTTACTGTTGTGGTACTGTTCATGCTTCTGCATTACCGCTTGCCTGGCCTGGTGGCCGACCTTGCGTTGCTGACGTACGCATTGTTTTCCCTCGCGCTGTTCAAGCTGATCCCCGTTGTCCTCACACTGCCGGGCATTGCCGGCTTCATATTGAGTATTGGCATGGCTGTAGACGCGAACATTTTGATCTTTGAGCGCATGAAGGAAGAATTGCGTTCTGGCAAAAACCTGCGCCAGGCCATCGACCTGGGCTGGCAGCGCGCCTGGCCATCCATCCGCGATTCCAACCTGTCCACATTGATCACCTGCGTCATCCTGTACATATTTGGCAGCTCCTTCGGCGCAAGCATGGTAAAAGGCTTCTCGGTTACCTTGGCATTGGGTGTATTGGTCAGTTTGTTCACCGCCATCAATGTAACCCGCACCTATCTGCATACCCTCATGGATAATATCACCTCGATCGACCATCCCAAATGGTTTGGCCTGTAGGAGTTAGACAATGAACATCATCAAAAATCGTTACCTGTATTTTCTGATCTCCTTTCTGGTGATCATCCCAGGCTTGGTCTTCATGGGCATCCATTGGAGCCAAAACCCCGCGGAAGGGGTATTGCCACTGGGCATTGATTTCACCGGCGGCTCCCTTCTCGAGGTCCAATTCGCCGATGGCACCCAACCCGAAGCCACTGTCGTCGCTGAGATCTACAACAATCTGAGCGATGCCGATAACGAGATCAGCGCTCCGATCGTTCAGCTATTGGGAACAGATGCCATTTCGGTCAAATCCAAAGCGATGAGCGATGCCAAAAAAGGTGAGATCATCGCGGCATTGACTGAGAAAACTGGCACGCAAGTGACCGTTCTCAACTTTACTTCTGTTAGCCCGGCAGTTGGCCAGGAAGTAGCCCGCGCCGCCGCTGGCGCGGTTGGCATGGCCGCGATCGCGATCCTGATTTATATTTGGTTCGCATTCCGCTCCGTTCAGCATGCCATCCGTTATGGCACGGCCGCAATTTTGGCCATGCTTCACGATGTACTGGTGGTGGTTGGCGTTGAAGCTATTTTGGGCGTGACATTGGGTTGGGAAGCCGATTCTCTCTTCCTCACCGCTGTTCTTACGGTCATTGGCTTCTCAGTGCACGATACGATCGTAGTATTCGATCGTATCAGGGAAAACCTTGGCATTTACCGCAAAGTGGAATTTGAAAAAGTGGTCAACCACTCCATCATGCAGACGCTGGACCGTTCCATCAATACCCAGCTAACGGTTATGTTCACCTTGTTCGCAATGGTGCTCTTTGGTGGAGATTCCATCCGCCATTTTGTGATCATCCTTCTGGTCGGTGTGTTCAGTGGAACCTACTCCTCCATCTTCAACGCGGCGCCGATCTTGGTGGTATGGGAAAACAAGGAATGGAACAATTGGTTCCGTAAATCCCCCGCCGGCGAGACCGCTTAAGCCTGGAAACGGTACATACTTTATCAACAAAAAAACGCCCGAAAAATCGGGCGTTTTTTATTGCTGGGGGCAAAGGATTCGAACCTCTACTAGATGATCCAGAGTCATCTGTCCTGCCATTAGACGAGCCCCCAAGGGTTATCGTTACCTTGAGCGGAGAATATTCTACCACGCGCGTGGGATGCTGGCAAGCCAAAACCGGCATAATTTTCCTTTCCGGTTGCTGGGGTATAATATTTATTCATACTTATTTTAGGAATCGAACGTTCATTATGGAAAATATCCCCTCATCAACTGGCACAGATTTCATTCGCGAAGCCGTGGCGGAAGACCTTCGCTCCGGCAGGTTCTCAAAGATCCGCACACGCCTGCCACCAGAACCCAATGGCTACCTCCATATTGGCCATGTTAAAGCCTTTTTGATCGATTATTTTGTTGCGATCGAGAATGGTGGCGAATTGGTATTGCGCTTTGACGATACCAACCCAGCCAAAGAAGAGTTGGAATTTGTCCATGCTATCCAGGAAGATGCCGCCTGGTTGGGCATCCAATGGGTAAAGGTTACCTACGCGTCAGACTATTTTGGCAAGCTGTACGAATGGGCCATAAAATTGGTCAAATTAGGCTTGGCCTATGTGGATGACCAAACCCCCGAAGAAGTAAGCAAAAACAGGGGAACTTTGACGGAAGCAGGCAACCCAAGCCCGTGGCGGGGCAGGAGCGTAGAAGAGAATCTGGACTTGCTCGAGCGCATGAAAAAAGGCGAATTCCCCGATGGCAGCAGAATATTGCGCGCCAAAATCGATATGGCTCATCCCAATATGGTTATGCGCGACCCGGCCATGTACCGTATCATCCACGAACCACCCCACCACCGCACTGGCCGCGAATGGTGCATTTATCCGATGTATGACTGGTCTCACGGCCAAAATGACTCGATGGAAGGGATCAGCCATTCCCTGTGCTCGATGGAATATGAGATCCATCGCCCGTTATACGAGTGGTTCTTGCAGCAACTGGGCGAGTTTATGCCCCGCCAGATCGAATTTTCCCGCTTGAATCTATCGTACGCCATGATGTCGAAACGTAAATTGCGCAAACTGGTTGAAACCGGTTTGGTAGAAGGCTGGGATGACCCCCGGCTGACCACCCTGCGCGCGATGCGCAGGCGTGGCTATACACCAACCGCCATCATCGATTTCATCCGCCGCATTGGTGTCGCCAAAAACACAAGCTGGATCGATTATGCCTTGCTGGAATCTTGCGTTCGTGATGATCTGAATAAACACTCGTTGCGCAAAATGGCAGTGATCGACCCGATAAAGGTCGTCATCGATAATTACCCTGATGGATTGGTAGAAGAGTTGGAAGCGGTGAATAACCCGGAAGACCCTGAAGCCGGCAGCCGAAAGGTCAATTTTTCAAAAATTCTGTATATCGAGCAGGAGGACTTTAGGGAGTCTCCGCCACCCAAATACTATCGTTTGTATCCTGGCAACGAGGTTCGTTTGCGCTATGCCTATTTCATTCGATGCGAAAGTGTTACCAAGGATGAAGCCGGCAATATTGTTGAGGTCCATTGTACTTATGACCCAAGCACCAAAGGCGGAGACGCACCCGACGGGCGCAAAGTAAAATCGACCATTCATTGGGTTTCGGCGGCACATGCACTGCACGCCGAGGTTCGAGAGTATGACCGGCTGTTCACAATTGAAAATCCCGATGATGCAGAGGATACCGCCAGTGTCATCAATCCTGCCTCGTTGGTGATAAAGCCGAACGCCAAGGTGGAAGCCTCCCTGGCCGGCACTGCCAACGGAGACAAGTTCCAATTTGAGCGAATTGGTTATTTTTGCACCGACCGCACATCTGCTCCTGGCAAGTTGGTCTTCAATCGAACCGTCACCCTCAAGGATTCCTGGGCCAAGATCGAAAAGAAGCAAAATTAAGCATTCTCAATGCAAATAAACAACAAGCGGTCGGAAAAATTCTCCGACCGCTTGTTATTTGAATGATCACTGAAAACTAAAGACTATCTACGGCCCTGGCGACCCTGGCCAAAACGGTATCCCTTCCAACGATCTCCATCGATTCAAACAAGGGGGGCGATACCTTTTGCCCTGATATGGCTACGCGCAAAAAGCCAAAGACCTGGTTGGGTGACAACTGTTTTTCTTCAATATATTTTCGCATTGGCTCTTCTACCGTGGAATGGGAAAAGGACGGCAATCCTTTCAGGATCTCCAATACCTCGGCTCCCATTTGTTTAACCTGTTGCGCCGCCATCCCTTTGGGAAGCAGCTCTTCTGCCGGGGGTGTGGCAACCTCCTTGAAGAACCACGCCGCAAACGGTACACAATCATCCAAGGTTACCAATCGCTCCCGGATGATCGGGATGATCATTTGCAGTTTTCCCTCGTCTACAACCAGGCCTTCGCGTTCCAAATACGGCCTGATCCTCTTCGCCAGATCCCAAGCCTCCAATCGCCGAATATGTTCGCCATTAAAGTGGTCAAGCCGGGCAAAGTTGATCGCCGCCGGCGAAGCGTTTAATTTGTCGATATCAAACTTGTCGATCATCTCGGACAGGGTCAGCACGTCTTCTGTTTCTCCCGCGCCCCAGCCCATCAGGGCGGTCCAATTGTTCAAACCCTCGGGAATAAAACCCAATTCTGACATGCCGGTGACAAAAATGGAATAGCCATCTTTGATCGCATCTTCCTTTTCGCGCTTGGACATCTTGCCTTTGCCGCTTGGTTTTAGGAACACCGACAAATGAACCCAAACGGGCTCTTGCCAACCGAAAGCGCGAATTATATTGGCGTGCAATGGAAATGTACCCAGCCATTCAGAACCGCGAAAGACATGCGTGATCTCCATCAGGTGGTCATCCACCATGGCGGCAAAATGATAGGTCGGCCATCCATCCGATTTGATCAGCACAGAATCATCGAGGGTGGTGTTGTCTACCGTTATTTCACCCCGCAGATGATCGCTGACCGTGGTTTTCCCTTCCTTGGGCATCCGAAAACGGATGACGTGTTTTTCGCCCGAATCCACCCGTTTTTGGGCTCCCCCAGGGTCCATCCCTCTGCAATGGCCATCATAGCGTGGCTGAACCTTGTTTTTCATCTGTTCTTCTCGAACCGCGGCAAGGCGTTCAGGGGTACAGAAACAAGGATACGCGGATCCTTTGTCGATCAACTTCTGAATGTACTCATCGTAAATGGCTTTTCTATCTGTTTGGCGGTATGGGCCGTATGGGCCACCAATATCGGGGCCTTCGTCATACTCCAGACCCAACCAGCGCAACCCATCGATCAATTCCTGCTCGGCGCCAGGCACATACCTTTTTTGGTCTGTATCTTCAATGCGCAATATGAATTTGCCGCCGGTCTTTTTGGCCAACAAATAATTGTAGAGGGCTGTTCGGGCGCTGCCAAGGTGCATGTGCCCAGTAGGAGATGGTGCAAAACGAACACGGGCGGGTTTCAGATCCACAAGATCCTCCAAAAGGGAGTTAGATTTCAATTACATTTCGGCGCATTACAACGCTTTGAACCAAGCCAATCGCCATCAGATTGGCCAGCAATGAACTGCCGCCATAACTTACAAATGGCAATGTCAGCCCGGTTGCGGGCAACATGTTCAAGTTTACACCAAGATTCACAAACGCCTGAAAGGCGATGAGTGTCGCAACTCCATAGGAGATGAGCGAGCCGTAAATATCGCGTGAAAGCCGGGCGGCACGCACACATCGAAAAACAACGAACAAGATCAACAATATGATCAGCATTGCTCCAACAAAACCCAGCTCGTGGGCGGTAGTGGAGAATATAAAATCGGACCACCTCACTTTGAGGAAACGCAATTGCACCTGGCTTCCTTGCCCATACCCTTGTCCAAAAAAACCGCCTGAGCCGATCGAGATGAGGGCTTGGTTAATATTAAAGATCTCGCCATAACGGGCATTTGGATCCGGGGCGACAAAATTCATGATCCGGTCGAGTTGGTATTGCTGGATGATCTCGTACTGAACCAAAATTGGAAAAGTAACCGCGAGGATAAGCGCGCCAACAATGGCGTACGTAGCCAACAAGCGAATGGAAACGCCTGAAAACCATAACAAAACAAACCACAGCACCAGCAATACGATCGAGGTACTCAAATTGGGTTGCAAGATCACCCAAACTGTGATTCCCATCGCCATCAAAAAACTGCGCAAGATCCAGCGGGTCTCGTGCATTTGATGGAAATGGACCACAAAAAAATGCGACAGTGTCAAAATTAATACGATCTTGGCAAATTCGGATGGTTGAATGAACACCAAGGTGGTTTGAAACCAACGCGCAGAACCAAACATGGCCGCGCCAATAACGTTTAGGGCTAACAGGACCAAAATAATGCCAATATAGAGTGTGTTGCTGAGGCTTGACCATACCCGGTAATCAATATTGGCCATGATCAACATCGCAACCAAGCCAATGCCGGCAAAGATCATTTGCCGCTCTACCAAAGGAGTGGTTTCGGTCAATTCAATATTGCCGGCAATGGCAGATCGGATCATGGTCACGCCCAAGATAACCAGGATGACCACCGCCCCAAGCAACCAAAAATCAAAGAAACGCCAAAGGCCGCTTTTCATGAATTCTTACCTTCGTAAATTTTGTTCTGGATGAATGAAATTACTGCTTTTTTCCTGAATGCGGCCTAATGGGAATATCTGCCACCAATTTTTGCGAACGGCCTTGCTGTTCGATCTCGATCCGCACACTGGAAGGGTCTATGTCAATGTGTTTAGAAATGGCATTGATGATGTCATCCTTCAGTAATTCAATGGTCGCGGAATTCAGGTTGACCCGGTCGTGGATGAGGACAAGTTGAAGGCGGTTTTTGGCGTGATTGGCGGAAGGCTTACCAAAAAGGTTGTCAAGAAAACCCATCGTCAATTCCCTTTCCCTATTTGCATCAACTTGTCCCACAATGTATCCACATCCAATTTCATGAACGGAACTTGTTCTCCGCAAAGCCGCTTGGCGATATTGCGATACGCGACGCCCGAACGCGACTTTCCTTCGATGGCCAAAGGTACGCCTTTATTGGCAGCGATGATGGTGTTTTCGTCTTCTGGAACGATGCCGATCACTTCTACGCGCAATAGATCGTAGACATCGGCAACAGAAAGCATATCTCCACGCTGAACCATATTTTGCTTAATACGGTTCAAAATCAAATATGGCGGTTTTTTCTCTTCTGCTTCGATCAGTCCAACTACCCGGTCAGCATCACGAACGGCCGACATTTCAGGGTTGGTAACGATCACGATAATGTCGGCTGGGGCAATTGAGTTTTTAAACCCACGCTCGATACCTGCCGGCGAATCGATGATGATCCAGTCAAATTCAGCCCTTAGTTCGTCGCAAAGTCGGATCATGTCGCTGGGGGAAACGGCGTTTTTGTCGCGTGTTTGTGCCGCGGGTATCAAAAATAATTCCGGAAATCGCTTGTCGCGGATCATCGCCTGGCGGATACGGCATCGGCCTTCCACAACATCCACAATGTCGTATACGATCCGATTCTCCAAACCGAGGATCACGTCCAGGTTGCGCAAACCAATATCGCCATCAATACAGACAACTTTTTTCCCATCATTGGCAAGCGCTACCGCAATGTTGGCTACGGTGGTGGTTTTCCCTACACCGCCTTTTCCGCTGGTTACTGTTAAAACATTTGCCGCCATTGTGTTCACTCCAAATTCATCATAATTAAATCGGTTTCCAGGGTTCGGCAACCAGCTGCCCGTCTACAATCTTTACCATTTCCGGTTTGGCGGTATCCTTGGTCTTTGGAGGGGATACCGCGATCAATTCGCCTATGCGCAATTGGGTAGGATGCAGATCCAAAGCGCAAATGGCCACGGCGTTATCGCCTTCCTTGCCGGCATGCACAAATCCACGCACCCGACCCCATACCATAATGCTACCGCCGGCGATCACTTCGGCGCCTGAATTGACATCACCGAGGATCACCACATTGCCCGCATGCTCAATTCTGGCACCCGATCTGAGGGTTTTGTCGATCCACAACGCATGGCTTGCCAAATCTGCCGCAGCTTCGCTTTTGGGGTACCGTTTTACAGGGACAGGCAATTGGGTGGCCAAACCCAATAATTGGGCAGAATTGACCGTTACAGCCGATGTGCTGAGAACTGTGTCCAAATTCACACCCAGGTCGGCCAGTTTGTCGCGCAAGGTGCCAACTTCGCGGGATTTTAAAGACCGGTCGCCCACATCAACAACGAATCGGGCGCCTTTGAAAAAGGCTTGTTGCTTTTCCACCTGGGAATAGAGCGATTGGCTGAGCACATTCCAATCCGCCTCGCCGAAGGTCACCAAAAGGCCTTCTTTTATACCCTTGATCTGCACCAATGAGGATTCTGCCATATCAATAAAAATTATAGCATCAATCAATTGCCCAACTTTGCCTGGTCAATTTCTTTTAACTCAAAATACGCATCCAATACTCGGCGCACCACCGGGCCCGCGACACTTGCACCTTCTCCGCCATTGTACATAAATGCCACAACGGCGATCTCTGGAGCATCAAATGGGGCATACGCCACTGTCCAGCTATGGGTTGGCCAGTTTCCAAAAGTACAACGATTGTTCTTTTGCGCCACGTCATCACAATATTCCGCCGTGCCGGTCTTTCCGGCAGCCGGGATCTCGAACGGCGTAAAGATGCCTTCGTAAACCCCTGTGGCCTTAAACACCGCGTTCAAGGTTCCGGTTGGAGATGCCTCGATCGCCAGGCGCATGCCTTCTTGGATGCTTTGCACAACGAATGGAGAAACAGTTTTTGTGTTTTCGGTTGCCGTACAATATGCCCCATCGCAAAGATAATCCTTGATCATCGGGTCGCGGGTAATATCCCACTTCATGTTATCTACATGCGGTGATACTTGCCACCCGCCTAACCGCTCTAAAACCTGTCCATTGGTATCAACCCCGCACCAACCGGCTGCGCTTTTGCCATCTTGTGCTTCGAGCTGGCATTTGGAAAATTGAACCTGGTTGGTAATGCCATATCCGGTATCGCACCAAAGTTGTTCACCTTGCTCGTTGGTGAGTTTGTCCTGGCATTGGCGATATAAATTTCCGTCAAAATCTCTCCACACTTGCACCACTTTGCCTTCATCATCCAGGATCTCGCGGATCAGGGTAGGTTGCATCAATTTGCCGTCGTTGGCAATGGTTGATGCGGACATCAACACCTGCAATGGTGTGGCGATCACGTAGCCTTGCCCCACACTGGCGATGTACGTATCACCCGTAGACCAATTTTCACCGCGGTTGATACGCTTCCATTGTGGATATGGAATGAGCCCTTTGGCTTCTCCTAGTAATTCCAAATAGGGTGGTTCATCGTAGCCCAAAGCACGGGCATATTCCCTCAACCGCTCAATTCCAAGCCCCTGTTTGATCTCATCCTTGTAACCACCACCCAGTTTGTAAAAACAAACGTTGCTGGAATATGCGATGCAGCGCAAGAAATCGATCGTTCCAAAACCGTCCCGATTCCAATCCACAAAGGTGCGCTCGTTGCCGGGATCACTGGGTGAAAAGGATTCTGTCAGGCGCAGTTCGCCTGGAGCCTGAATCACCTGATCCAATGTAACGATGCCTTCGTTGAGGGCTCCGGTTGCGGTGGCCAACTTAAAAACCGAACCTGGAGGAAATTGGTCGGACACCGCATGGTTCAACAACGGTTTGGCCGGTTCTTCAAACAATTGGTTGTAATAATAAGCCGGTATCACCCGGGCGAAACGATTATTTTCGTACGTGGGGTACGATGTCATGGCAAGGATCTCGCCAGTGGTGGGATTCATGGCGATTACAGCCGCAGTGGTGATGCGGATCTCATTGAAATACGTATTCCAATAATCGATCTCCCCCAGCATGGCAGCTTCGGTAGCCTTTTGCAGCCGCGTATCGATGGTGGTGACCAGGTTTAAGCCTGGCTTTGCATCCAGCGGCGGAGCCAGGTTGCGTATCTCCTGTCCTGCTACATCCCGCTCTACAACGCGCTTTCCCGGAACACCGATCAACAGGTCCTGGAAAAATGCTTCCAATCCAGAGTAACCTACCTTGTCCCGGTTAATTTGGAACCCTTGTTTGGCATACAGTTCCTGGTCTCGCGATGGGATTGGGCCGAGGAAACCAATGATATTGGATGTGAGCGAGCCGGTTGGGTACTCGCGGATCGGGTCAACCTCTATCTGTACTCCCGGCATATCCATTGATCTCTCATTTACGATCAACGCGGTTTCCTCACTCACGTTGCATGCCACGCGCACAGGGCTGTATGGCGCCAATGAATTTTGGAGGTCTACAAATTGGGCGATGCCGGGTCCGGGGACGCACGCCGATACCAGTTTTGCCTCATCCAATGTGCCATTATTTACGGGAACATTGATAATGGCGGACAATTTACGAAAAACCTCCTGAATGTCGCCTTCATCATTGGGCAGGTCGGCGGGGGTGATGATCACGTTATACGAAGCGGCATTGCGGGCCAGGATACTGCCGTTCCGATCGTAAATAATGCCACGGCTGGGCGGAATACTGATCTCAAGGGTCCTGTTTTCATCAGCTTGGGCAGCCCTGATGTTGTATTCCAGGAACTGCAACGTAACCAACTTGAAAACCAAGGCGCCCACACTCAGCAAAATAATGGCGACAAAAACCGTCGCGCGCCAATTTTGAATTTGGAATTTGGGTGAAAAAGTAAAATTCATAGGTCGTCGGCCTGGGGCGTTGCCCACATTGCAAAGTCACGCATCACCGAGTTGACGGGGATGGCAACCAGCATATTTAGTAATGTTGAGGGTAAAAAAACGGATCCAGCCATCATTAGGATATCAAGGCCAAACCCTGATTGGAACCAAAGGTACAAGATCGTCACCGCGCCATCTATCAGGCTGGCGATCAAAATTGAAAACATCAATGCGATCACCGGTACCTGCCACGTTCCACGGGCAACTTTCCTGGCCAAATAAGCCGAGCCAACAAATACAACCAAAGGGATCATAGGTGGAATGGCGGAAATGTAGCTGAAAAACAAGGTGGCAAATACAGCCCAATACAAATGGTAACGGTCGGTTGAATTTAAACTCCAGCTAACCAAAATAAGCAGGGTAAGATTTGCAAAACCGGAGAGGACCTGCAACTCATTCAGGATGGAGGTTTGCAGTATC
The DNA here is from genome assembly GCA_005778035.1 of Chloroflexota bacterium. Lineage (GTDB taxonomy): Bacteria > Chloroflexota > Anaerolineae > Anaerolineales > Villigracilaceae > UBA5195. The sequence goes on from SXKT01000038.1 coordinate 28,935, forward strand.
AGCGCCCCCAACAGTAGAGGTGCCATCATTAAGGTGCGCATCATTGCCCCGTTGTTAATGGCGTGATGTCGATGGACTTAAAGTTGCGGATGACCATAACCAATTTGAGGTTCCTAAAATCCACGACCGGTTGAACCGTGGCCTCCTGGAACAGGTCTGAGTCTTTTTTCTTAACATTGATGATCTGACCGATGATGAGGTCGGATGGATATCCACCGCTAATGCCACTGGTCAGTACCACTTCACCAGGCTCAACGATGATATCCTGGCTAAGCAGCTCGATCAGCAAATCGCCGTTGGGAGAACCCCTCAATACGGCGTCCCTTTGGGCTTTGTCCAGCCGAATATTGACCACCGACGCGGAATCAGTAATGAGCTGCACCCTCGCGGCATCGCTGATCACAGCATCCACCCTGCCAACAAGGCCTTGCTCGGTGACGACCGGCATTCCCTTGAGAATTCCATGACTGGAACCTTTATCGATGATCAGATACCTCAAAAACGGGCTTGGATCGCGGCCAATAACATTGGCTGCCTGGAAGGTATTTTCAGGGTTGGTGCGTGAGTATTTAACCAGCGCGGCAAGGATCTCCCCTTCTTCGACGCTTTTCTGCAAGGTGACGACATCTGCCTGCAACCTTGCCAGTTCGGACTCTAATTGGGCGTTGCGTTGCCGCAAGGTTACAACATCTCTCGGGATGGTAAAAAATTCCTTGAGCACTACAAATCGGGAATATACAAATTCCTGTGCATCGACCATGCCCGATGTGATGGAGATTGAAATGCTGCCCAATCCACCGCTAAGCGCAAGAATGATGAGGCCGAGGGACAAGCCGATGATGATGGCGGGTTGAAAATTTTGGTTTTTTTTCATTTTTGGCCCAACAAACGGGCAATTACCCGGAATGCCGGGTAGAACCGCGCTCCAAGCCGACCAAATAATGGCGCATTCGTTCAAAATCGTTCAACACCACACCCGTACCACGCGCCACACACGTCAGCGGGTCTTCGGCCTGCCAAACCCTCAAATGGAGTTCATCAGCCAAACGATCTGCAAAGCCTTGCAGCAACGCGCCGCCACCCGCCAGGCATATTCCCGTGTCCATCAGGTCGGAGATAACCTCCGGTGGCACCTCATCCAGAGCGTCGCGAATGGTATCGATGATCACCTGAATTGAACCACTTAGGGCATCCCTGATCTCAACGGAGGATACCTCCAGCGATTCTGGCAAACCTGTAACCAGGTTTCTGCCACGAGCTTCGACGGTTTTTTCTTGCGGCAAGGGATACGCTGACCCAATTGCCACTTTAATTTGTTCGCCAACTCCCTCGCCGATCAGCAAGTTGTACTTGTTGCGGATGTACTGGACGATGTCCTGGTCCATTTCATCGCCGGCAACCCGCAAAGATCGCGAAACCACAACACCACCCATGGCTACAATAGCTACTTCGGTGGTACCACCGCCAATATCAACCACCATCGAACCACGTACATCGCCGATCGGCAAGCCAGCACCTAACGCGGCAGCAATTGGCTCTTCGATCAGGTAAGCCTCTCGTGCGCCCGCAGAACGTGCGGCATCGTAAACTGCCCGTTTTTCAACTTCTGTTACACCGGCCGGTATGCCAATAACCACTCTGGGCTGGGGCAACGGGACAATGGTTTGTTCATGCACCTGGTTGATAAAGTAAGTAAGCATTACCTGGGTTACATCAAACTCAGAAATAACCCCGTCGCGCACCGGCCGCAAGGTAAGAAAATTCCCGGCTGTCCGGCCAACCATCTCCTTGGCTTTTTGGCCAACGGCCAGCGGTTCGCGGGTGCGTTTATCGATCGTAACCCAGGATGGCTCGTTGATGACGATGCCCCTGTTACGAACATATACCAAAGTATTCGCGGTTCCAAGGTCGATCCCTATATCAAGGGAAAACCTACCAAGCAACCAACTGATAGGATTGAATGCCAAATTGCTACTCCGTGCTCCAATATTTAACTTCATCATTATACCATTGGATGAAATTCGTTTTTTAACCACCACGGTGGCTGGTATATGGCTAACTCCGGCCAAGGCACCTGTAGTAAAATGAACCCTTATCGCAATCATAGTGTTTTATTCATTATTTCCACATTCCCGGAGGAACCATGTCAAAAGTCGCAATCGTAACGGACAGTACCGCCTATTTACCGCAAGAAATTTTATCCCAGTACAACATCAGAGTTGTACCGCTCTCTGTCATTTGGGGCAGCGATACCTATGAAGATGGCGTTGACATTACCCCGGCCCAGTTTTATAAAAAACTGGCCGAAAGCAAGGTCAGCCCAACCACCTCTCAGGCGACTCCCGGCTACATGTTGAAGACCTTTAATTCTTGCTTGCAGGAAGGCTACGAAGTATTCGGCCTTTTCATCTCATCCAAACTTTCGGGCACTCTGGCTTCGGCCATGCAGGCAGTAGATATGCTTGAGACCGGCAAGGATAAGATCCACCTATTCGATTCATCCACAACTTCAATGGGTCTGGGATTTCAAGCCCTCGCTGCCGCCCGCGCCGCAAAGGATGGAGCATCTGTTGGGGATATTCAGGCTGTGGCAGAAATGGCCCATGCCAACACCGGTGTATATTTCGTTGTAGATACCCTGGAGTACCTGCACCGCGGCGGGCGTATCAATTCTGCCAAAAAGTTCCTTGGCACCGCCCTGAATCTCAAACCGATCCTGACCATTGCTGATGGCAAGATCGAGGCGGTTGCCAGCGTGCGAACCAAATCCAAGGCGGTGGATAAAGTGATCGAGCTGATCGAGGAAAAAGCCGCCGGCAAAGGCAATATCCGCCTTGCCACCATGCACGCCAATGCCTTCGAAGACGCCAAATCTGCGCTGGACAAGACCGCTGAGAAGCTATCTGTCGTCGAGCGCATCTACTCGGAAGTAAGCCCTGTGATCGGTGTACACACCGGGCCCGGCACGGTTGGCCTGGCTTACTCGTTGGAAGTTTAATTCTCGAAAGTGATTTTGGTAAAAACCCGTTGGCGAATAGGCTTGCCAACGGGTTTTTTGTTGCCGCACCCGTTATAATTTGATCATGTCCATTCTTCGAACACCAATCATCCTGGGAATCGCTGGCGGTTCCGGTTCTGGTAAAACAACCGTTTCGCAGGCCATCTTAAACAAGGTCGGCCCAGATAAGATCGCCTATATACCACACGATGCCTATTACAAAGACTTATCTGGACTGCCGCCAAACCTGAAAGCGGAAGTCAACTTTGACCACCCCAATTCGTTGGAAACCGAATTGATGGTTCGCCATGTTCAATCGCTGCGCGATGGGGCCGCAATTGAAATGCCCCATTACGATTTCTCGACCCATAGCCGGACAACCGAGACGATCAAGATCCTGCCCCACCCGGTCATCATCGTTGAGGGGATCTTGATCTTTTCAGATGCCGATTTGCGCAAGTTGTTCGATATAAAGATCTTCGTTGATACGGATGCGGATCTGCGATTTATTCGGCGATTGAAAAGGGATATTGAAGACCGGGGCCGAACCCCCGACTCGGTCATTAAACAATACCTCAACACAGTACGGCCCATGCACCTGGAGTTTGTAGAACCTTCCAAGCGCTACGCCGACCTGATCATCCCTGAAGGCGGTTACAATACAACAGCGCTGGAAATGGTAATAGCGCGCGTTCAGGAATTAATCTAAACACACAGGAGAGTTGTACTATGGAATGGAATACCCCCCCGGCGATGTCGATCGACACTAAAAAGAAGTACACCGCCACCTTCGTCACGGATAATGGCGAAATGACCTTTTCGCTGACTGCGGACAAAACCCCCATCACCGTGAACAATTTTGTTTTTTTGGCCAAGCAAGGTTTTTACGATAACACTATCTTTCACCGTGTGATCGCCGATTTTATGGCCCAGGGTGGCGACCCCACCGGAACTGGAACAGGCGGGCCAGGTTACCGCTTCAAAGATGAGTTTGTCTCCAGCCTAAGGCACAACAAACGCGGCATCCTCTCGATGGCAAACGCTGGCCCTGGCACCAATGGTTCCCAATTTTTCATCACCCACGTAGAAACCCCCTGGTTGGATGATCGCCACACCGTATTCGGCGCGCTTATCGCAGGGGAGGATGTTTTGATGTCGATCAAGCCACGTGACCCAAGCAAGATCGGTTCACCTGCGGTAAAGATCCATACCATCAAGATCTCGGAAGCATAAACATCGCCCATGTGGCAAAAAATTAAAAATGCCTTGATACCCGCACTCGGGTTGATCTTGATGGCCGGGCTAAGCATTGCTATCTATCAACTTCGGGACCAAACTGCCCAATTGGCAGCATGGGGGTATCCGGGCATTTTTTTACTTTCCATTCTTGCAAACGCAACCATCATTCTGCCCGCCCCGGGCATTGCGTTGGTTTTCGCGCTCGGCAGTGTACTGAATCCGGTTATCGTTGGTGTTGTAGCTGGTATTGGCAGTGCCATCGGTGAAGTATCCGGTTACATCGCCGGTTCTACAGGGCAGGGAATGCTGACCAAAACGGACACCTATAAAAAGATCCATCCATTCGTTGAAAAATACGGCGGTGTTGCGATCTTTGTCTTGTCTGTCATTCCCAACCCGTTTTTCGACCTTGCCGGCATTGCCGCCGGGGCGTTAAAGATCCCGTTGCGCCAATTCTTCTTTTGGTGCGCGGCTGGCAAAATTGTCAAAATGTTGCTCATTGCCCTTGGCGGGGCAAGTACGCTGGATTGGCTGTTGGCTTCTCAATAAGACATATTGCCCAACTTCTTACAAATGTCATACTTGAAATACCCACGCCAAGATTATAATAATTACACAACTATATCCACGGAGGTATCCTATGCTTGTTGGCGATAAGATGTCCAAACCGGTCATTTCAATTTCACCTGATATGCCCATCTCAGATGCACTCATCCTGATGAAAAAAGAAAAGATCAGGCGCGCCCCGGTGGTTAAGGATGGCAAATTGGTTGGCATTGTTTCCGACAAAGACCTTTTGAATGCTTCTCCTTCCCCTGTTACCACGCTTTCGATATGGGAAATGAACTATCTGCTCAGCAAGATCACCGTCAGTGAAGTGATGACCTCAAATGTACTGACTGTGACTGAAGATACCCCCATCGAGCAAGCGGCCCGTATCATGGCAGACAACAAGATCGGCGGTTTGCCGGTAATGAAGGATGGCCATTGTGTCGGCATCATCACCGAAACCGACCTGTTCAAGGTCTTTTTGGAATTGCTCGGCGCCCGCGAGAGCGGGATTCGCGCTACGGTGGTCATCGAGGACCAACCAGGTTCCCTGGCAAAGATCACCGAACATATTGCCGAAAAGAAAGGCACTTTTGTCTCACTCGGCCAGTTCAAGGGTAAAAAAGAAGGTACCCGTATCGTCACATTTAAAGCTGCCGGCCTGAGCATGGATCAAATTCGGGAATGCCTGTCCCCGGTTGTTCTCGAGATCATCGATCTGCGTTCCTAATTTTTCTGCGGAAAAAAAAATAGGGAGCTTGCGCTCCCTATTTTGATTTAATTCCACGGATAAATTTTTTGGCCATTTCTTTCTTGCTTGGCTTTGGTTCTGCCGGCGCGGCGGAACGTGGCGCCCTTTTGACGAATGTTTTTTTAAATGGCGCCGGCCGTACCTCTTCCTTGTTTAATTCTTCCACTTCCAGGCTGGTCAATTCACGCCACTCACCGGGTTTTAGGGTCCCAAGTTTTAAACTGCCGATCCGAACACGCAATATTCGCACAACCGGCAACCCTAATAAAGCGGCAATTTCTCGGATCTGGCGCTTGCGGCCTTCCTTCATGATCACCACCAACCAGGCGCCTTTGCCTGCCAAGCTACGCACTCGTACGGTGCAAGGTTGGGTTTTGTACCCATCGGTTAACACCACCCCACGTTTCCAGGTTTCGATCTGCTCGTTATCGGGTTGGCGCGCTACCAGTACCTGGTACTCCTTGGTGTGCCCGTGCGAAGGATGGGTCAGCTTTTGGGCAAGATCCCCATCATTGGTCATGAGTATCAGTCCTTCGCTCTCAAAATCCAGCCTTCCAACAGGGTATAACCGTTCTGCGGAAGGGATCAGGTCGCGAACGGTCCTGCGCTCGTCGCCTTTTTCATTTTCCACTGTCGATAACACATACCTCGGTTTATTGAGCGCGAAATAAACCTTTTTTTCCAAGCCCTTGATCACACGATTGTCGACAGTAATATGGTCCTTGTCAGGATCGGCTTTTTGGCCGATCACAGCAATTTTTCCATTTACCTTGACCCGTCCGGCTATAATGTACTCTTCGCAATCGCGGCGAGAAGCAATCCCTGCCTGGGCCATCACTTTTTGAATTCGTTCTTCCATGGATGATATTATAACCTACCCACCCACCGATTCTTACCGTACTCCTGTATGGTAGGATTAACTCCATTCCACGAAAGGTTTTTTTTCAACAATGATAAAAATGGTGGCCATCGATCTGGATGGCACATTGTACAACAGTAAAAAAGAGATCACTGCCCCGGTAAGGCAAGCCCTAATGGTCGCGATCGATGCCGGCCTGGAGATCGTGATCATTACCGGCAGGGGAATGCTCGGCGCGGAGTTCGCCTTAAACCAGCTGGGGATAGACCTGCCCTACATCAGTTCGGCAGGGGCATCCATCCGCAGCGGTAAAGGTGGCAAATCGATCGGTTCCTGGCCATTTTATTCCCCTGCAGAAATGGATAAGTTGATCGGTCATTGTGAACGATTTGACATTGCCATGCTGGGCGAATCCACATCAGGTTCGATGATCTGGTACGGCAGCGAAAAACGGTATGGTATATTGGACCCCAAGACCCGGGCAGAGATCGAATTGGGATTGGTTAGCAATGATCCCAGAAAAGATCTCGACCAACCCCTCTTAAAAATAACCCTTGGGGCAGACCTGCCATTACTAAGGCGCACTTGTGAGTTTATGGAACAAGAATGCCCGTCTTTGTTTTATGTGGTCTCAAGCCACATTTATATGGACGCAACCCACAAGCAGGTCAATAAAGGTTTTGGGCTGCTGCAGTACGCGGCATATAAAAATGTCGAAGCGGCCGAAGTAGCAATGATCGGCGACCAGGAGATCGACCTGATGGCATTTGAAGTGGCCGGACTGTCGATCGCGATGGAGAATGCGGTGCCTGCCGTAAAATCAGCCGCTGACCTGGTCGCGCCATCCAACGATGAAGATGGTGTTGCATGGGCTTTACAAAAAATTCTTTCGGATAACAACAATGGCCATATCTGACAAACAAGCTGAGCATTTGGCAAAACGGGCAGCGCATTGGAACGCGATCTCCATTCAGAAATATGACGGTAGCCTATTCAGCAAAGCCTATCATCACAGGCTGGGTGAATTATACAAATACCAGGTCGGCGCCGGCTTGCGTGTATTGGAGATCGGCTGCGGCCAAGGCGCTTTGCTCGCCTCGTTGAAGCCATCCCGCGGGGTGGGTGTTGATATCGCTTCCGAGATGGTTTCAGCTGCGGTCAACAAATATCCCCATTTGCACTTTATGGTCGCTGACGCCCACTCCTTCAAACTGGATGAAACTTTTGATGTGATCATCCTCTCCGATCTTATCAACGATGTTTGGGATGTACAATCCATTTTGCTGCACATCCGCCAATACTGTACCCCATCCACCCGGATCATATTTAATTATTACAGCCGTGTTGTGCAGCCTTTGCTAAGCCTTGGCTCCAGCATGGGCCTGGCGCAAACACTGATGGCCCAAAACTGGTTTACCCCCGCCGATTTGGAGAATATTATTGCCTTGGCTGGCTACGAACAGGTGTCCCACTCGCAAGAGATCCTGTTGCCTGTTCCTTGGATCGGCACTTTTTTTAATCGGTTTTTGGTAAAGGTTTGGCCATTTTCGGCCTTCGCGTGGACCAACCTGACAATCGCCCGCCCAGTTAGCACAGATGCCCAGCCAGAATTATCGGTGAGTATCGTTGTGCCCGCACGCAATGAAGCCGGCAACATCGAAAATGCCTTTACCCGATTGCCGAAATTTGGCAAAAGCCAGGAGTTGATCTTTGTTGAAGGAAACTCCACGGATGATACGTATCAGGTGATTGAAGCCGCAATTGCCAACCACCCTGAAACAAAGGCCAGCCTGTATAAACAGCCCGGAAAAGGCAAGGCAGACGCAGTACGGGTAGGCTTTGATAAAGCAACCGGCGACATCCTGATGATCCTCGATGCCGACCTGACGGTTCAGCCAGAAGACCTGGGCCGATTTTACAACGCCATCCGGGATGGCAAGGGCGAGTTCATCAATGGGGTGCGCCTGGTGTACCCCATGGGAGACCAAGCCATGCGCTTTCTAAACCTGGTCGGAAACAAATTCTTTAGCCTGGCATTCACCTGGCTGCTTGGCCAACCCATAAAAGATACCTTGTGCGGCACCAAGGTGATCAGCCGGGAGAATTACCAAAAATTGGCAGCCAATCGGGCTTATTTTGGCGAATTCGATCCATTCGGAGATTATGACCTGATCTTTGGAGCCAGCAAACTGAACCTGAAGATCATCGATATGCCGATCCGGTATCAGGACCGTACCTATGGCAGTACCAATATCGACCGATGGCGCCACGGGGCATTGCTATTTAAGATGCTCTTCATTGCGGCAAAAAGGTTAAAATTCACCTGATGAAAAAGATCAAAGTACTTTCTGTCATTGGCACCCGGCCCGAGGCTGTAAAAATGGCTCCTTTGGTTAGCAGGTTGGCCGAACATGGCATGATCTAGCCGGTGGTTTGCGCGACAGGGCAACACCGCCAAATGCTGGACCAAGTGCTGGACTTATTCAAGATCAGGCCCGATTTTGACCTGAACCTGATGCAACCGAACCAATCTCTTGCGCAGATCACCGCCAACATCTACCAACAACTCGATCCGGTGTTGCAAAAAGTTCGCCCCGATTGGGTGCTTGCCCAGGGAGATACAACCACGGTGATGGTTGCCTCGGTTTTGGCATATTACCATAAAATAAAATTCGGCCATGTAGAAGCCGGACTTCGTACCGGTGACATTTATGCGCCGTTTCCTGAAGAGGTCAACCGTCGCATTGCGGGTGTAGTGGCAAGTGCGCATTTTGCGCCAACCGAAACCTCGCGCGCCAACCTCCTGCGGGAAAATGTTCCCGCTGAAAGAATCTTTGTAACCGGTAATACCGTCATCGATGCCATTCGGCAGGTTGCCCAATTGCCTTGCCCGCCACAAATACAGCAGCTGGCTGCCCAATTGGAAGGCAAAAAGGTCATCATGGTCACTGCCCACAGGCGAGAGAATTTTGGCCAGCCACTGTCAGAAATATTCCATGCCCTTCGCGACATTTCTGCCCATTATGGCAGCACGGTCCATATTGTTTACCCCGTCCACCTCAACCCCAATGTTCAAGAACCAGCCCATGCTATTCTGTCTGATGACCCCAACATCACCCTTTTACCGCCATTGGATTACCTGCCCATGGTTCATTTGATGAAAATGAGCCATTTGGTTCTCACCGATAGTGGCGGCCTGCAAGAAGAAGCCCCTGGTTTTGGCATCCCTGTATTGGTCTTGCGCGACGTGACCGAAAGGCCAGAAGGCGTCGCCGCCGGTACGGTTCGGCTTGCAGGAACAGACCGCCAAAAGGTTTTCTCAATGGCACGCACCTTGTTGGATAACCCGGACGAATACGCCAAAATGGCCAAATCTGCCAACCCGTATGGAGATGGCCACGCTGCCGAGCGCATTACCAACCACATTATCAAATTGTCTGCATAGGCAACCGGCAATTCCATGGAAAGAGCCCTCCTTTACGACATGCGCCACAAGGTTTGGTTGGAATTTTCTGGCCTGATGCAACAGTGGTTACCCAAAAACGCGCAGGAATACAAGCTTGCCTTTGAACGCGCTGAACAAACCGCGATGAAACAGAACGCCTGGGTTGTGGCAGCCATCCCATACGAAGCAGCGGAAGCCAACCTTCCCTGGAAAAATGTTAAACCCGCCAATTTTTCAACACCCTTTACCTGTTGGATCGCCATTTTTGCGAATGCCGAGCAACGCGCGCAAAACCCATGTTCAAGCGGCCCGGCATTGCTATATAACCTGGCCCCACAAATGAGCCGGACAGAATACCAACAGGCATTTGGGGATGTTAAAAATAACATTGCGGCTGGAAATACCTACCAGGTGAACCTGACCATGCGCTTTTTGGCAACCTTGCAAGGGTCGCCAGAGCACCTTTTCTCGAACATGGTTGCCGGCCAGGGCGTTTGTTACGGCGCTTTTTTGCGTTTTGGGGGCAAAACCGTCTGTAGTGCGTCACCCGAATTATTCTACGAAAAAATCGGCAAGAAGGTTGAATGCCGGCCAATGAAAGGCACGGCCCGTCGCGGACGCTTTTTGGCGGAAGACGATCTGGCTGCCAGATCCTTGCGCGAATCAACCAAGGACCAGGCGGAGAACGTGATGATCGTGGATATGGTGCGCAACGACCTCGGCCGCATCGCCGAGCTTGGCAGCGTGCATGTGCCATCGCTCTATGATGTAGAACGCTATCCCACTGTTTTACAACTCACCTCCACAGTAAGGGCAACCACGCCTGCCAACAACGCCGAGATCTTTTTTGCGCTATTTCCTTGTGCATCGATCACTGGCGCTCCCAAGATCAACACCATGAAGATCATCAACAAATTGGAATCCGACACAAGGGACTTGTATTGCGGCAGCATCGGCTTCATTCGCCCAAATGGCGATTCCCAATTCAATGTGGCGATACGAACGGCGGTCATCGATGACGCCACCGCTACCCTTGCCTACGGGGCCGGCGGCGGTGTCGTCTGGGATTCTTCGGAAGAGGGTGAGTATGATGAGCTGTTGATGAAGACGAAAGTACTGACCCAACCGCCAGCTACCGTTCGGCTGAAGGAAACCCTTTTGTGGGAGGGGCAAAAAGGGTTTTGGCTGCAGGACCAACATTTGCAACGCCTGGCGCGCTCCTGCCAATATTTTGGCTACCCATTTGACCATTCCGCCGTTTTGGCAGGCCTGATGGCCAGCGTTTTAGGCAAAGAAACGGATGTGTTAAAGGTGCGCCTGCTGTTAGACCAATATGGGCGAACTGACATCGAGGTGATGCCGGTAGTTGAGGACCCGGTTGGCCAGCCGGTACTGTTACAGCTTACAAGCGAACCGATCGATGAAAAGGAACGCTTGTATTTCCATAAAACCGACCAATGGGAAAAATTATTTCCCCAACGGGGGGCTTCGCCCACACAAGACTATATATATTACAACCGCCAACGCCAGGTCACCGAAACCGCGATTGCAAATCTGATCTTCGTGAAGGATGGCGTTGAATACACGCCAGCCTTGCAATGCGGTCTTTTGGCTGGCACATACCGAGAGCACCTACTTGCTCAAGGTGATCTGGTGGAAAAGGTGATCACCGTGGAAGAACTGGGGGGCTTTGACGCGGTTTACGTCATCAATTCCGTTCGAGGCAAAAGAGAGGCGATCATCGCCCCCTTCTGATTTTGTAACCTTTTGGTGCGGGTTGAATCAAAAAGGCACAACAATCACTTAGGAGTAACTTCAATGGAAATGATGATCGACTTCCCGGGCGGAGCACGTGTGGATGCCCACTTTGGTTCCTTTACTGTCAAAACCGACCAACCGCCGGCTGCAACCGCCCCCACACCTTTCTCTGTTTTTCTATCCTCAATTGGCACCTGCGCAGGCATTTACGTATTGGGCTTTTGCCAGCAACGCGGTTTACCCACAGATGGCATCCGTATCCTGCAACGGATTCACCCCAACTTTACCGGAATGATCGAAAAGATCGACCTTGAGATCCAGGTCCCTCCCTCTTTCCCTGAAAAATATCGTGATTCCCTGATCAGAAGCGCTGAATTATGCGCTGTAAAAAAGCACCTTGAAAATCCTCCCAAGTTCAACATCACTACGGCTGTCAGTGGATAAATAACCCTATATAGAAGAATTTTGAAAACCCGTCAGTCTAATTTTCCTGACGGGTAGTTTTTTTAAAGGCAGGCTGTGGTTTTTTCAAAGTACAATTTAGGCGTGCAACCTAACATCGTCGCAGATCCCCAAGTACGCCGTAACAATTTCAGGTACGTCCTCATCGATGCGGTCGGCGTCAGCATTTCCAATGTGGCGGCCCCTTTCCTGCCGGTCTTCCTCACCCGCATGGGTGCCAGCAATTTTCAGGTTGGCTTGCTTTCCACCATGCCGGGCATTACAGGTTTGCTGTTGGCCATGGTGGTTGGCCGGTTTTTACAGGGGCGGAAAAACATCATCCCATGGTATGGCACCTCAAGGTTGTTGGTAATATCCAGTTATGCCTTCACCGGTATCATCACGTTATTGTTTCCTTCCGATAACGTCATTCTGGCAACCCTGATGGTAATGGCATTGGCCTCCATTCCCCAGATCGCGCTTTCAATCGCCTTCAATGTGGTGATGAATGCAGTTGCAGGCCCCGAAGGACGCTACGACCTGTTGAGTAAACGCTGGGCTGTGTTTGGTTTTACCTCGGTGGTGTTTACGTTCTTCATTACCCGCATTATCAATCTGGTCCAATTCCCGATCAACTATGGCCTGATGTTCCTCGGTTTGTCATTTGGCGGGCTGATCTCGTATGTATTCTCACGCAAGATCACCATACCAGACCAGGAGGTGATCGTTGCTCCAAAAGGCCAACCGCTGCTCGAAAATATTTGGGACACAGCCAAAACCATCCTCGCCGCACCACGGGTTGTCTCTTTCTCTGGCAAACGATTTGTATACCTGAGCGCCATTTTTATGAGCGGGCCGATCTTGCCACTTTATTTTGTAAACGTTGTAAAAGCCACCGACAGCCAGATCGGTACCATCAATATGCTAATGACCATCCTGATGCTTGTTGGTTATGTTATTTGGCCCAGGGTATCGGCCAGGTGGGGTGGCAGGGTGGTGTTATTGATGACCACCGCCGGCATGATCAGCTACCCGGCTTTGGTGGCATTTCAAACCGATGTGAATTGGATCTACGGCTACGCGGTCATCGCTGGTTTGTTCCAATCGGGGTTGGACCTGGTATTTTTTGACGAGTTGATGAAGACAGTTCCGGTCAGGTATTCAGCCATTTTTGTATCGGTAGCCCAGCTAATGCAATATATGTCAACCATGATCGCACCCATGATCGGCACTACCATCGCGGATAATTACAGCCTGGCCACCGCTTTATTGGTTACAGCGGTGATCAGGCTGTTTGGTTTTGGCTTATTCCTGCTGCCAGAAAAATGGGCGGAAAAAACCGAAGCGCTACCGGGTTAACTTACTTCCCCAATTTTTGGCGTTCTTCTTCTGCTACTTTCTCATCCAGTTTTTTGATCAAGGGTTCAGGGGCATTCAGTACCTGGCCGGGTTTTAATTGGCTTTCCTGCCAAAGCAATTGTTGGCCTTGGGGGGCCTCATATCTTAGCACGCTATGTTCGCCCAGGCCATCGGCTACAGATTCCACGAATTGCTGGCCAAACAAGCTTGTGTCATAGCCAAAAATATTGTGCAGTTTCTCTGATGTATACGGAAGGATCGGGGCAAACAGGATCTTGAGCGTATCGATCGCGTGCAGTGCGGTGTAAACAGTTAACGCTGCTGCGTCGCGGTCTTCCTTGATCTGCTTCCACGGTGCGTTGGCATCGATATATCGGTTTACTTCCGTTGCCAATTTCATCGCTTCAGAGAGGGCGTTTCGCAAATGGACAGCCGAATATTCTGCCTCCACCAACTTAAAGCCACTCTTGATGGTTTCAAGCAGATTTCGGTCTGCTTCGCGCAGGTTTGAAACCTCGATCTCAGGCACTTGGCCATCCCAATTTTTGTAGGCAAAAGAGAGCATGCGGTTGGCAAGATTACCCCAGGTGGCAAGCAGTTGGCCATTATTCAGCGATACAAATTCAGCCCAGTCCCAATCACTGTCTTTATTTTCTGGCATGTTGGCAGTTAGGTAAAATCGCAATGCGTCGGGGTCATAGCGCTCCAAAAAGTCTGCTCCCCAAACACCCCACCTTCGGCTGCCACTGATCTTCTGCCCTTCCATATTCATAAATTGGTTGGCAGGCACATCGTATGGCAGGTTGAGTTTTACGCCTGTTTCACCAGAGAACACTTCGGCGAATTGCTCCCCCACGCCCATCAGCTCGGCGGGCCAAAGGCTTGCGTGAAAGAAAATATTATCCTTGCCAATAAAGTAATACTGGCGTGCATTCGGAGAGACCCACCATTCCTTCCAGTCACCACCGGTCAGCAAAGACCATTCGATGGCTGCCGACAAATAGCCTATGACAGCCTCGAACCAAACATACAGGCATTTTCCATCCCACCCTTCAACAGGCACAGGGATGCCCCATTCGAGGTCGCGCGTGATCGGCCGTGGCTTTAGCCCTTCCGATTCGATCTTGCCGAGCGATTCTCCGAGAACGGTATCGCGCATATAGCCAGACCGGTCTTGAAGAAATTGTTTTACCTTCGGCTCCAATGCCGAAAGATCTATGTAAAAATGTTCAGTATCCCGCAGTTCAGGTGTAGAGCCATCCACCTTCGACCTGGGTTCGATCAACCGGGCGGCCTCCAGCACATTGCCGCAACCATCGCATTGGTCGCTACGGGCTTCTTTATAACCGCATATGTAGCATGTCCCTTCCACAAAACGGTCTGGCAAGAATTTATTCGCCTGGGGAGAATACCATTGCGGCTCTACCTTGGTAAAAAGGTAATTGTTCTGTTTTAAAGCCAGAAAAATGGACTGGGAAACCTTAAAGTGGTTGCTGGTGTGGGTGGAGGTGAAACAGTCAAAGGTTATGCCCGCTTTTTGGAACAGTTCCAAAAAGCCGGTATGATATTTTTTATAGACAGATTCTACCGTCACGCCTTCTTTTTCGGCGGCAATGGTAACCGGTGTTCCGTGAGAATCTGTTCCGCTAACCATCAGCACATGGTTGCCTTTAAGGCGGTGGAAACGCGCAACAATATCACCTGGCAGATGCGAACCGGTGATGTTTCCTACATGAATTTCAGCATTGGCATAGGGCCATGCGATTGCGATCAGGATATTTTCAGCCATTTGTGGACCTCAGTAAGTGCGAATGCGCGCTGATAGAAGCCGCGAACCTATACAGGTTGGGTTATGATTTTACTATAATTGGGCGGTTTACATGAATTCGCGCAGCTCTGATGAGCGCTTGGGGTTGCGCAAATGGCGCAAGGCGATCGCCTCGATCTGCCGAATACGCTCTCGTGTCAGGCCAAATTTCAGGCCCACTTCTTCTAACGTATAAATGCGTCCATCCAACAGGCCAAAGCGCATCTTGATGATCTTCATCTCGCGGGCTGGCAAAGAGGATAGAACCTCGCTGATCTTCTCTTTGAGCAAGTTTTGGTACACCACCTGGGTAGGTGTGGGTGTAATGTCGTCTTCAATGAACATTCCCAGGTCCGATTCGTCATCATCGCCCATCGGGCTATCGAGCGACAACGGCAACCAGGATACTTTCATGCTCCATTGAAGCTTTTTCACCGGAATATTCAGCTCCTCAGCCAATTCTTCGATGGTAGGGGTCCGGCCTAATTTTTGTTCCAGCTCGTGGTTTTTTTTATAAATGTTTCGGATCCGGTCAGACATATGTACTGGCAAACGAATGGTTCGAGAATGATCGGCTATGGAGCGGGTGATGGACTGTCGGATCCACCAAGTGGCATACGTTGAGAAACGAAAACCCTTCTCGTGGTCGAACTTGCTAACGGCTTTCATTAATCCCAAATTGCCTTCCTGGATCAAGTCGATCAGGGCAACTCCATGGTTGGCATATTTTTTGGCAACACTGATCACCAGCCGGGTGTTGGCCTTGATCAGATGGTCCCTTGCCGCTTGGGCATCGACAATTTTCGACTCAAGTTCATCGCGGTCATCCAAATCCATGTCGGTTGAAAGCTGTAATTTGCGGGTAGCGTTCGCGCCATCCCTGATCCTCACCGCGATATCGATCTCCTCTTTGTGGGAGAGGAGCGGTACTTTTGACATTTCCTTGAAGTATAGGGTTAGCGAGTCTTCACCGCTGATGCCATCATCTACGCTGGTATCGGAGGCTGGCATTTCAACCTCAGCCCCCAACGATTGAACCGGGTCATCCTCTTTTTCAAGGTCAAAAAACTCCACACCGCGTTGGCGCAACGCATGGAGGATCACACTTCGTTTTTCCACGTCAAAGTCGGAGGCGATCTCCAGAACATCATCAGATGTGAGGTAACCCTGAATACCGGCGCGTTCCATGAGCAAATTCATGATCTCGGCGTGCTTCAAACGTTGCGATGATGACACTCATTACCTCCTTCAGCCTGAATAAATTTGTAGGACCTGAAATTAGTTGCCGATGATATTTCTTAGTTCTGATAATGGACCCGATGGCCCTTGCCGATGGCCGCAATCTGATTGGTTCAAATTGATCCCGCACTCTATGCACAAGCCCTTGCAATCGGCCATGCAAACAGGCCTGATCGGGAATTCCAAGATTGCGAACTCGCGGAATAATTCTTTGAAGTCGATCTGGGCGTCATCAGGAACAAGCAACCCAGATTCAGTGATATTCTCTTCTTTGAAGGCGAAAAATTCGGAGAATTGCCATTGGACCGCTTGTTGGTACTCCGTCAAGCATTTCACACATTCCAGTGGCGTATTGGCCTCAAAGTTCCCTTCTGCCAACAAACCTTGGGCGGCACGAGAGATCGTTATTTCCCCGCGTACCAAATTGAGGCTCAGGTCATCATCCTTGTATTGGGCAAACTCAAAGTCAAACTCACGTGTATACCCCACCGTGGCATTGATGATGAATCCTACATTGATCCGAAGGCGATTTTTTAGGGTTTCCACAGTATTCTCTTAACAAAGGCTTAGCCTCAATTGATGTGCCATTTTAACATGTCAAAGGGTGGTCGTCAACTTGCCCACCTTTAAAAAATGCCAGCCAATGGTCATGACCCCCATAAGAATCATTAAAACACGCCAACTGCCCGATCAACACCCAGGTGTTTGGCAGTAAGAAACGCGAAATTTTGGATCAATACGATCGATCAGCCACGTAGTGGGCAAGATCTGTGAGCAATACGTGTTCGTGGGTACCTTCGAAGGTGCTAATGCTTTCCAGCGCCTTTTCGATGTGTTCATTTGCCTCGTCATACGAATAACGAATGGCATTGCTGGAGGAAATGGTTTGCACCAAGGCTTCCATTTTTTCGCGGTTGCCCCAACCGCCATCCGCCAGAGTAAGAACGCCTGGGTCATCGGGGTATCGTTCAGCATAGTAAATGGCCGGCAAGGTGACCAGCCCGTTGAGCAGGTCTGAACCGACGGGTTTTCCGACCTTGACCTGGTCGCCATTGAAATCCAGGATGTCATCCATGATCTGGAACGCCATCCCCAATTCGTAGCCGTATTTTTTTAACGCGCTTCGTTGTTGTTCATCTTCGGTGCCGATCAGGGCTGCCCCCAACGAGCTGAGCTCGAAAAGGGATGCGGTTTTCGCGTAAATCCGCTGGTAGTAATTTTTGCGGTCGATCAGCCCTTTTGACGCGAACATTTGGGTGATCTCGCCATTTACGATCACAGTAAGGGTTTCGGCGAAGAATTTCATCAGGGGCAAATGGTCGATATCGGCTGCCAGTTTAGCGGCCCGACCAAACATAAAATCGCCCGTAAGAACTGTGGCTGCGGGAGACCATCTGGCGTTGAGGGTGGGAATACCCCTGCGCAACAAGGCGCCATCGATCAGGTCGTCGTGCACCAAGGTGGCTGTGTGAAGCATTTCTATGGCAGCGCCCAGGGTGGTCAGTTTTTGCTTGTTTGCCGAAAACAAGCCACCCACGAGAAAAACGATGGTAGGGCGCACCCTTTTGCCGCCGGCAGAAAGCAAATGAATCAACGCGGCGCGCAGGTCCGGGTGGTGTTCCGATCCGGCCTGCAATTGCATCATCGCCTCTACGGCTTTTATATCTTCACTTACGTAACTAAAGAACGTGTTATTCAAAGATCTTCCTCCCACGCAAACAGGCGGGCGGCATTCTTTGCCGTTATTGTTGCTGCCTCTTGCGGGTTTATTCCAAATATGGTTGCTATGGCATTCGCCACATATTGAACATAAGCCGGCTCATTTCTTTTTCCCCTAAACGGCACTGGCGCTAAAAACGGGGAATCCGTCTCGATCAATATTCTGTCCAACGGAATAGATTTTACCACTTCCACTTTCTGTTCCGCGCTTTTATATGTCACAGGTCCCGTCACCCCAATGTAAAAACCAAGGTCAAGGGCTTGCTGTGCCACCAATGTACTGCCGCTAAACGAATGGAAAACCCCTGGCCTTGAAGCGATCTCGCTTCCATCGTGCTTTAAATCTTCAACCCATTCACGGATGATCGGCAGCAAGGTGGCAGAACAGCTGCCTTCAGAGGCGTCGGCATGTTCTCTCATATGCAATATCACCGGCAGCCCAAGCCTCGCGGCGAGTCCTAATTGCTCCCGCAAGGCACTTTCCTGGGTGGCAGGCGGTACGTCTTTCCAATAATGATCCAGCCCGATCTCGCCAATGGCGACGATCTTGGGCGACGCATGCCTGGCCCGATCTTCTTCAACCAGGCGGATCAGCTCCGACGCCGACCCCATGTTCCAGGACGTCGCGTCGTTAGGATGTACACCAACGGCTCCGTATACGGCCGGGTTTTCGGCTGCCAATTGCACGAGCCGCCGGGCAGACTCCAAATGTATGGCCGGCACCAGCATCTTTTCTACCCCAGCCATTTGCGCCCGACCGATCACTTCTTGCCGGTCGTCGCCAAATCGGTCCAGGTCCAAATGGCAATGTGTATCGGTTAATCGCAAAAAGGCCTCTACGAGATCCCTGCGATCTTCAATCCATCCGCAAGGATCGCCTTAACCTTGTCGCCATGGCGTGTTTCGCAATACACCCGCAAGATCGGTTCCGTCCCGCTAAAGCGGATCAATAACCAACCGCCATCCTCCAATCGGAATTGGAAGCCATCGATGGTAACAAGCTCCTTGACCTTAAGCCCGCCGATGGTGACAGGGTTGGCTGCCAGCACCATTTGCTCGCGGTCTTTTCGGTCACCCGAGAAGGGAGAATCGACCCGGTCGTAAAAGAATTCTCCGCCAACCTGCTTGAACAGCATCGCCAGCAGTTCCGTCGGTTTTTTGCCAGTCCGCACCATAAAATCGAGGAAGTACAGGCCTGCCAAAATACCGTCACGCTCCGGTACGTTCTCACGGAAGGCATACCCTCCGCTTTCCTCACCGCCAACAAGGGCATTGGTTTCGGTCATTTTTGGCGCGACATACTTGAACCCAACGCCGGTCTCATGCACCGGTACGCCGTATTGTTGTCCCAAAATGTTCAACATGCCAGTGGTAGAGAGGGTCTTGACGATATCGCCACGCATGCCCCGGATCTCCAACAGGTAATAGGCAAGCAGGCCAAATACACGCAACTGGTTTACAAACTGGCCATTTTCATCACCAACGCCAAGCCGGTCCGCGTCGCCATCGGTGATCAGCAATACGTCGGCATGGTTGTCAACCGTCGCCTGTAGCCCAACATCGATGTTGG
>SXKT01000002.1 GCA_005778035.1 Chloroflexota bacterium
AGGCAGATAAGATATAATTTTCGGCATGAAATTATCAAAAAAAGAGATCTTGAACATCGCCAAGCTGGCACGCATTACATTGGAACCAGCCGAGGTGGAATTGTACCAAGGCCAATTATCGGCAATTCTCAGCCATGTAGACAAACTTCAGGCCTTGAATTTGCCCTCTGCCAGTGTTGATGCGGCTGACCCAAATAGTAACCTTGCAACATTGCGCCCAGATAAAGCAGGCGATAGTTTGCCCATCGAAAAATTATTGCGTACCGCAATGACAACAGAAAACGGCCAATTCAAGATACCAGCTGTTTTTGAATAACAAATCCACCGAAAGCCACATCCATGCCAGTCACCGACCTATCGATTAAAGAACTTAGCCACCAGTTAAATACTGGTATGGTTACCAGCCAGCAAGTGATCAAAGAGTATCTGAATCATATCCGTTCCGTCGATGGCGAGGTTCATTCTTTCTTGTATGTAGATGAGGCTGGTGCCATGGAAAAGGCAAAGCAAGCCGACGATGCACGCGCCGCCGGGAAAAAAAGCCCAAGCCCATTGTTTGGCATCCCATTGGCCGTGAAAGATATCATCACAGTAGAAGGCATGCCATGTACCTGCGGTTCAAAAATTTTGGAAGGATACATCCCACCCTACAGTGCAACGGTTGTAAACCGGTTGGAAGCGGCAGGGATGATCGTAATTGGAAAAACCAATACCGATGAATTCGCGATGGGATCGACCACTGAAAATTCAGCGTATGGCCTAACCCGTAACCCGTGGAATCTTGGCCATGTTCCGGGGGGGTCTTCGGGCGGGAGTGCCGCTGCGGTTTCAGCCAGAATGGCACCCGTGGCATTAGGTACCGATACTGGTGGCAGCGTTCGCCAGCCAGCCGGTTTTTGCGGCATCAGCGGTATCAAGCCCACTTATGGGCGGGTTTCGCGTTATGGGTTGGTTGCCTACGGTTCTTCATTGGATGTGTGCGGAATTTTTGGCGCGAGTGTGGAGGATATTGCGCCGGTATATTCCGCAATTGCCGGGCACGATAACATGGACGCAACCACATCAATAACTGTACCGTCAACGGTTTTGGCTAATAAGGCGAAAAACTTAAAAGGTAAAAGGATCGGCGTTCCCAAGGAATATTTTATTGGCGGTCTACAAGCAGAGGTTGAACGTGAGATTCGAGCCGCCTTAGCAACATTAAGAGGCCTGGGCGCGGAATTGGTTGACATTTCTTTGCCCCACACCGAATATGCGGTTCCAGTTTATTACATCATCGCTCCGGCTGAAGCTTCCGCCAATTTGGCTCGATTTGACGGCATTCGGTTTGGACCGCAATTGCAAGGAAAAAGCATGTGGGATGTGTTTTTACGCACCCGAGGGGAAAAATTTGGCGATGAGGTGACCCGGCGTATTATGCTGGGCACTTACGCGTTATCTTCTGGCTATTATGATGCCTATTACGGGCAGGCGCAAAAGGTTCGGCAACGTATCAGGGCGGATTTTGTGAAAGCCTTTACCCAGGTGGATGCACTTGTAGGACCGGTTGCCCCCACAACGGCATTAAAGATCGGTGCGCACAGCGGCGACCCGCTGGCTATGTATCTGGAAGATATCTATACTGTTACTGCCAATCTGGCGGGCATTCCGGGTATTACCATTCCGGTTGGTTTCGATGACCAGGGATTGCCAGTAGGAATGCAATTGTTAGGCAATTTCTTTGCCGAGGATGATCTGTTTACTATCGCATCTGTTTTCCAAGAGCATACACATTGGCATCGTCAGCGGCCGGCTTTGGCGAAGGCATAAGGAGTAGAAATGAACATACTTGTTACCGGCGGCGCCGGGTATATCGGGTCGGCGACAGCCGCCCAGCTGATCGAAGGTGGGCATTCTGTCACCGTATTCGATTCCCTGGTCACAGGCCACCGCGAAGCCATCCCTGCCGGAGCCAAATTTATCCATGCCGATCTGGGAGATTTTCAGGCTGTCGAGTCTGCTTTCAGGCATAATGCGTTTGACGCCATCATGCATTTTGCAGCCTTTATTGAGGCCGGCGAAAGCATGAAGGACCCTGGAAAATTCTTCCGCAACAATCTGGCATATACGCTTAATCTGCTGGATGTTGGTGAGAAATTTGGTGTAAAAAAAATCGTCTTCTCTTCCACTGCCGCAGTGTTTAAATCAAGCGAGCAACCACTTGGCGAGGAGTCTCAGATCGAACCCGCCAATGCCTATGGCTTTAGCAAATACGCGGTGGAGCAATCTTTGGAATGGTATCGGAAGATCCATGGGCTGCGTTACGCGGTATTGCGCTACTTCAACGCCAGCGGAGCAATGCCCGACCGCGGTGAAGCCCATCAACCAGAATCGCATTTGATACCGCGCATAATGGCGGTGGCGCTTGGGCAGGCAACCCATGCGACCATCTTCGGTACCGATTACCCCACACCAGATGGCACATGCATCCGCGATTATATTCACATTAGCGACCTGGTATCTGCCCATTTGCTGGCCTTGGATGCCTTGGTTGACCACGACAAACTGGTTTACTGCCTGGGATCTGGAAACGGTTATTCTGTACGGCAGGTGATTGAAATGGTCGAGAAAGTTTCGGGCAAACCAATCGCGGTTGTGGAAGAAGCACGGCGTGCCGGAGACGCAGCCCGGCTGATCGCTTCCTCCGAAAAGATCAAAAAAGAATTAGGTTGGAAGCCGCAAAACGATGACCTTGAAAAGATCATCCGTTCCGCATGGGACTGGCATCACTCTCATCCTAACGGTTATCACAGGGATTAATGTAAATGAAAATAATTCGCTACCAAACCAAGAATGAGCCAATAAAGAATGGCTGGTTGTACAACGATATGGTTGGTGAAGTGGAAGGGGATGTTTTTTCTGAATTTCGAAGACTCGATGCCGAACTCCCATTGGCATCGGTACGTTTATTGGCTCCATGCAAACCAAGCAAGATCGTTTGTGTTGGCCGTAATTACCTGGAGCACGCTCGCGAATTGGGGAATGAAGTTCCCAAGGTTCCGCTTATCTTTTTAAAACCACCTTCATCGATCATCGGCCCTGAAGACACCATTTTGCTGCCGCCGCAATCTTCCCAAGTGGAACATGAAGCTGAACTGGTGGCCGTGATTGGTAAAAGATGTAAAGGTGTAGCCCCTGATAAAGCCAAGAAATATATTTTGGGATATACCGTTGGAAATGATGTAACCGCGCGAGACTTGCAAAAATCAGACGATCAATGGACCCGCGCCAAAGGTTTCGATACATTTTGTTCGTTTGGACCCTGGATTGATACCGAATTTGACCCTGCCGACGCGCTGATCACATGCAAGGTCTCTGGTCAGCCAAGGCAAATGGGTTCTACGCGCGATATGGCATTCAATGTGAGTACGTTGGTCGCGTATGTCAGCTCGGTGATGACCCTGGAGCCAGGTGATCTCATTTTTACGGGAACTCCTTCTGGTGTTGGCCCGCTTTCGGATGGTGATACCGTTTCAGTGACGATCGATGGGCTTGGCACTTTGGAGAATAAGGTTAAAGCGGCATAACCGTTGTACCATAAACCGCCTTGGCGCCCGCGGCCAGCAGCGCCTGCCTAACGGCGCCCGCATTTTCAGGGGTGACCAGGGCGATCATATTGCCACCCCTTCCACCGCCCGATAATTTCGCGCCAATGGCGCCGTTTTGGATGGCTGCTTCAACCAACCGGTCCAACTCACCGCACGATACGGTCAACCTTCTTAACAGTTGGTGATTTTCAATCATTAATTTCCCCAAGCTCTCAGGCAATCCATTTTCGATACAAGCCCTTGCTTCCCGGGCTATCTCTCCGACCTGGTCGATGATGGGCTGGTATAGTTCGGGGTGGTTGTGAAATAACAATTTGACATCACCAACAGACTGACTTGTCGGGGCGTAAATGCCGGTATCACCGATAAGCAAATCCAACGGTAATACGGGGTTGAGGGTTTCGATTGGGTGGCCTTTGACAAAAAAGACCGGCTTGTCAAAAGCGATCACGGAATTATCAATTCCAGATGGGCTTCCATGGTGGATCTTTTCAATCTCATAGGCTAGTTCGTTGATGGCCACCGGGCCTAAATTGGTTGAATAATGCGCGTTTAAAGCACGCAGCAATGCAATGCTTACCGCAGCGCCAGAACCCAACCCTGATGCAACTGGTATTGTGGAATCGATCTCAAATTGCACACCGTGGCGCGGATCGGTTCCGGTTGCCTGAAAGAAAACAGCGATCAAGGCCATAAACGGATCCGAGGGGGGAATGGAAGAGAGGAGGGCATTACGGCCGATCAGGTTCGATATGACGCGCGACCCGCCCGGGATTGTCTCAATGGTCACCGTGACCCCAACTTGAGAAACGGGGACAGCAATGGCAGGCTGGCCATACACCACCGCGTGTTCGCCAAACAAGATCACCTTGCCGCTGGCGTGGGCTTGCGTCATTGCAGGTAAAAAATGACCAAAATCGCCAAAATGGTGATGGCAACGCTGGCTTGGATCGGCCTGTCAGTGAGTAACACTTCTTCCGGCGCGCCTGCGTTGTGGGTCATTTGGATCAGGTATAGGTAGCGAAAAATGATGTAGGCCACGAAAGGGATGGTTAGCATCATGGAATGGTTTTCGGGCAGGTTTGGAGCCGAGAAAGTGTAAAGCGAGTAGGAAAGGATGGTGGCCGCTGAAACAATGGTGATGTACTGATCCAATACCGGCAGGCTGTATCCCTCGAGTACCTTTCTGTGTTCGCCTGCTTGCTTGGTCAGCAAGGCAAGTTCGGCCCGACGTTTGCCAAAACCCAAATATAATGCGCCGAGTGTGGTTACGACATATAACCAGGGTGAAAAGCGTTCGACCACGATGAGAACAACACCAGCCTCAACCCGTAATATAAAACCTGCCGCAATAATAAATACATCCAAAATGGCAACGTGTTTGAGCCATTTTGAGTAGGCAAGGTTCATGAGCAGATACGCCATGCCGATTAGGAAGAAAGTAGGTGAAAGGAAGTAAGCAATACCAAGAGAAAAAATTGCCAGTAAAAAAGCGCCGATTGCGGCAAGCTGGATAGGCAATGCGCCGGAAGGTAATGGCCGGTTTTTTTTGACCGGGTGTTGTTTGTCGACCTCGATGTCAAAAATGTCATTAATGATATAAACAGAGCTGGATAACAAACAAAAAGACGCGAACCCCGCCAGCGTATGTAGAAGCGCCGGGATGTGGAATAATTGCTTATCGAATACGATGGCAAAGAATACAAAAAAATTTTTGCTCCATTGCTTTGGGCGCATTGCGTTGAGAAAAGCTTTGAACATGATTTAATTTTACCGCAAGTGATTGATTTGGGTTTATTTAATTAATAACTATCAAATTGGTGGTCGATGGAAAAAAAGCGAGTTGATGTTTTATTGGTGGAAAAAGGGTTGGCAGAGACCCGCTCAAAAGCGGCGGCGCTGGTAATGGCTGGCCAGGTGACGGCAAATGGGAATAAGGTTGAAAAAGCCGGAATGTCTTACGCCAGTGATACTGTTTTTGAATTGATCGGCCAGCAACGCTATGTTTCTCGGGGCGGAGAAAAACTCGCGGGGGCACTGGCTGCGTTTGATTTTGATGTAAGTGGAAAAGTATGTGTGGATGTCGGTTCCTCCACTGGCGGCTTTACGGATTGCTTGTTGCAGGCGGGTGCTGCAAAAATTTATTGCATTGATGTAGGCAAAGGGATTTTGCATTGGAAGCTACGCTCTGATAAACGGGTTGTGGTAATGGAAGAAACCAATGCCCGCCATGTACAAAAACTGCCAGAACATACGGGCTTGGTGGTATGCGATGCTTCATTTATTTCGTTGAAGGTGCTGTTGCCTGTGTTTTCGGGTTGGCTCGATGCAGATGGGACGATCATAACTTTGGTAAAACCGCAATTTGAAGCAGGCAGAGTGGATGTTGCGAAGGGCAAGGGGGTTGTGCGCGATGCCGCGATTCACCGCAGGGTGTTGAGAAACATCGCCCAATTCGCGCTTGAACAGGGGTTTACGATCAGGGGCCTGGTTCGTTCTACCTTGCTGGGGCCCAAAGGAAATGTTGAATTTTTATTATGGCTGGATCGATCTGGAGCCGGCATCGACATTGAACCAGCCATAAACCAGATATTGGGTGAAGAACCTGCCGATCAGTAATGAGAGTGTTTTCTGCTGGTCGCGAGGATATCATCAATGGTACGGATATTCCAGTCAACTAACGCCGGGTGGTAATGGACATGAACCTTGCGCAAATTAGGGATGGCTTCATACAACGCTGCTTCAGCGTCGCTGGCGATCTTGTCTCCTTCCACTACGCTTAATCCGCCATCGATGCCAATCGTAATATTGACGATACTGTTTGGCCCAAAACGGTGAGCGTGGACTTCGTGTAATTGTTCAACCCCCGGTACTGTTTTGACCAGCTCCTGGATGGTTGCAGCCAATTCTTTGCTGGGCACGGCGTTCATTAGCTCGAAGGAGGATTCGCGGAGGATGTGGATACCGGTGCGCAGGATCAGGATCGAAACGACAGCGCCAGCCAAAGGGTCGATCCATGGATGGCCTTGTTGGCCCAAATAGATACCAATGGATGCAGCGGCAGCTGATATGAGGTCATTTCCATGGTCAAATGCCATTGCTTCAACGATCGGGTTTTTTGTTTGGCGGCCCAAAGTGCGGGTATAAAAAAAGAGAATGATCTTGACCAAAATGGTAGCCAAGGCAACCCACAATGCCAATTGCGATGCCCCTTGGCTAATGGTCTCATTGGAAAGCAAGTCCCAAATCTTGTCCAGGGCATCCCAAAAAATGGCGACGGCGGTGGTAACAATAAAAGAACCCACCACCAAAGACGCGATATTTTCCAATTGCTGATGGCCATACGGGTGGTCATCATCGGCGGGTTTGTTTGCCAGCCTAACGAATACCATTGCCACCACGTAATATGCTACATCAGATGTGGAATTGACTCCCTCTGCCAATAAAGCTGGGCTTCCTCCAATAATCCCTACCGCGGTTTTAACCGCCGCAAGCAAGATATTGGTTCCCAAGCCAATGTTCACCGCAAGATAACTTTTTTTATTTCGCTCAATCTGTTCCATAGGGTTCATATTGATTATAAAAGAGAGAATCGATTGCATATAATAAAAAGGACAGAATTCCTTATAACCGCCCCAACCCCACAGAAGAGGTGAAAAGATGATCCGCTATGTAAATGAAATGATGGGCAACAATGAGACCATCCTGTTGAGGTCTCGCCGGCACTGGTTTGCGCTGATCCGTTTGACCGTTGTTGAGTTGATATTGATCTTCGGGATCATAGTGATCGCTACCCTTGCATCGATCGCCAATCCCCTTATGGCTTGGACCTTCCTGTTATTGCTCATCCCGGTTGCCACATTTATCAAGGACCTGCTCGTCCACCTAAACCATATTTACGTCATCACAAACCGCCGCGTGATCCAATTTTCAGGAGTACTCAATAAGAATGTGATCGATTCATCGATTGAGAAGGTGAACGATATCCGTTTGGAGCAATCTTTTTTTGGACGTGTGTTTGGCTACGGTGATATTGAGATATTGACCGCCAATGAGATCGCTGAAAACAAGTTCAAAATGATCGCCGGACCTATGTTATTCAAGACCACTCTGTTGAACGCCAGGGAGATGGTGGGGATGGATGCTGAAAATGGCTCCTCAAATATGGGCAGGTCGATCCCGCAAATGATCAAAGAATTGGACGCTCTGCGCCAACAAAAAATTATTACACAAATGGAATTTGACCAGAAGAAAGCTGAACTGCTTCAAAAACTTAAGTGACCTTGCCGATAACGAAAACAAGCGCCAACAAGGTGTTACTGCGGATGGGTTATACTTTACAGGTTAAAACTGTTATTGGATGATGAATGTCTGACTATATTCGAAATTTTTGTATCATAGCCCATGTTGATCATGGAAAATCTACCCTTGCAGACCGGTTGTTGCAAACAACCGGTACTATTTCAGACCGCGAGATGACTGAACAAGTGTTAGATAGCATGGACCTCGAACGCGAAAAAGGGGTCACGATCAAGGCCTCGGCGGTACGGATGAAATATCGCGCAAAGGATGGCATAGACTATGAGCTGAACTTGATCGATACTCCTGGCCATGTGGATTTTGGTTACGAAGTTAGCCGTGCCCTAAACGCGTGCGAAGGGGCGATCTTGGTTGTAGATGCCACCCAGGGAATTGAAGCCCAAACCCTTGCCAACTTATATTCCGCGCTTAATGCCGACCTCGAGATCATCCCGGTGATCAACAAGATCGACCTGCCTTCCGCGCATCCTGAAGATGTCGCAGAGGATATCGCATCGCTGATAGGCGGCAAACCGGAGGATGTGCTCAAGATCTCTGCCAAATCTGGCATCAACATTGAGGCTGTGTTGGAGACGATCGTTGCCCGGGTACCTCCACCGAGTGGCAGTGACTCGGCTATTACAAAGGCATTGGTTTTTGACTCGCATTATGATGCCTACAAGGGTGTTATTTGCTATGTCAGAGTTGTCGAAGGTTCGATCTCCGCTGCCGACACGGTAAGGTTGATGGCAACAAAGATCAATGTAAAACCGATAGAAGTGGGTATTTTTGCCCCAACCATGCTGCCCGTAGAACGCATCAACGCTGGCGAGGTTGGTTATGTCGCTACCGGTTTGAAGACCGTGCACGATGCCCGGGTGGGTGATACGATCACCTTGGCGGCAAATCCCGCAAGCGAGCCATTACCAGGATATTTCCATCCCAAACCAATGGTTTTTGCCGGCATATATCCGGTAGACGCGGATGACTATTCGGACCTGCGTGACGCATTGGAAAAACTTCAACTCAATGACGCTTCACTCTCGTACGCGCCAGAAACCTCCCAGGCAATTGGGTTTGGTTTTCGCGCTGGTTTTTTGGGCTTGTTCCACATGGAGATCATTCAGGAGCGGATCGAACGCGAATATGACCTGGATGTGCTCTTTACCGCTCCCTCGGTAGAGTACGAATGCCTGCTTGGAAATAACGAAGTTGTTTTGATCGATTCTCCGGCCCAATTGCCAGATGAGAGCATGGTGACCGAGATTCGGGAACCATGGATGACGATCGAGATCATCACTCCAACGGAATTCTATGGCACCATCATGGACCTGGTGATCAATCGCCGTGGTGTATTTAAGAGCCAGGAATATCCGGCCCCTCATCGGGTTCAACTGAATTTTGAGATCCCTTTGGCTGAACTGATCGTAGATTTCTTCGACACGTTAAAAAGTCGAACTCGCGGTTATGCTTCGCTGGATTACCAGTTTTTAGAATACCGTGCAGACAAACTGAAAAAATTGGAGATCCTGGTCAACGGCGAACCGGTGGATGCTTTGGCGGCGATCGTTCACGAAAAAGATGCCTACTATAAAGGCCAGGCGTTGATCACAAAACTGAAGGACATCATTCCACGCCAAATGTTTGATGTTGCCATACAGGCTTCTTCCGGTGGGCGTATCATCAGCCGTGCCAATGTTAAGGCGCTGCGAAAAGATGTGTTGGCCAAGTGTTATGGCGGCGACATCACCCGTAAAAAGAAGTTATTGGAAAAGCAAAAAAAGGGCAAGCGCCGGTTAAAAATGGTTGGAAATGTCGAGATCCCGCAGGATGCATTTATGGCCGTGCTTAAGTTGGAATCGGAATAACCTGAGCGATTACCATGCGAGACCTGAAGCGCATCCTTCCAAGCCTGCTGATCAGTGTTGTGCTCATTTTTGCCATCCTCAGATTCATCGACGTCCAGCAGGTCATCGAATCATTTCGGAACGCCAATATCACCTATTTGATAATTGCCATGGGGCTTGGCCTGGCATGGATGGTTGCCAGGACACTTGTGTGGCGCACGTTATTAAGGGATCGCCCAACATTCAGAGATACCTTCATCACCCTGAATGAGGGGTACCTGCTCAATAACATCCTTCCATTTCGGCTGGGCGAGGTCGGCCGGGCGGTCTTGCTGAGCCAAAAAGCCAACCTCAGGTTCGTAGAAGTGGTTTCCACTATCTTCATTGAAAGAGCCACTGATATCGCGTTCTCGGCGATCATTTTGCTTTCGGCCCTTCCATTCATCCAACGCGCGGCAGATGTTGCTTTGGTTGGTGTGGTGGCGATCGCGGCTGTGGCAGTGTTCTTTATTGTTGCCTACCTTACTATTCGCTATCAGCAACCTTTGCTGGCCTGGGCCCGAAGGAAACTTCGCAACGTACCCAAGGGTTTGGCCTTGGTTGATGACGTGTTCGAGAAGTTATTGCTTGGACTGAACATTTTTTCAGATAAAAAGGTCTTTTTTCGTTTTATTTTCTTCATGGCGGTCAATTGGTCGATCTCGATTGTGCAATACACCCTGATTGCCAAGGCATTTTTACCCCAAGCCAATATTGCCTGGGGAATGTTTACATTGGGCGCGGCGGCATTTGGCGGGGCAATACCATCCCTTCCAGGGGCGGTTGGAACCCTGGAAAGTTCGATGGGCGGCGCCTTGGTTTTGCTTTCAGGGAATTATGCGGCGTCTTTTGCGGCGCCATTGGTATTGCGAGCCAACATGTACTTGTTTAGCGGTATTTTTGGTACCTACGGTTTGGCCAGCGAAGGTAAATCGCTTGCTGGCATTTATCGCACATTGCAAAGTTACAGGCAAACCGCTGAAAAAGCGGAATAAATTGTTGTGGAGTAATGATGGCAGCTAATTATTTTGTTACCGGTGGGGCTGGTTTTATTGGTTCAAATTATGTACACCGTTTGCTAAGCCGCGGTGAACATGTGACCGTTTACGACAATTTGAGCAGGTCTGGCGCTGCCCGTAATGTTTCCTGGCTTCGGCAGGAACATGGGAAGGATTCCTTCAGGTTGGTTCAGGCAGATATCCGCGAAGCGACCAAAGTGATCGATGCTTCTGCTGACGCTGACATTTTTGTCCATTTGGCCGGCCAGGTCGCTGTCACTACCTCGGTGGTAAACCCGCGAGAGGATTTTGAGATCAATGCGCTGGGAACCTTTAATGTGCTGGAGGCAGCCCGAGCAAATCGCCGCGACCCTGTTTTTCTATACTCTTCTACCAATAAGGTATATGGGGGTATGGAAAATGTGAATGTCATTGAACGAAACGGCCGATGGGAATATGAGAGCCTGCCCAGTGGCGCCTCAGAAGATCAACCCTTGGACTTCCACTCTCCTTACGGGTGTTCCAAAGGGACGGGCGACCAATATGTGCGTGATTACCACCGCATCTACGGATTGCGAAGCGTGGTTTTGCGCCAAAGCTGCATCTACGGCCCACGCCAATTTGGGGTAGAAGACCAAGGATGGGTTGCCTGGATGATCATCGCGGCTGTCACCGGTAAAAAGATCTCCATCTATGGGGATGGAAAACAGATCCGTGACTTGCTGCATGTGTACGACCTGAATGACGCCTATGACCTTGCGATCGAGAGAATTGACACTGTTCAGGGCGAGGTGATCAACATGGGTGGCGGTCCAGAGAATACTATGTCAATTTGGGAAGAGTTTGGGCCTAAATTGGAAAAACTGATCGGCCATCCCATACCGGTGACCTACGGTGATTGGCGCCCGGGAGACCAAAAAGTATTTGTGGCTGATATCTCAAAGGCCAAAAAACTGCTCGGTTGGGCACCCAAATTCAGCGTGGATTCTGGCGTGGAGCAGTTGTTTGGTTGGGTATCAGAAAACAGAACGTTATTTCAGGTGTAAATCGAACCCATGAAAATTTTAACGGTACTTACCTATTATCGGCCGCACACTTCTGGGCTGACCATTTATGCAGAGCGACTGGCTGAAGCTTTTGCGGCGCGCGGACACGAAGTGACTGTGCTTACTTCTCACTTTGACAAGCGATCGGCGTCGGAAGAAATAAAGAACGGGGTCAAGATCGTTCGGGCGCCAGTGGCGTTAAGGATCAGCAAAGGGGTGATCATGCCCACGTTCGGTTTGTTGGCCTGGAAATATGTGATGGAGAATGACGTTATCCATTTACATTTGCCCCAGTTCGATGCGCCTGGGTTTGCCTTCAGAGGCAGGCTGTTGGGAAAGAAAACCATTCTGACATACCACTGCGACCTGCAACTTCCGAGCGGCTTATTTAATAGGATTGTGAACAAGGTTGTCGATTTTCAAAACACAATGGCTGCGAACTTGGCCAACCACATCGTAACCTATACCCAGGATTATTGTGACCACAGCCCGTTTTTGTCGATGTATAAAAAGAAATTAACGCCGATCTTGCCTCCGGTTGTATTGCCGCCCACCACAGCGGAAGATGAACAAGCCTGGCTTGCAGCACATCAATTGGATTCAGATGACGCGACCCCCATCATTGGCATGGCCACCCGTTTTGCCACAGAAAAGGGAGTCGAGATATTGCTTTCGGCAATGCCGGCCATTTTGCAAAAATTCCCCAAAGCCAAAGTTCTGTTTGCAGGCCAACACGAAAATGTGATGGGTGAGCAACATTATTTTGAAAGGCTGTGGCCCAAGATCGCCGAGTACCAAAACACTGGCCATTGGCAATTTTTGGGCAACCAAACACCGGCAGAAATGGTGGCTTACTACAAAAAAATCGATCTATTGATCGTTCCCAGCCTCAATTCTACAGAAGCCTTCGGCTTGGTGCAGATAGAGGCAATGATGCACGGCAAACCTTCCATTGCTTCGGCGTTGCCCGGTGTAAGGCGGCCGGTGCAAATGACCGGGATGGGACTGGTAACCCCGATCGGCAATGTGGATGCCCTCTCGAAGGCAGTGATCGAAGTACTTTCTGACCACGAGAAATTTGTTGGAGATGTGGCGGAGATCAGCAAAACCTATTTGCCAGATTCGATTGCTGCCAAATATGAGGAACTGATCGCTTCCTTATGATCGATCCATCGCAGGACCTGCTTTTCAATCACGTTCGAGACCTTCCCTTTTTTAGGGGCCTCTTGCGCGCAATGGAATCCAGGTTTTATCAGGGAATCTTGATGAAAGCGCCAACTTTGGATGTTGGCTGTGGTGACGGGCATTTTTGCCAGGCCACTTTTTCTGGCAAGATCTCCGCGGGAATAGACCCAACCCTGTGCGCCCTTAAGGAAGCCAAAGAGCGTGGCGCATACGATGCCACCATACAGGCTGATGGCTCGGCAATACCGTACCCTGAGAATTTTTTTGGCAGTGCTTATAGCAATTCGGTATTGGAACACACCGAAGATCCTACCGCAGTGCTCTTGGAGATCGCCCGGGTTTTAGAGCCAGGTGGTTTGTTTGTTTTTTGTGTTCCAAACAACCGCTTTCTTCCTGCTCTCGCCGGAGCCAATTATTTGGAATTGCTGGGGTTGCGGTGTGTGGCAGAGAAATATCGTCTTTTTTTTAATTCAGCTTCTCGCCATCGGACGTGCGAAGGCATCGAAAGCTGGCAAGTACGCCTAAACCAGGCAGGATTTCAGATAGAGGAAGCCTGGGATTTCATATCCCCAAGAACGTTTCAGGTAATTGAGATCGGTCATTATTTGGGCCTGCCCTCATTGTTTTTGCACATGGGCCTTGGCAAATGGAATTTGGTTCGAGCAAAATGGAATTACAAACTTTTATTACCTTGGTTGCGCGATTATTTTAACGAACCCGCCGCTCAACCTAATGGTGTTTATTCTTTTTTCATTACTCGGAGGGAGAGGAAGGCATGAACGAGCCCAGTGTTTTGGATTATGTGCTTTCATTGCTGGATCCGCGTATAAAAGAAAAGATCAGCATTCCCGCCCTCCCTGTTGAGGAAGGTGTAGAAAATTCAAAGGAACCGTTCGAGTTCAGCAAAACGGGGAGCAATAAAGAAACGGTTGCCACCCCTGTGGGAAGACCCGAAAATGGAATCCCCTGGTACTTGTCGTTTTCACTTGTGTTTGGATTTTTTGGCCAGCGATTATTGGAGCCGCCTGCCCGATCAGCGCTTGTGGGTGGCGGGCTTTTATTTTTGTCGATGATCTTTTTGGTTTTTTCCATTTGGAAAAAAGAGTTGATCACCGCTCCCCCAAAACTCAACCAAAAGGTTCCCCAACAAGGCATGTTCGGCCTTCGTCCTTTTTTCCTCTCGATGGGCTTGGCTGTTTTGGCGGTCCTGCTATTTTTGGATGGTG
>SXKT01000039.1 GCA_005778035.1 Chloroflexota bacterium
GGCACAATCACCGCATGCTTTGTTCCTCCTTCTGAGAGAACATTGCCGGTATTGGATAAGGTGCATTGGTGGCTTAAATTATCAGCCTCATCGATCGTCGGCAAACCCAGGAGATTGCCTTCAGTATAGACTTGTGTCGCATTCGGCAAAAATATCATAACAACTTTGTTTTCCCATTTCGCCATCAGGGTGAGGATTTTCTAAACCCAAGGATCATCCGGTCTATATATCGCTGGGTGATATTATCTGCCAAGGACTGAACCTTGTTTTTCATAAACCTGCTTCTAAAGCAATATCTCTGAGAGTTCGGTAGTGGTTGGGGATGTTCCGACGAGGTGTGGGTAGCCCCAGGCTTGCATCAGGTGAAGATGAAAGGCGCAGGTTCGCAGGTATTGTTCCTTACCGTTGTCGCAGGCTATGGCTTCTAAAGAGGATCTGCCACTCAATATTTCGTTTTCATATTTGCTGGCATGCCATTTACCCGCTTGGAACCCTGATGGAGTGCGAAGGTTAGATCGTGGCGCAGAAATTATTATCGTACTCGAATCCAAGGTTGGCGCGCAGCGATCACTTTGCCTCTCCAGATCTATATGCGATACAAAATGGGTGCGGTAGATCTGATCCAACTTTTGGTAATTGGGTAAACCAAAATTCCATCCACTTCTTTTTTTTCGTACAAAACTACACCGCCAGCGGGGTTGTGACAATTGCCAACTCCCACGCGGGCTATACCGATACGGATAACGGTATGGCAAAGTTTGCCATCGAAAATGCCCGCGGTGATACCGTGCATATTCTGATCCTTGCATCACCGTACTCCACCAATTCCCAAGCCATTTTAGAGGGGGAGTTTAATCAGAACATGAAGGATGCCGAGGAACGACGCCTCCAAACCGAGGGAGCCTGCCAACGAAATTTGCCAGATGGCTCCACCTTGGCATGTAAGGTGGAATTGCCGCCCATTTTCTCGCAAGAAGATGCCAACAAGCCGGAAAACCTGGCCTACTTTAGTGATGATGCCTCGATGATATTCATCCTTGGGGGTGATCAGGAGACCGGTATTGCAGCGATCATCAACACCCCGGTGGAAGAGCGCATCAACCAACTTCACGAAATGGGCACGATCATCGCTGGCACGAGTGGTGGCGCGGCGATGCAATCCCGGTATATGATCGCGGATCTGACCGAATCCTTCACTACTGTTGATGGCTTGTACGCAGGTAGTGTGAAGCTATGGAATAGAGACGGCCAACGAGGTTTTGATTTTGGCGTAGCCAACGCGATAGTAGACCAGCACTTTGTTCAACGCGCCCGTATGGGGCGTTTGCTGAATGTCATATCGCAACCTGGTAACCCGCACCTTGGCGTGGGGGTAGATGCCTATACCGGAGTGGCGATTGATGGTGGCATGGTACGAGATGTATTTGGTCTCTACACGGTAACTATTTTGGATGCCGAAACCTATCATAGCGCTGACGCTATCCAATATGTTGAGGTTCCAGGGAAAAAGACCCCTATCATCAGTTTGCGAAACGTCGTCCTGAACCTGATGTCGCCGGGGGATGTGTCCTACGATCTGAACCAACAAGTTTCATCCATGGGTTCGTTGCCAGCTAAACAAGATCGTTCCTTCGATGGCTTTGCTGTACCCAAGGATCCAATCCTGGACCCATCTTTTGGATCACTGCTGGTATTCATGGTATCGAACATGCCGGGCTACAGGTCATCCATCAGCTCATTACTCAACAACTGGTCACCGAGCTCAAAGGCACCATTGTTGCTGTTCCGGGGTTAAACCCGGCTGGCCTTCGTACCGGCGAGAGGCAAGCGTATTATCACAATGGAGATCCAAACCGCCTCTTTCCTGATGGCAGGGTCCGAGGACAGGATGATGACAAAGCGCCACCTTCAGCCTTGGAACAAGCTTATGGCAGGCTGTATGAGCAGATCAAAAACAGCGCCAATTATTATTTTGACCTGCACTGTATTTCAATCGCGTCAATGTCATTCGTTTTTCGCGACCGTTTGTTATACAAACAAGGAGATGAGGCGGCACGTCAACGTGCCCTAAAGACCAGCCAACAAATGGACGAAATGGCACGGGCATTTGGGCATACCATCATTGCCGATTTTGCCACCAGCAAATACATCGACGAAAAATTACACCGCGCCACCACGGCTGCCGTGGCCATGCTGGCGGGTATTCCTTCACTTACGGCCGAGTTGAGCAGTTCTTACACTCCGGCTCGGGCTACTATCGCGGCGGGTGTCGCTGGTTTGCGAAATGTATTGCGTTGGGCGGGCATGCTTCATGGACAAAAAGAACCCATTACTGGAATCAGGGTGATCGATCCCGGCTATCCTGTTCGCCGTCGAAGTGTGGCACGCGTAACACATGCCTGTATCGTCCATCACTTTGTTGAAGCTGGCGATTTGGTTAAGGTCGGCGACCCGTTGGTGGAAATGCGGGACCAATGGGGACGAAGCCTTGGCATCATCCAATCAGAATACGAAGGTTTCGTCATCTCTATTCCGCCCGGGGTTGTATGCTATCCGGGGGAAAGCACCGTACTTTTGGCAATTCGCGATGATGAGCCATTAGTGGGTGAGTACCCTGCCGATTACTTCAACTGAGCTTTTCCAGCGAATGGCAATAATGGACTGCCAGCCAAAAAATCTCAAAACCAAGGCTTATTTTATTTGGTAAAATAATATATTACGGGATTACTTCCCGAAATGTTTTTTTGTTTAATCATAGGAAGGTTACCATGTATATAGATCCTAATTCTGGTGGTATGTTGTTTCAGGTTTTGGCGGGTGCGCTTACCGCTGTTACTGGGTTTTTCCTTGTCTTCTCTGGCCGCATTCGCGCATATTTTGCCCAAATGCGCCGCAAGTCCCGCGAGGACAACACCAAAGATCAGGAATAAGCCTGACCAATGCGTACGCTGATCTTGGGTTTCGATTCCTTCGACCCTACCATTTACCAAGGCCTTGCCGCAGATGGCAAGATGCCCAACTTGCAAAAGTTGGCCCAAAGTGGCGGTTATTCTCCACTAAAGGTAAGCAACCCACCCCAAACCGAGGTGAGTTGGACCAGTATTGCTACTGGCGCCGACCCCGGTGAGCACGGTGTCTTCGATTTTGTTCATCGTGACCCTGCAACCTACAGCCCATTTGTCTCCATTTTGGTCACAAAAAAAACAGCTGTTGGCCTGCAATATGTCCGGCCATACAATGCGCATACCATCTTCGATGAGGCAATTGACCAAGGATATCCTGCAACAGCATTGTGGTGGCCGGCCATGTTCCCCTCCTCGCCAGAAAGTGCCGTAAATGTCATTCCAGGCTTGGGCACGCCCGATGTAAAAGGCCAGTTGGGGGTTGGCATGCAATTCTCAGCCGGACCCAACCTTATGGCCGCCGATGCAAAAACGAAATTTGGCCCACTTACTTCCAAAAATGGCTGTCTTTTTGGTTACCTTGAAGGGCCGTTGGTTCAGGAAAATAAAAAGGTGATCCCCTCAAAGTTGGAGATCGCATTCACTCCCACAGAAGCCGGCGCAAAACTCAACGTTAACGGAACAGATTACACCTTGCAAGTTGGCCAATGGAGCCCTTACCTACAGGTCAAATTTAGAACCCAATTGTTCTTTAACGTACAGGCAGTCACCCGTGCCATTATCACATCGCTTGATCCTTTCACGGTTTACTTCCTGCCGGTTCAGATCCACCCATTACATACCGCATGGAGATACGGCGCCCCTGGTTCTTTTGTTAAGGAAGTATGGAATTCCGCCGGTCCATTCCTGACCCTCGGTTGGCCGCAAGATACCAATGGTCTGGAAGATGATTGCATATCTGACAGCCAATTCATTGACTTATGCGCGGATATCTTTGCTACTCGCGAGAAAATTCTGGTTTCGCAACTTGAAAAATTTAAGGAAGGCATTCTTGCTTCCATTTTTGATGACCTTGACCGGATCCAGCACATGTTCCGCAGGCGCAGCCCTGAAGCTGTCATTGACTGGTACCTGCGACTCGACGCTTTTGTTGGCCGTATGTTGCAGATGATAGATAATTTGCCAGGCAAACCCGTTCATCTCTTGGTACTGTCTGATCATGGATTTGCCGATTACGTGTACCAGTTCAACCTGAACCGCTGGCTGATTGATAATGGTTATATGGCTGTGAAGGATGGCGCTTCCACCAATGACTTATCCGCGGTGGATTGGTCCAAGACTCAGGCATATGCCATTGGCCTAAACAGTCTGTATCTCAATTTGGCCGGTCGCGAAGGTCAGGGATGTGTTGCGCTGGATCAGATCGAACCCCTTACCAAAAAGTTACAGCAAGAACTAAAATCGGTGCTCGGCCCAACTGGAGACCCTGTGTTTAGTAATGTGTACCTTCGTCACGAAGCTTTCAGCGGTCCATTGCTTAAATATGGTCCAGACCTTGTGATGGGGTACGCCCCCGGTTATCGTGCATCATCAGATACAGGCTTGGGAAAATGGTCCAAGGATGTGGTCACCTTGAATGACGGCCATTGGGAAGCGGATCACTGTATCGATGTACAAAAGGTGCCGGGTGTTATCTTTAGCAATCGCAGTTTGGATGACTTCCCTAATCCCACATTCCGTGATATCCCTGCCATGGTGGTAGGAAAATACTTCGAACACTCTGACACCACCCCCCCGGTTGTGTCCAGTGGTGAAGACCAAAAAACGATGGAAGAACGGTTAAAAGGATTGGGCTACTTATAGCGCGCCTGCCAAGCCCGAAAAGTAATCCGCGATTCGGGCTTTGTTTTGTGGCAAACTTATTTATTGCAATTACGAACCCGTCGTATTAAAGTGAGACAAGTGCAAAGAGGAAAAATGAAAGAATTTGCTTCAAAATTCTTACCCGCGCATTCACAGATTTTGATGACACTGGCGATGATCGTTCTGGTTGTCCACTCGTGGTCGGTCAGGTTTTATTTTTTCCGTTTCCCTTCCTATATGCTCTATTTGGATATTGGCCAATTGGCGGCTGTATTTGCCTATTACATGGCCTTTGCCTTGCTCGAAAGCCTGGCGTTCTTATTGATTCTTCTGGTTGTGCAGGCAATCCTGCCAGCCAATTGGTATCGTAATGCATTCGCCGTAACCAGTTTCCCGGTGGTACTGGCAGCGGCGATCTCTGCTTACCTGTTACAGAACACACTCACCAATGATTACCCAGGTGCCCGATTCTTAATATTGTGGGCGGCCGCCACCCTGGCTGCAATGGTGGCATTGGTGTTGTTGGTTAGGTTGTTAAAACCTGCCACAAAGCTGGTTAACTTTTTGGCAGAACAGATCTCTATCATGAACTTTCTTTATATTCCGATCGGCGTCATTTCTTTGATAGTGGTGTTGGTCCGGTTGGTGATCTAAGTTTGCCATTTATTACCTTAGGGCACCATCGATGAGCGCATCACCAAAATTTTCGCGTCGAGATATGCTCAAGTTGTTGGCCACTGCGCCAGCGGCAATGAGCGTTTCTACACATGTGAGCACTTTGCCCCGAGAGTCATCGTTAAAAAATAATATTGTGTTGCTGGTCTTCGACGCATGGTCTGCGCGCAGTACCAGCCTTTACGGCTATCGACGCTCCACCATGCCAAATTTCGATCAATGGGCGCGTAAGAATGCCCTAGTTTATCGTCAACACCATTCTGCCGGTAATTTCACTGTGCCAGGGACTGCATCGTTACTCACGGGTACCTATCCATGGACACACCGGGCGATCAATTTGGGTGGCAGGCTCAACGCAGCCCACGCAAACCATACCATTTTCGATGTAATGGCACCAAAGTTACAAACGGTCGCTTACGCCCAAAATGTCAATGCAGACCAGTTTTTAGGGCAGGCTGCCAAGGCCATTTTCCAACATCTCCCTTTTGGTTCATTTAACATTACCAACCAGATCATTTACGATGCCCCAATCTTTGACAAAGATGCATACACAGCCTTCACCGCCATTGACGAAGGATTGGTACAGTTTATTTTTGGCACAACAGGCTCGCTATTCCTTGGCCCATTGTTAAAATTACGTGCGGAACGTGCTCAGGTATCCGCTGAGCCAAAATTCAATGAAGGTTATCAGTTTGCCCTGCCAAAAAGTGTTGAATCATATACGCTTTCTGCTGTAATGGATGGCTTGCTCGATACTATCAAGAATTTGCGTGAACCTTCATTTGTTTACTTCCATGTCTTTGTGCCGCACGATCCATATATGCCATACGCTCGGCATTACAATGCCTTTCAAGATGATGGCTTGGCGATCACACCGCGGGAGACCCATCCTTTGGTTGACACCCCGATCAACCCCAAAAAAGTGCAATTAGAAAAATTAAAGTATGATGCCTTTATCGCAAGTTGGGACCAAGAACTGATCCGACTGTTCGATTATTTGGAAGAGTCCAAATTTACCGATGCCAACCACCTTTTCATCACTTCCGATCATGGCGAGATGCATGATCTTGGTTTGTCGGGTCATTGGTCCAAACTGATGCACGAACCGTTGGTACATGTTCCTTTGGTGGTGGCTGGCCCAGGGCTGGAAAAAGGGCAGGATGTAAAGACCTTCACCTCTAATGTGGATATATTGCCGACCATTGCCCATTTGGCTGGCCTAAAAAGACCAGCATGGACCGAAGGCCAGATCCTACCAGGTCTGGGTGGTGAGGTAGACCCTGAACGGCCGATCTATATGTTCGAAGCCGGGAACGAGGCCGCCCACTCCCCCCTTGCCCGCTACACAATTTCGGTGATCCGATCTGGAAGAAAATTGACCTATTATCAATACAATAAGGGTTCGCTCTACGAAGCGTTTGACCTTCGCAAGGACCCCAATGAGGAAAATAATATTTATCAGCAAGGCGTTGAGCCAATACAAAGCTTGCAGGTCTTGCTTGAACAAAAGCTCGTGGAGATTGGCGCAGTATACCAACCAACCGATGGTTCCAACCAAGCGGATAAGGTGAATTGATGGCCAACATTAACACCCTCAACAGACGAGATTTGCTCAAATTGCTATCAGTACTGCCAGCGGCGGCGGGGGTTTCTTCACTTGTGAGGGCGTTGCCTGCAAAAACCAACCCATCTGGTCACATCATCTTGCTTGTCTTCGATGCTTGGTCTGCGCGCAACGTGAACCTGTACGGCTACAAGCGAGAAACAATGCCAAACCTGACCAAGTGGGCAGACGAGGCGATTGTGTACCGACAGCACCATACCGCAGGCAACTACACCGTGCCGGGAACCGCCTCGCTGCTTACCGGCGCTCATCCATGGTCTCATCGTGCCATCAATTTGGGTGGCCGAATAAACACCCAATACCAAAACCGAACAATCTTCAACGTCTTGTTGCCAAAGTTGGAAACGGTGGGTTACTCACAAAACATTTATGCAGATCAATTCCTGGCTCAAGCAGGTTCTGGCTTACTAACTCACCTGCCTTTTGGAAGCTTCAACCTAAATGATAGGGTCATCTACGATACCCCATTGTTCAACAACGACTCTAATAACGCGTATTCTGCGTTTGAGGATGGCATTGTGCAGCAC
>SXKT01000040.1 GCA_005778035.1 Chloroflexota bacterium
GAGCCAGGATCAAACTCTCCGCATAATTGTTCTATCACCCTCGCGGGTGCTTTATTTTTTTACGGAGTATTTCAAAAGATTGACATGGGGTTGTCGTACTTTCTATCACTATTCAGTTGTCAAGGTCCTGGTTCGTCGCTTTTAGAGTCAAAAAACCCCGATGTTCACTATACCTTCAGCTCCCATCGGCGCTTCCTTTTTCCTCTATCTTCAACTGTCATCCGTTCCGGCGTCTCCACCGCAACTACGCTCTTCCTTCAAGCTTGTCTATTATACAGATTCCAAGCTACCTGTCAAGGGTTTTCGTAACCTCTTCTACCACCAGTTACTTCCTCCACTCCCTCAGGGACACAAATAGTATCACACTCACTCTCCATGTCAAGGTCAATTCTTCCATTGTCTCTATGTCTTTTCTTCGATAAATGGTTCAAACCATATTTGGCCAGATTTTCCTCCCAGGGGATCCAAAACCCGTCCTATTTTGGACACAACAAATTTTTTGCCTTGGTGTAAACAACCACAAAACCTGCTCCCAGTTAGGTGGTATTATTACGACCGTCTGACAAAAGAAAGGTTATTTTATGACTACTTTTAAAACAACGTTACCCGACTCTCTCGTATTGCCGCAACGGATCAACCGCCTTGCCGAACTTTCTTACAACCTTTGGTGGGTATGGAATCCAACTGCCCAGCGTCTGTTCAACAAGATAGACAGCAATCTCTGGGAACGAGTGAACCATAATCCCTTCCTGTTCCTTCGCCAGATTCCCAACTCGGTATTAACCCATTACAGCCAGGATGGGCAATACCTGGCATTGTACGACCAGGTTTTCCAATTGTTCGACCAATATTTAAACAATAAAAATTCCTGGTTTGCTGAAAACTACCCCAAAGAGGGTGGTACTATCGCGTATTTTTCAATGGAATTTGGCTTGCATGAGACACTGCCGATTTACTCGGGCGGGTTGGGAGTCCTCTCTGGTGATCACCTTAAAGAGGCCTCTGATATGGGATTACCCTTGGTTGGTGTTGGCCTACTTTATACCGAAGGATATTTTTCACAACGCATCTCTGAAGATGGGTGGCAGGAGTCGATCAATAATCCAATTGAGTTTAACAACCTGCCGTTAAATATCGTCAGGCACCCAGATGGTTCTGAATTGTACATCGAGGTTGAGTTCCCGGATGGCACTGTAAAAGCCCGAATTTGGGAACTTCGGGTTGGCCGAACGCCATTGTTCCTTTTGGATACGAATATCGAAAGCAACAACCCACAAATTCGCCAACTTACTACCCGCCTTTATTGGTCCGACATCAACCTGCGTGTAATGCAAGAGGTGTTGTTGGGGGTTGGCGGCGTCCGCGCTCTGCGGGCATTGGGTTACAAACCAACGGCATGGCACATGAATGAAGGCCACGCTGCCTTTATGACAGTAGAACGCGCCCGCGAACTGGTTGCAACCGGAGTACCGTTTGAAGCCGCAATGGAGCAGTGCAAAGCCAGCAACATTTTCACCACCCACACACCCGTCCCCGCCGGGAATGACGAATTCCCGCTATGGCTTGTAGATAAGTATTTATCCACTTATTGGCCACAACTGAATATTAGCCGCGACACTTTCATCGATTTGGCCAAGCACCATGCCAATTGGGGCGAATCCTTTTCGATGCCAGTCCTCGCCCTTCGCTATTCGGAAGGACGGAATGCGGTATCTGAACTGCATGGCAGCGTTAGCCGCAAGATGTGGAACAACATTTGGCCAGACCGTGATGTACATAATGTACCGATCACTCATGTGACCAATGGCGTACACACAGGCACTTGGTTGGCAAGGCGCCTCGGCAACTTGTATTCCAAATATTTTGGCGCCAACTGGCAAGATCACATTGATGATCCTGAAATGTGGGTAAAGATCAAAGACATCCCTAACAATGAATTATGGGCGGTAAGAAATCATCTGAAACGAAAAATGACCCTTTACTTCCAGGAACGTGTTCGTCAACGCTGGATCAAGGGTGGTTACCATCCAGTTCAGGTGATCGCCAGCGGTGCCTTGCTTGACCCT
The DNA here is from genome assembly GCA_005778035.1 of Chloroflexota bacterium. Classification (GTDB taxonomy): domain Bacteria; phylum Chloroflexota; class Anaerolineae; order Anaerolineales; family Villigracilaceae; genus UBA5195. The sequence goes on from SXKT01000040.1 coordinate 2,067, forward strand.
TATGTTCTTACCATCGGCTTTGCCCGGCGTTTTGCAACTTATAAACGTGCCAGTTTGGTGATGGACGATTTTGATCGCTTGCTTTCCATCATCAACCAACCGAACCGTCCCGTGCAGATCATTTTCTCCGGCAAAGCACATCCAGCAGATGAACCCGGAAAATTATTGATCCAGGAAGTGTACAGAGCAGTAAAGAAAGCGGAAAATGGCGGTCGGATCGTTTTTTTGGAAGATTACGATATGAACGTTGCCCGTTACCTGGTGCAAGGGGTAGATATTTGGATGAATACGCCCAAACGCCCTAACGAAGCCAGCGGTACCTCAGGCATGAAGGCCGCTGCCAATGGCGCACTCAATTTCTCGGTATTGGATGGCTGGTGGCGTGAAGCCTACAACGGTGAGAACGGCTGGGCTATTGGCCCAGATTCGGAAGTGCCGGATGCCGTTCAGGACCATACCGATGTCGAAAGCTTGTATAACACTTTGGAAAAAGAAATCATCCCACTGTATTATGAAAACCGCGACACCGACGACGTGCCCAATCCTTGGGTAACGAGGGTAAAAGCTTCCCTTTCAACCGTAACACCCCAATTTAGCATGCGCAGAATGTTGAAGGAATATACGGCAAAACTTTACATCCCCGCAATGAAGTAACTCACGAAAAATCGAATCACCAGCCCTTGGGTATCATCATCCAGGGGCTTTTTTGAGTGTAGAATAACCATAACCGTTGAAAGGGAAAAAATATGGAATTAATCTTAACCACGGAAGCCCTCTTGGGTGCATTGACAATTTTTGGCTTACGCCTGGCAGATATGAGCCTGGATACCTTGCGGGTTCTTTTTGTAATGAAGGGCAAAAAGACCCCTGCATGGATTTTTGGGTTTTTCCAATCTTCAATATTTATAATTGCAATTACCTCTGTCCTCAGCGAAGGCGTGAACAACCCCATCAAACTGATCGGTTACGCAGCTGGTTTTGCAACCGGTAATGTACTCGGCATGGTCATTGAGGAAAAATTGGCAATCGGCCACATTCACCTCACCATTACCAGCCCACGTTTGGGTGTTTTACTGGCGGAGGAATTGCGCAATACCGGGTTTGCAGTTACCGAGATCAGCGCCCGCGGACGCGATGGTATGGTGAGTATATTGTCAATGAGTGTTCTTCGGCGAAATGTTCAAACCGTGGAAGACATCGTCCACAAGCATGATCCAGAGTCATTTGTGTACTCTGAAGAAGTTCGAACCATTCACCGTGGCTTTTGGAGCTCATAGGCAATCATGGTTGAAGAAATTACAGTTGCTGAACTTTCGCGCGAAATTGCGGATGGCGATGATGGGCTTATGATCGTGGATATTCGAGAAAAATGGGAAGTTGACAAGGTTCATCTGCCAACAGGCCCTATAAGCTATCTGCCAATGAGCATCCTATCCGTAGGGCAACTCAACGCAATTCCCAATGAACTGAAAGACCCAACCAAGCGGATCGTCCTCATGTGCCACCATGGCATTCGCTCAGGCTCGGTGGCTGCATGGCTAAACCGCAATGGCTGGAAAAACGTCTTTAGCTTGCGCGGCGGAATCGATGCGTACGCCTTGGAGATCGACCCACAGATCGGTTTTTACTAAACCGACTTTTTCATTCAAGTTCAACAAAAATTTGGGATGCGGTTCGCAATCCAAGCGTATGTTCTTTTCCATTTGCCACTACTGTGCATGTCTGGTTGAATGGCAAGAAGTTTGCCAACGACAGCTGTTGACCGGGCAAAAGCTCGTTCTCAATTAAATATTCCAATAAATCGTGGTCATCTTCCGCATTTTCATGAATGCGGCGAATGATACCGGATTGGCCGGTTTTCATGCTCAATACAGGTTTCCAATTTGCCACAAATTCCTCAAAACCTGGCATCGGGTTTCCATGGGGGCACACTTTGGGGTCGCCGAGGATCTCGACCATTCGCTCTTCCAAGGTTTCACTAATGGCATGTTCCAGGCCATGGGCTTCATCGTGAACCTGGCGCAAAGGCACCTTGAATATTTTTATCAACAACCATTCGATCAGCATGTGGCGCCGGGTTACACTATATCCAAATTCCCTTCCCAAAGGGGTTAGGTGTAGTGTTTTTCCACCCCTTCCCACCACGTAGCCATCACGCTCCATACGGCGCAATGTCATGGCCACTGTCGGTGGGGCAACTTCCAATAATTCAGCCAATCGGGCAGAAACTATCGCCCCATGGTCACGCTCCATCACCAACATTCGCATTAGGTAATCTTCTACAGTGTGGGTGGGTTTTTGAGGTTGGTTTTCTTCTTTCATCGGGCACCTTTATAAATAATTTTATCCAATTTCCTTGACAACTCAATGAATTAGTATATACTAATATTTAGTGTTAGTTATATATATTCTATATTTTATCTTGTTTTTACTCACCAGTACAACAAGAGTAGGAGAAAAAGTTATGGCATCCAGTTTTTTATTGGCTTTTAGAGAAGGTATCGAAGCCGCATTAATTGTAAGTATTCTTTTGGGTACTTTGGTCAAATTTGGCAAAAAGGAATTGATCGGGAAGGTTTGGTTGGGCGTTTTTGCAGCCATCATTGGTTGTGTTATTGCAGGCGCAGCCCTTACCCTCCTGGGCATCCAAATGTCAGAAGAGTTCGAGCCTATTTATGAGGGTGTTTTATTGGCAGTTTCGGCAGGTTTATTGACTTGGGTTATCCTTTGGATCTCTAACAGTGGAAAAACCCTCAAAGCACAGATCACCAAAACCGCCCAAAACAATAATATTGGAACCGGCGTTTTTTCACTGGCTTTCTTCGCCATTTTCCGCGAAGGTTTGGAATTGGCATTATTCCTGGCGGCCTTGAACGCCAACACGGAGTTAACCGCCACGCTTGGTGGGACTTTGGCTGGGCTCATTCTGGCTGTATTGATTGGCTGGCTTTTGTATCGTGGCACGATCCAGTTTGATTTGCGCAAATTCTTTTCAATTACCAATTCCTTGCTGGTTTTGATGGCAGCAGGGATGGCGGCAATGTCCATTCATGAATTTGCGGAAGCAGGTTTGTTCCCCTGGTTTGCATCCACAGCATGGGATATAAGCTGGTTGGTTAGCAAACAAAGCACCACGGGTTTGCTCCTCAAGGCGATGTTTGGCTTCAACCCTGCCCCCAGCGCTGCCGAAGTAGCAGTGTACTTAGTCTATCTCACCGTTGTTGGCGGAATCTTGGTTTCCCGCTTCAGCAATATCGCCTCTTCACAACAAGAACCGGCATCGGCTTAAGCGAGAAATCCCCGTGTGGGTTTTCCAAACGGTGCGTTTACAGGTGTTTCCTGTAAGTGCACCGTTTTTTTGTTATCATTTCCCAAATTACGCTACAATTTTTAAAGGTACAACAAGCCTTCGCTGAGATTGGAGACCCCATGGAGATTTTGAATTACATCAATGGTGAGTGGTTAAAACCCGAAGCATCCAGTTATTTTGAGGTAATTAACCCAGCCACCGGCCAAATAGAGGCCAAGACCCCAATTGGGTCCGCTTTGGATGTGGCAAAGGCGGCATTAGCCGCGCAAGCTGCATTAGCGGGCTGGAAACACACTCCCGCCCAAGACCGGATCCAATATCTATTCAGGCTAAAAACATTACTCGAATCAAACATCGAGCAGCTCGCGGAGACAATCACCCGGGAGTGCGGTAAAACCTTGGAAGAAGCCCGTGCAGAAATGCGGCGCGCTATCGAGAACGTTGAGGTTGCCTGCGGAATTCCGATGATGAGCAAAGGGGAAGTGATCGAAGATATTGCCCCCGGTATCGACGAATTGATGTTACGGCAACCAGTTGGTGTTTGCGCCACAATTGCGCCATTCAACTTCCCCGGTATGATCCCGTTTTGGTATTTACCCTATGCAATCGCGCTTGGCAATACCTACATCATGAAGCCCTCAGAAAAAGTGCCAATGACCATGGTGTTGATCTTTCGCTTGATAGACCAACTGGGGCTGCCCAAAGGTGTGATCAACATGGTACACGGCACAAAAGATGTAGTGGATGCACTGTTGGAACATCCCTCTGTTCGCGCCATCACATTTGTGGGTAGCAGCAACACAGCCCGTTATATTTACCGCAAGGCCGCTGAGCATGGCAAACGAGTCCAGGCACAGGGTGGCGCGAAAAACCCGGTGGTCATTTTGCCGGACGCGGATATGGAAATGGCGACCAAGATCATCGCGGATTCCGCTTTTGGTTGTGCCGGCCAACGTTGTTTGGCTGTCTCCTGGGCTGTCACGGTTGGGGAAGCGCGAAATCCTTTTTTGGAAAGCATTTGCGATGCCGCCGCCACGCGCAAAGTGGGGTACGGTTTAGATGAAGGCACGCAAATGGGCCCGGTTATTAGCAGGGAAAACCAGCAACGCATAGAGCAATTGATCGGGTTGGGGGTTAAGAACGGCGCTGGCATACCTGTGGATGGCAGGAATGCCAAGGTGAGTGGTTACGAGAACGGAGCGTTCGTCCGCCCAACTATCCTCACCGATGTTCAGCCGGACAATCCATTATCGACCACAGAGATCTTTGGGCCTGTGCTCAGCATGATCCACGCCACAAGCGTGGAAGAAGCGATAGCGTTGGCCAACAGAAACAGTTATGGCAACCAGGCCAGCATCTTCACATCCAGTGGAGCGGCTGCCCGTAAATTCCGCAATGAAGTTGAAGCGGGCAATATCGGCATCAATATCGGTGTTGCCGCCCCAATGGCGCAATTCCCATTTTCAGGGTGGAAGGATTCCTTCTTTGGCGATATGCACGGACAAGGAATGGATGCGGTTGAGTTCTTTACCCAAAAGAAGGTAATTGTAGAACGCTGGCCCAGGGATTGGGCGCGAAAATTTTAGTGAAAAACAAAAGCAGCTCAGTATCATAGAGCTGCTTTTATGTAAAAGCCAATTGCTATGGAATTTGGTTAAACAAACTGGCCATTCTTATACAATAGGTCACCATCCGCCCTGATCTCGGAATCGTTCCGCATATCACAGATCATATCCCAATGAATGGTGGACTTATTGGTGGAGCCGGTTTCAGGGTAACCCGCGCCAAGAGCCATATGGAAGGAACCGCCGATCTTTTCATCAAACAGAATATTGCCAGTGAATTTGTTGATCTCAAAATTGGTGCCAATGGCAAACTCGCCCAAATACCGAGAACCTGAATCTGAATCCAACATTTGTAACAGGTATTTTTCGTTGGAGGTTGCGGTGGCTTTTACAACTTTGCCAGCCTCAAAGAACAATTCAATGCCCTCAACAGCGACACCGTTATAAATTGCGGGATAAGTGTACTTAACCCATCCACTCGCGCTATTCTCAACTGGCCCGGTAAAAACTTCACCATCCGGCATATTTTTATCTCCACAGCAGTTGATAAAACTGCGCCCTTTGGTGGAGATCTTGAGGTCAACATTAGGACCTTGCAAGGTAAACCACTCCCTGCCATTTACCCGCTTGACGATCTCATCCTGATCAGTTTTTACTTTTTCCCAAAATGCCACCGGATCCGCTTCATTAACATGGCAAGCGCCAAATACAAAATCCTCGTATTCCGCAAGGGTCATATTTGCTTCTTTGGCGTAGCCGATGGTTGGATACAACGTTGTATTCCATTTCAATTCACCTGTAGCACCTCGGCGCATTTGAGCTTCCAAAATTGACCTCATGGCTTTTTGGCGCATTCCCAACCGGGCTGGGTCCACTTTGCCCAGTGCCCGGGGGTCAAGGGATGACATAATGCTGATACGCGACTCAAAATGGTCGTAGGCATGTTCCAAAAAAGGCGGTTTAAAATTCAATTGATCATCATTGCCCTTGCTGAGCAAGATCTCATTCTGCTCAGGAAACTCCATTAATACCTGTGGGAACCCGCCAACCTCCAACACTTTGGCGTACAAGGCTTTTACCAATGGCTCAGCCGCGCTGGTAGCACTTATCAATACCCTGTCTCCCGGCACTATACGGGTAGAATATTTCACCAATACATCTGCAAAACGCTCAACGCGAATATCGGTCATATTGACCTCCAAAAAAAAGAATGACAACAAAAAAATTATATCAATCCCAATTAGGATTTCAACCCAGCGGACCGGTTCGTGTCTTATAATTCAGTTCGACAAGGAACCAATATGAAACAAGTCACCCAAAATATGCGCGACGGAAAAACGACCATCCTCGATGTGCCCATCCCTACTCCCCGTTCAGGTGTGGCACTTGTCAAGATAGCCAATTCGCTTGTCTCTGCCGGAACTGAACGGATGTTGGTAGAGTTTGGCGAAAAAAACCTGCTGGGAAAAGCCCAGTCACGGCCAGACCTGGTTAAGCAAGTGCTGGATAAGATCAAGCGCGAAGGCTTGGTGCCTACCCTGGAAGCAACCTTTAACCGCCTGGATACACCCATGGCGTTGGGCTATTCTTCCTCCGGGGTAATCGTTGAAGTTGGCGCCGGAATGGAACCATTCAAACCCGGCGACAGGGTGGCGTGTTCAGGTGGCAATTTCGCGGTACACGCGGAATACAACCTCGTGCCCAAAAACCTGCTTACCTTGGTACCGGAGAATGTAGATCTGGAGAGCGCCGCCTTTACCACCCTGGGTGCTATCGCCTTGCACGGTTTCAGGCTTGCCCAACCCCAGATCGGCGAATCGGTGGCCGTTATTGGATTGGGTTTATTGGGCCTAATGGCCGCCCAAATCGCCACTGCTGCCGGTTGCAAGGTGTTTGGTATCGATACACAAACCACCCGTGTCGCCTTGGCCAATAAATTGGGTATTGCTGGCTGCCTGCGAGAAGCCGCGCTTGAACAAGGGGCTGCCTTTTCCCATCACACCGGTTTTGATATGGTACTCATTTGTGCCGATACCCAATCCAATGACCCAATTGAATTGGCCGGCCAACTGGCCCGTGACCGAGGCAAGGTTGTAGCTACCGGGGCCATTGGCCTTACGATGCCCCGCAAGGTCTACTACGAAAAAGAACTCTCTTTTATCAATTCAAGGTCTTACGGCCCCGGCCGTTACGACCCAACCTACGAGGAAAAAGGGGTAGATTATCCATCCAGCTATGTGCGCTGGACAGAAGGGCGCAATTTCCTAACCATTCTTGATCTGCTCTCCAGCGGAGGATTATCGGTCAAGCCACTCGTCTCCCACCGCTTTAAGATAACCGAAGCTGTGAAAGCATATGAAGTGATCACCGGCAAAGCCAGGGAACCATTCCTTGGTGTGGTACTTGAATATCCCTTTGGGGATTCATCAGACCTACCGGCCAACAGGCGAGTTGAATTCAACCCTTCGCGGCAGAGTAATGGATCAAAAACAACCGTTGGGGTGATCGGTGCCGGATTATATGCAAATGCCACATTGTTGCCTGTCATGCAAAAGGTGCCAGGCATCGCCACCGTGGCGATCTCTTCTTCCAACGGGCTAAACGCTTCTCACAGCGCCAAAAAGTTTGGATTCCAGTATGCTACCAGTGGGGAAAAAGACATCCTTGCTGATCCAAATATCAACAGTGTCGTCATTCTCACCCGGCATAACAACCATGCCGAACTTACCGCAAATGCTCTTGCGGCTGGCAAACATGTATTTGTAGAAAAACCACTTGCCCTAACCAATACTGAGTTGGCAGATGTTGTAAACGCATCGAACCAAAACGCGGATCAGGTCCTGATGGTTGGTTACAATCGCAGGTTTTCCCCGCATGCCATTGCCATCAAACAATTCTTTGGCATTCGTGCAGAACCGGCATACCTACATTACCGTGTGAATGCCGGCTTTATCCCTGCCAACCATTGGACGCAGGACCCCGCGATTGGCGGTGGCCGCGTCATTGGCGAGGCATGTCACTTTATGGATATGCTCGTGTACCTTACAGGCAGCCTCATCCACTCTGTAACCGCGACCTCGCTCCCAAATGCTGGCAAATATAATAACGATAACATCAGCATGACCTTTAAGTTCGAGGATGGCTCTGTTGGCGTTGTAGATTACCTTGCCAACGGCGACAAATCGGTGCAAAAAGAATTCCTGGAAGTATTTTGCGGCGGCAAGATTGCCATATTAAATGATTACCAACAAACAGAATTGATCCATAACGGCAACCGGCAAAAGAAGACCTTTTCTGGCCGCCAAGACAAAGGACACAAGGGTGGGCTCGAAGCCTTCGCCCAGTCTGTATCCGGTGGGCCGCTGCCCATCAGCCTGGCAGAGCTGGTCAATGTTTCGTTGGCATCGTTTGCTGTCGTTCGCTCTGCTGCATCGGCAGGCGCTGTTGAGATAGTTGAATAACCCCGCGGATGTTCGATGCCAATTGACTTGCGGTTGTTGTTCTCCTTATTAGCGAAATCGATCTTCCAATCCCAGGCAACGGTTGCCCGATTGGGCAAACGACGGATCCTATTCTTGATCATCTTTGTTTTCGTATGGCCGTTATATCAGCTGATCACGTGGTTTTTTTTAGGGCTGGATGAGATCTTCTTCCCTGGCTACCGAAAACAGGCCATTGTTAAGCCCTTGTTCATCATTGGCAATTTTCGTAGCGGTTCCACTTTCTTACATCGATTGCTATCTCGGGATCAACGAACCTTTACCAGCATGCGCACCGCCGATATCTTCCTTATGCCATCGGTGACCCAACGTAAGATCTTCCGGTTTTTTTCATTTTTAGATAACCGGCTGGGCGCGCCGGTAAATAAAACCATTCGGGGTGTAGACGACAAATCACTGGGCAAAGTGCGCATCCATAAGATAGGAATGTTTGAACCTGAAGAAGATGAGAATATCCTGCTGCACATATTTTCAACCTTTTTCGTCAGTTTCCTTTTCCCATTCCTGGAAGACCTCCCTCCGTTCGTCAAATTCGACGAAGAGATGCCTGAAAAAGACAAAATTAGGATCATGCGGTTTTACCGTGGTTGTGTCCAACGGCATTTATTTGCGCATGGCGGTCAGATCCATTTTGTCTCCAAGAGCCCTGCCAATAGTTCCAAGGTGTTGGCGCTGCGAAAAACTTTCCCCGATTGCCGGATCATCTATTTAGCCCGGGACCCAGCCGAAATGGTACCATCGACCATCAGTTGGTTGAGTTACGCATGGGGTATTTTCAATGACACCCAAGGCAGGTATATCAACCAACCCCAAATTCTTCAAATTTCCAAATATTGGTTCAGTTACCCATTACGAGTGATCGATGAATTGGACAGCGCGCAATGCAAGATCATGGAGTATCAGGCACTGATCGACCAACCTGAAGATTGCATTCGGGCGATCTATTCTGATTTTGGCTATCCTGAAAATTCTGGGCTCAGAAAAACGATCAAAAGGGCGGTTGAAGAAACCAAAAGTTTCCTAAGCGAACATCATTACGATCTGGCCAGTGTAGGGATAGAAAAAGGACAGATCGATCAGATTTTTTCGGAAGAATATTCACGCTTCGGTTTCCAAAATAATCACGCTCGGCATACCACCGTTACCACCCAGCGAAATTCAGTAGGCAGCGAAGACCAAAAGAAAAAGGGCGACATAGCCGCCCTTTCTGCTCCCCAGGTAAATCGCTAAAAACTTACTCTCTCACTTGATAATTGGACGGGAAAATTTTGCCAGCGGCCCGTAACTTGCCAGCTTTGCCAAGAAGCAGGATCAGCCCAGCGATCGCCATCAAGAATGAAACCAGCATCGAAGTGGTCAGCCAACCCGCAGCCACAACGGGTTGGTCCGGCCGAAAGAACTCCACAATAGTGCGCCCTGCTCCTGCAACAACCAGCCAAAGCACAAAAGCGAGGCCGGGTTTCTTATTGCCGCCCATTTTGTACAAAATAAGCATGATCACGCCAAAACCGATCAAATTCCAGAGCATCTCGTAGGCGAAGGTCGGATGGAAACGAGTTGTTGCCACCGGGTAAACCTGCAGGTCAGCAAATTGTGCCAATCGATGGCCCCCATCAATTTTGATCCCCCATGGAAGTGAGGTCGGAGGGCCGTACAACTCCTGATTAATATAGTTCGCTGGCCGCGCCAGTGCTTGGCCCAATAGCGCCGCAGGGGCGATCGAATCCAAGAAAAGCCAAAAATCAAGTTTCTTATTCTTTAAATAAACGTATAAGGTAGCCGCCCCGGCAAGCAAACCACCAAAAAAATGCAAACCACCCTGTGGAATATTGAGTATCTGCAACGGTTGTTGCAAGTAATAATCATTGCCACCGGCAATCGAATTGCCTACATACCACAAACGTGCGCCAATAACCCCTGCGGGCAACAACCACATCATCGCGTCCCACAAGACATCGGGGTCACCTCCGCGCCACTCGATCTGTTTTGCAGCCACCATTGCGCCAACCAGAACCCCAAACATCACCAATACGCCATACCACCTAAGGGCGAATGTAAAAGCGCCAATTTCAAAACTAAAGATCACAGGGTCGATCATTTTCCTCCAAATTCGTTGTTCCAAACTTTGCCGGCCGGAATAATGGTCTTTGCCGGTACATCGGCGAGCAATATTGCGCCATTCCCAATTCTGCAACCTTCTCCAATGCTTATACCAATGGCAGTCGTAACACCCATTCCCAGTAGCACATTTTTCCCGATCCGAACGCCACCGGCAAGCATCGCGCCTGGCGCAATATGGGTCATTTCTCCAATTTCACAATCATGGCTCACAATCGCGCCAGTATTGACCATGCACATCCTCTCCAGTACCACATCTGTACCAATATAAGCGTTGGCAAAGACCTGCACACCATCGGCCACTTTTGCTGAAGCTTCAATGGTAGCCCTTGGATGAATTATCGCCGGGATGGTAAAACCGGCAGCCAATATTCGCTCAAATATCTTTCTGCGCACAGCGAGGTTGATAATACCCCCGACACCATTTGCGGCAATACCTATTCCCTGGCTTCTTAGCTTATCCAACAATTCCCCGCCACCACTCACGGGGTAGCCTAAAATGGTTCGATTCTCCTGGGCAGGGTCATCATCCAATACCGCTACTACCTGGTATTGGCCAGCGGCAATGATCATCTCCAAAATTGCTTTGGCATGCCCACCCGCCCCATAGAGAATGATCTTGGTGTGATCTACTGGTTTGTTCTGTACATTTTTTCCACCGGCAATGGCTCTAACTACCGATTCCGTCACCAGTCGATCTGCTGGCATTTCCTCCAGGCTCACTCCCAATTGAGCTGCCAGCTGTTTGGCCGGTTCTGTGATACGCATGGAAGTGGACACGTTGGATGGAGGAGTTGGTTCCACCTGAATTTCAACTTCTGGCAAGGCTTCAGCGGCTTCATCGGTTATGTATGCCAGCAAACTCCCCACTTGCAGAACTGTCCCCGCCAGGGCGATCGGACGAAAAAAACCCGAATGCTCCGCTTCAACATCGGCAGCTGCTTTGGTTGTTTCAATAGTCATCAGGATTTGGCCAACTTCGACCTTTTGTCCATCCTTGGCAAGGATTTCGACCAAGGTGGCTTCAGGCTCGTTTGCGTTCAACATCGGAACAGTTATTTTATGATTTGCCATTTTTTGCCAATAATTCAATATTTGTATTTTTTCTAATTTTATTCCATAATAAATGAAATTCTATATGGAGGCGCTATTATGGATATTAATCGCAGCATCACTTTCATTTTCAACGATCCAGACTGGATCAAAAAACTTGCCATCGCCGGTTTGATCAGCCTAATCCCGGTTGTAGGCATTTTTGTTCTATTGGGTTGGTCTCTAGAGATCACCCGCAGGGTGATCATGGGCGATAACGAAGTATTGCCAGATTTTGGCGATTTTGGCGGAATGATGGGCAATGGCTTTAAGGTCTTTGTTGTCCAATTTCTGTATTCCTTGCCAATAATTTTACTTTTTGGTTGTATGTACGCGCTTATGTTTGCGGGTACTTTGGCAATGGGTGGCGACTTTGAATCGATGGACGGGGTCATGGGCGGGGGCATGATGGTGGTCGTTGCATGCGTGGTCTGCCTCACCATCCCGTTGGCCATAATGGTCGGCTTGGGCAATCAGGCCGCACGTGGTATTTTGGCCGAAACCGGTGAGATCAGCCAGGCTCTTAAATTTGGCAAAGTGATGGAGATAGTGAAAAAAGGGGTTGGCAAATACTTGTTAGCCTATTTGGTGATCATCCTCGCTGCAACGATTCTCTCTCCGATTGGCGGCCTGTTATGCGGTATTGGCGCGTTGTTCACCTCCGCTTTCATCGTCGCTTTCGATGCCCATTTGGTTGGCCAGATCTACAAGTTTGCCAACCCGAACGCAACCGCGCCGGCAACAACCCCCGGTACAGTTGAGATCCTGTAAACAAATTTGGTGTACCACGGGGGAGGCGCGTGCCTCCCCCGTTTTTATTTAATTCAACTTTAGCATCTCACGGATGGATTGAACGATCTTCTGTTCAGAAGGAAGGATCACATCTTCCAAGGCTTTGGAATTGCCGATGGGCAGGTCAATTGCCGCAACGCGTTTTACAAGCAAATCCGGTTGCCCCTCACAAGCCTGTGCAATAACCTCACTCCCCCATCCCAAGGTTAATCCAGCCTCTTCAATCGTCACCAGTTTTTTGGTCTTTTTCAGGCTTGCTTCGATCGCAGCTAAATCAAACGGTGAGAGTTGGCTAAGCACAATGATCTCGCAAAAGATCTCGTCATTGTATGCCAATTCAACCGCTGCTTTTTTAGCTAATTCAAGGTTGTAACCGTACGTAGCGATGGTGCAGTGGTGTTTCGTAACACCTGAGAAACCCAATGTTGCGGTTGGGTATTTTGCCCCATCTACTTCCAACGAAAAATCGACCCAGTCTCCCTGGCCTATTTTGGCAATTGAGCTGGTATATAAAAGCTTGTGTTCCACGAACAAGATCGGTCCGGTGCTCTCTAAAATCGCGGTACCAAGCAGGTCCCCGGCGTCTATCACGGAGTTGGGAGCGATCACTGTTAGCCCAGGTATGCCCAAAAAATGTTTTTCGAGAGATTGGCTGTGGGTTGGGCCATACCCCCTGCGACCACCCATGGGTGTGCGGACCACCAAAGGTACATCCACACTTTCGTTGTACATCCAATGAAATTTGGACGCATGGTTGAGGATTTGGTCCATTGCCAAAGTGATAAAGTCACCGAACATGATCTCAACGACCGGCCGTTTACCCGACATAGCCAGGCCATTCGCAATTCCAAGCATGGCAGCTTCCGAAATGGGTGTCGTGAAAACCCTTTCCGGAAACTCAGTGGAACAGCCTTTGGTCACCTTAAAAGCGCCGCCATAAGGGTCCAAAATATCTTCACCCAGCAGAATCACATTTGGGTCTTTGCGCATCGCGGTTCGCAATCCCTCGTTCAGGCTTTCCAATACTGTGGTTACGGTTTTGGTCATGCAGGCCTCCCATTCAACGATGGAAGATCGGCGGAATTTGCATGGAAGAAAGCAGCATCGATCAGCTGGTTCACTTCCGCCTCACAAGGCTCCTTGTCAGCCGTGTCTAATCGTAGGCCATGGATCTGCAAGGGGTCATATTTTTGCCTCAGTTTCTTCACCATTTCCTTGTCGCGAGTATCATCTCCCTTGCTATGCGCCATAAATCGGTGTGTATTCAAGATAATGGCAGCAGGACAACCGGTTGAACGGATCTTACCGATCACTTGTTCCGCAACTGGCAATATCTCTAGAACATCGCTGGTAAATAGTTCTGTCGCATTTATTCCAAAACCTTCAAATCTGCCTACTATTGAACCGGCAATTGCCATTTCAACCGGAGTGGTTTGGGCAAAATGGTTATTCTCTACCACGAACAAGATCGGTAGCTGCCACAGGGCGGCGATATTCATCGTCTCGTAAACCACCCCCTGGCCCAACGTTCCATCACCGATGAATACCGCCGAGATGGAACCGCGGCCATCGATCTTGGATGAAAGTGCCATTCCGGCTGCATTGGGTACGATCCCACCCTGAATACCGTTGGAGAAAAAATTTTTCCAATGGATGTGTTGGCTGCCACCGCGCCCCCCTACGATACCAGTGGATTTTCCCATCAATTCCGCCGCCAAGGCTGCTGGTTCGCCGCCATATGCCAAAAAATGCCCATGGCATCGGTGGTTGCTCCATACTACATCTTCAGATTTGAGATTGGAAATGACGCCCACCGCATTAGCCTCCTGGCCAATGTAAGCATGGGTGGTCCCTACCAATTTTCCGGTAGAAAACTCAGCCAACGCTTGCTCTTCAAAACGGCGGATCAGGTACATTGTTCTGTATAGTTCTATGTGGCTGCTCATCATTTTTGGATTATAGCATCAACAGGCTCTTCGGTATTGCGTGGATGGTATAATTTACAACTGTATGAATACGAATAAAACTCAAAAACCAAATAAAACCATTTGCCCAACCTGCGGCACTCATCTCTCTGAGAACGCGAGTATCTGCCCGGTTTGTGGAACAGAGATCCAAAAAATTGGCAAAGCCAAAAAACCAGAAATGGTACAAGCAAGCCGCATCCCCGAAGTAACCCTAAGCTTGCCGGCGGCGATCGGTCTGCTGGCTTTGTTTTTGATCGTTGGAGCGGTTTTGGTGTATCTGGTGATCGGCATGACGGCTGCCAATGGCGATAATGCCGCAGCCACCGCCACGCCTGAAACCACGGCCACCATGACGGTGATCCCAACAGAAGCTGCGACATTCACTCCCCAACCAACTGCCACTAATGAACCACCGGTGGATTACACCATCGCATCTGGCGACACTTGTACTTCTATCGCGGTTTTTTTCAACGTATCTGTCCAAAGCATCGTAACTCTCAACAATCTTCCCGCGGCATGTAACACCCTTTCGGTTGGACAGGTCATCAAGGTTCCAAAACCAACCCCCACCCCGTTGCCCGCAGCCACCAATACATTAGAGCCCGCTGCGGCCACATTGGCAGCCTGTGAAAAAGTAATTTACACAGTACAAGCCAACGACACGCTTGCTTCCATCGCCGCCAACTATGCCGTTCCATCCGATGCCATCAAGAACTATAACGGCTTGCCCACCGACACGGTCTATTTGGGTATGCCGCTAACCATTCCACTTTGCGAGCGTGAAGCCACACCAGGCCCAACACCCACCCCTACCAACCCGCCACCTTACCCTGCGGCCAACCTTTTATTGCCCGCCGATGGAGCATCGTTTACTCTGGCCAGCGACACAATTACCCTGCAATGGGCATCCATTGGCACGCTGCGTGAAAATGAACGCTATATGGTCGTGGTTGAGGATGTTACGGAAGGCACAGGCCGACGCTTGGTTGATTACGTTTCCGACACCAAGTACATCATCCCGCCGAGTTTCAGGCCAAACGACACAGCACCACATATCTTCCGTTGGCACATTATCAGCGTGCGCCAATCCGGCTCTGATGACCAAGGCGAGCCTATCTGGGTGGACGCAGGCGAGATGTCCCTTCAGCGAGTATTCTCTTGGCAGGGAATAGCTCCGGCAGCGACGCCGGCACAGTAATAATCACAAGGCCTCGCTTCCCACCGGTTCGAGGTCTTTTTTTTGGTTGGCTTCAACCATGCATGGAAAGAAGGTTTTTATGACAACACCTAACCTGATAGGCCTAAAAAAGCGCATCGCTTTGGTAGCCCACGACAATAAAAAGAAGGACCTGCTGGAATGGGCAAAATACAACCGCGAAACCCTTAGCCGCCACCATCTGTTTGGCACCGGCACCACCGGCGGAATGTTAGAGCGGGAATTAAGCCTGCCCATTACCCAGTTCAAAAGCGGCCCGATCGGCGGAGACCAACAGATCGGCGCCAAGATCGCCGAAGGCAAGATCGATTTCCTGATATTCTTTTGGGACCCGCTGGAGCAACAACCCCACGACCCTGATATCAAAGCTCTTCTTCGGTTGGCTGTTCTGTATAACATTCCAACTGCATCCAACCGAGCCACTGCCGATTTCATCATCAGTAGTGACCTAATGAACCATGAATATGAGAATAAAACCCCAGATCTGGAAGAGTACCTTGCTAAACGCAATTTACCCAAGTTTGATGAAGTATCATAACGCCTTGTCTGCTTTAGCAAACAAAAACTGGTTGCCGCTTGGCAACCAGTTTTTTATAGGCATTTAGATTCTTATGCGGCTTGTGAAGCCTTGACAATGTCTTCCAGCATTTTGGTGGAAAGGCTCTTTGGACGCTCGATGGGCTGGCCAAGCGCGCGAGCCCAAACATAATTGGGGGTCACGCCCAGGGCACGTCCAACACCGAATAGTACAGTATAGAAATCGAAATCGCGTACACCGTAGAAATACTGCAAGGTGCCAGAGATAGCATCTACGTTGGGGGCGGGGTTCTTTGCCTTACCCTGTTCCTTCAATACAGCTGGAACCACATCAAAGACCAGATCCGCAAGCTGTACAAGGTCATCCTGCGGGAATCGTTCTTTGGCGAATTTCATCTGGGCGGTATAACGGGGATCGGGCACCCGCAGGACCGCATGTCCATACCCAGGGATGACCTTGCCGCTGTTGAGGGTATCCCAGGCGAATTTATACAACTCATCACGGCTGGGGACCTTCTTGAACATTTTATACACATCCAACAACCAACCCAAACACTCTTGGTTGGCTAAGCCGTGTAAGGGGCCAGCCAAGCCATTAAGGGCGGCACTGTACGATAAGAACGGATCGGACAAAGCGGAACCGACCAAGTGCATCGTATGGGCGGACACATTGCCAGATTCATGGTCGCTATGCAAGATGAAGTACAACCTTGAAAGCTCAGCGTAACCTTTCTTGTCGGCAACACCCATCATTTTGGAGAAATTAGCACCGTAATCTAACTTGGCATTGTATCTGGGTTTTTTGGTTTCACCAAAATACTTAAATCGGTAAATAAAGGCCGCGATCACAGGCAATTTGGCAGTCAGCGAAAGGCTGTCTTCCAACGCGGCTTCCCAATACACGTCCTTCTTCATGCCGGCATGGTATCCCTTGGCAAAGGCGCTGTCGTTTTGCAATGCCAATACCGCCTGCGAAAGCAGCGTCATCGGGTGGGTTTCCTTCGGCATCGACCTGATCATTTTGTAGACATGATCGGGCACTTCCGCACGGGCTGCCCATTCGGCTTCTACCAACATCGCTTGTTCGCGGGTAGGCACTTCACCGATCATCAACAGATAGTACAAGCCTCCCACCAGCGGGATCTTGTTGCCGCGCGCTTTGGGTAATTGCTTCAACACTTCCGGAATTGACTTGCCCCGGAAGCGAATGCCTTCCGCCGGATCAACGAACGAGATATCGGTTACGAGTGATTTGATGTCGCGCATGCCACCAACAACCTGGCCAACGGTCACCTTGTCCACCACAACCTCGGCATGTTCCTTGGCAAGCGCCTTATAACGCTCACGCCAGGCGGGGAGTTGCTCTGCGATCTTCTCTTTTAAAATCATGTTTAGCTCCTATGGGTTGAAAAAACAGAGGGGCCATAACCAGCTCCCTCTGTTTTTTATAAATGCTTAAAGTTTCACCAAGCTCTTAAGGGCTTCAATGGTCTCTTTAACCGAGGCAGCCGATTTGTCAAAAGCGGCCTTTTCCTCTGCATCCAACTTGTATTCCACGATCCGCTCAATGCCTTTTCGGCCAAGCTGAACAGGTACACCAAAGAACATATCGTTCAGGCCATATTCGCCATTCATAAAGGCCGCGCACGGAACGATCAGATGCTTGTCCTTGAGAATGGCCTCTACCATTTGGGCAATTGCGGCGGAAGGAGCATAAAATGCGGAACCGGTCTTAAGCAGGTTTACGATCTCGCCACCGCCCTTACGGGTTCGATTTACGATCGCTTCCAATTTCTCTGCCGGGATGTAATCGCGCAGGGGGATGCCGGCGATATTGGATGCCTTGGTCAGGGGTACCATTTCATCTCCATGGCCACCCAACACGAAGCAATTAATGTTCTCTACACTCACGCCAGTTTCCATCGCCACAAACGCACGCATGCGGGCAGAATCAAGAATGCCAGCCTGGCCGATCACACGGTGGGCAGGCAGGTTTCCAACCTTCATAGTAAGGTAGGCCATGGTGTCTAACGGGTTGGTTAGCACAACATAGATGGCGTTGGGCGAATATTTTAAGGTTTCGGTGGTCGCCTTGCCAACGATCTCGGCATTGGCGGTGAGCAGGTCATCGCGGCTCATGCCAGGTTTCCGGGGCAAGCCAGCGGTGATCACAATAATGTCAGAATCCTTGGTGGCAGCGTAGTCGTTGGAACCAACGATCTCAACATCTTTACCAATGATCGGCATTGCCTCAAACATATCCAAGGCTTTCCCTTGTGGCATACCCTCCAGTACATCCACAAGGACAATATCAGCTAATTCGCGCTCTGCCAACCAGTGCGCAGTCGTGGCGCCTGTCATCCCAGCGCCAATAATAGAAACCTTTGCCATGCTTCCTCCAAAGCGAACAATATTCGTTGGCTCATGCCAACTTTGTTATGGTATTTTAAGACAAAAAGGAACTAATTGTTAGTTCCTTTTGTCATATATAGGGCAAAATATTGTAATTTTAGCCACTTTCGGAAATTTTCAGGACTCTTTTTCCAGGAAGTGTGTCGCCTGGATCGCTGCCGCAGCACCCATTCCGGCAGATGTGATCACCTGCCTAAAATGGGAATCGGCTACCTCGCCAGCAACAAAAACGCCTGGTTTATTGGTTTCCATGTACATATTCGAATGGATATAACCAAGGTCGTCCATATCTAACTGGCCGACGAACATTTGTGTGTTTGGGGTATGGCCAATGAAAATGAACAAGCCTTCCGTTTCATGGTTTGTACTTTCACCCGTTTCCAAATTTCGAAGCTTTAATAGGGCGAGTTTTTCAGTTCCAGTAGCCTCTTCCACAACGGTGTTCCAAATAAACTCGATCTTTGGGTTGTCAAATGCACGTTTCTGCAACACCTTGCCAGCCCTTAATGAATCGCGACGATGAATGATCGTCACCTTGGTTGCAAATCGTGTCAGAAATATCGCCTCTTCAAGGGCGCTGTCTCCGCCGCCAACCACAACCACCCGCTTGTCTTTGAAAAACCATCCATCACAGGTGGCACAATAACTCACACCCTTGCCGGTCAATTCAACCTCGCCTGGAATATTCAAATGGTTTGAACGGGCACCCGTGGCGATGACGAGCGAATCTGCAAGGTAAGTACCATTGTCAGCGACCACCTTGTACGGCCGGGAGGAAAGGTCCACCGAGTTAGCGGTGTCAAACTCAACTTTGGCTCCGAACCGCTCCGCCTGCCGTTGAAACAGGTCCCCCAGTTCAGACCCGCCCACCCCGTCCGGAAAACCAGGGTAATTTTCAATCGTGTGGGTCAAAGCGGCCTGCCCGCCAAACTCCATGCCCGTCAATACAACCGGCTCCAATTCCGCTCGTGCAGCGTATAAGGCAGCGGTTAGCCCGGCAGGGCCGGAACCCAAAACTAAAACTTTTACTTTTTTTTCTTCGCCTGATGGCGCCGATTTTGAAAAAGAACCCAAACTAAATGACATGTTGATCCTCTCAGTTGATGAATATCCAATTAGATATCAGATGGCTAAAATTGTTACACAAAAACCGGCTCCTGTTGTTGGAATATCGTTAAAAAATGTGCTTTGCCCATATGTGCAAAGGTAGCAGCGGATAGAGATCAATGCGATATTTTGGGCCGGCATGTTGTCGCATCAATGCCCGCGCCTCCCGCAATATTGACAGGTCGTAACCCAAAGGTAATTGAAGCAAACGAGATATCAGCGGAGACGGTTGCGATTTGGTGAGCGACTGGTATATTCCAAAACCAACCTGCCAGGCTTCCAATTCACCATATACCGAAAATGCCGTTAGAGGGCCTTGACGCAAGTGGCAAACTTCGTGGCAAATCACTGAGATCCACCAAGCATCCAGACTGGTCTCCTCATTGGGATATTGGTCCTTGTTGAGAATGATCGATCCCCAGAGCGTCCAAATTGCGCTTTTGCTTGCGCCAATTCCACCAGTAAATATTGGGGTTTTGTGCGCAACCAAATAATCGGCTGTTGGCCGATCTGCTTTTTCAAGCAAGGAAATGATAACCTGCAATTTCTCGCCATAGATCTTTTTCATCTTGTTAATTTTAGCCAAATAATGGTCAGGCTGCCATTTTTTTATCCAAACTGGTCTAAAGAAATAGGATAAAATTTATCCGATCGACCGCTGATTTAATATTCCAGCACACTCACAACATACATCCAGGAGGATCACAATGCCTGATCGCGACTACATTGAAATCCGCGGAGCCCGCGAGAACAACCTAAAGAATGTTGACCTTAAGATACCCAAACGGAAAATCACCATTTTTACGGGGGTATCTGGTTCTGGCAAATCCTCATTGGTGTTCGATACCATCGCCGCCGAGGCACGTAGACAACTGAACGACACCTTTAGCACCTTTGTGCGTAATTTTTTACCCCGTTATTCCCAACCGGAAGCTGATGCGATTGACAACTTGAGTATGGCCATCATAGTGGACCAAAAACATCTCGGAGGTGGTTCCCACTCCACGGTTGGAACGATCACCGACATTTATTCCTTTATGCGTTTGTTGTTTTCCCGTGCTGGCTCACCCAAGGTTGCCTTCCCCACCGCCTTTTCCTTCAATGAGCCGCAAGGTTGGTGCCCTGAATGCAACGGCTTGGGCAGAAAATTGGGCGTCGATATGGATCGATTTTTGGACCCGCGGCGTTCGCTCAACCAAGGCGCGATCTTGTTCCCTGAATACGCTGTAGATTCATGGGGTTGGAATGTCTTGCAGCAATCTGGTTTATTTGATATGGATAAACCGGTAGATCAATACACCGCGGCGGAGCTTCAAACCCTTTTGTATGCTGAGCCATACAAGGTGAAGATCAATATGGGCGGCAAAAGCATGAACCTCAGCATGGAAGGCATCATCGACAGGTTCCGAAGTAAGTACATCAACCGCGACCTGAAGACCATGTCTGAACGAACCCAAAAAAGCGTGGAACCTTTTATGACAATGGGACCTTGCACTACGTGCAATGGCGCCCGGCTCAACCGGTCTGCATTAGCCTGCAAGATCAACGGGCTCACTATTGCCGAAATGGCCAACATGGAAGTCGATGACCTGATCGGTGTGATCAGCGCCATCCAAGACCCTCTTACCGCTCCGATCGTTGCGGCTATTGTAGACAGGCTGCAACATATGATCGATATCGGCTTGGAATATCTCAGCCTTGACCGCGCTACAGACACTTTGTCCGGCGGTGAATCCCAACGGATCAAGATGGTCAAACACCTTGGCAGCAGCCTCGTGGATGTGATGTATGTTTTTGACGAACCCAGCATTGGTATGCACCCCCGCGATGTTCACCGCCTAAACGAGCTGCTCCAAAAACTGCGCGACAAGGGCAACACGGTGCTCGTTGTGGAACATGATCCTGATGTGATAAGGTTTGCCGACCATATTGTTGATGTTGGCCCGCGTGCCGGCAAAGCCGGGGGTAATATCGTTTTCCAAGGCAACTACCTCGGCCTGTTGCAATCGGGTACCCTTACCGGTAAATTTTTGGCAACGCACCAACCAGTTAAAACCAATTGCCGGATCCCTCAAGGCCATCTTGCTATTCGTGATGCCAATGCCAACAACCTTAAAAACCTAAATGTGGATATCCCTGCCGGGATTCTCACGGTGGTAACCGGTGTTGCCGGTTCTGGCAAAAGCACCCTCATCAACCAGGTTTTCTTATCCCAGCATCCCGGTGCCATCGTCATCGACCAATCACCCATCGGTGTCTCCAGCCGCTCAAATCCCGCCACGTACACGGGGATCCTGGATGAGGTACGAAAGGCATTTGCGTCCGCAAACAAGGTAAATGCTTCTTTGTTCAGTTTCAATTCCAAAGGCGCATGCGAGACCTGCCAAGGGCTTGGCGTGGTTTATACCGACCTTGCATATATGGACGAAGTAAAGAGCCCATGCGAAACCTGCGGTGGAAAACGATTCAAAGATGAGGTACTCTCATACAAACTAAACGGTCTTTCGATCGCCGATGTGCTTGCGTTGTCTGTTGAAGATGCTATGGCGCTGCTGGAGATCAAAGAGATCCATAAAAAACTGGCCGCGTTGGTAGATGTCGGCCTGCATTACCTAACACTGGGGCAACCGCTCAGCACCCTATCAGGTGGTGAGTGCCAAAGGATCAAGCTGGCCAGCGAGTTGCATAAAAAAGGCAGTGTCTACGTAATGGATGAACCAACTACCGGCCTGCACATGTCAGATATTGGCCATTTATTGGCGATAATGGATCGGTTGGTAGATACTGGGAATACAGTGATCGTGATCGAACACAACCTCGAGATCATCAGGAACGCCGATTGGATCATCGATATGGGACCGGAAGGCGGCCATAAGGGCGGCGAGGTGATCTTTGAAGGCACCCCCCAGGAACTGCTCCGCTGTGAACGGTCGTTAACAAGCGCTTACTTGCGCCGATCGGTTCTGAGTTAAACCCAACAGGGCCAAAACCATAAATTGGTAGGCTTTGATAGGGTTGGCGCATACAATAAACAGTGATGAACCGAAGAAAGGATAACGGCCAATTATGAGACAAGTAGCGATCTTGGGGATCGGCCAAACTGCCATTGATGAACACTGGGATAAATCGCTTAAAGAGTTGGCTGGTGAAGCCTGCTTTTTGGCGATGGAAGACGCAAACCTGCGCAAACCTGATGCTTTGTATGTTGGAAATATGCTCAGCCCATCTATTGGCGGCCAAAACCAGTTGGGAACTTACATTGCCGACTGGGTAGGTATGTGGGGGAGCGAGGCCAGCAAAGTTGAGTCCGCTTGCTCATCCGGCAGCGCCGCTTTCAGATCGGCCGTCATGGCGGTTGCCTCAGGAGAAGTTGAAAGCGCACTGGCTGTTGGAGTTGAAAAAATGACCGACAGGGCAGGAAAGGAGGTCACCGCAGCACTTGCTACCGCCGCAGACGCTGACCAGGAGGTGGAACAAGGGGTCTCGTTCGTCGGCCTTAACGCCCTCATCATGCGCCGATATATGTTCGAATATGGCTGGAAACACGCCGATTTTGCCCCATTTTCAATCAATTCTCACAGCAACGCGCTCCACAACCCCTATGCCCGGCTGCACGAGAAAATTGATATCGATACCTTCGAACGGTCTTCCATGGTGGCTACTCCGATCAATCTGTTAGATGCCTCCCCTATCGGGGATGGAGCAGCGGCGGCCATTATCGTTCCAGCCGGGGTGGTTCGGTCTTCAACATCCCGACCCAAGATATTGGTGGCTGGTTCTGCCTCCAGTACCGATACGATAGCGGTTCACAGTCGCAAAGATCCGTTATTCCTCACTGCGGCTTATACCTCAGCCAAAAAAGCCTATGCTATGGCCGGCATAGACCAACACCAAGTGGACTTATTTGAGTTGCACGACGCATTCTCAATCATGGCAGCTTTATCATTGGAAGCCTGTGGATTTGCCGACCGTGGCAAAGGCCCCGCGCTGGGTTTGGACGGAAAGATCGGAATAAATGGGGAGATACCTGTATGCACGCGCGGGGGTCTTAAAGCGCGTGGCCATCCCGTAGGCGCAACCGGAATGTACCAGATAGTAGAGGTTGCCCAGCAATTGCGTGGAGAATGCGGCGAAACCCAAGTGGAAAATGCCATCATCGGTATGGCCCAAAATATTGGCGGAAGTGGCGCCTCCATTTTGACCCACATTTTACGAAAAGAATAAGGTCATAACAGCCCGCAAATTGCATTGCGGGCTGTATCTTATCTGTATCCGATCTTAATATTTTCCCTCACCAAGAGATTTGGTTTTCATTAATCGCTGGATCTGTCTTCACACCTCTGATTTCAAGGTGATGTTTAAAACCATAACTCAAAAAGAGATGCCCCTTATGCGTTGCCGGATCTTGTACAGGGAATACAACAATGGGATCAGCGGTTTATCCATGGCTGGGAACGAGCGGCGTACCACGCCCCCAAAACCCCGTTTGAACCTGTAAACTCCCCACAACCCATCACTCCTTGTCTCAAAATCCCGCTCCAGCTTTTCTTCGGGCTCGTCGGGAATACCCCAAAGGTCGTACGTCCTGCATCCTTGCTCTTTTGCCCACAACATGGCCTTCCATTGCAACAAATAAGCCGGCATGCGGTTACGTTCCCGGTCAGAAGATGCCCCATACAAATACCAGCTTCGCTCTCCAACGCAAAAAACCATCAAACCCGCCAGAGGGAGACCATCGACCTCGGCTATCAGTAAGGCTACTCTGCCAGTTGGCCAAAAAAGGTCGAGGCCCTTTTGGTAATATTCTCGGGTGTGGACCTCAAAACCATCTCTCCCACCCGTTTCTTGCATGAGCTCATAAAAAGCATCCATCGTGTTGTGTTCAACAACGAAAACATCCTTTTTTTCTGCCAACCGAATGTTATACCGGCATTTTTGTTTCATCCGGGCAAGGATCTCTTCAACCTGTGCGCTGATGTCTACGGTGATGGTTCGCAACGGTTGAATGGCATGCTGAGAGAGCGTATAACCAAACAGCGGTAGTTGGTATTCATCATCCCAGCAATCCAACTCCACTTTTATAAAAACCGCCCTTTGTTTCCGGCATTCCTCCTCAATAAGTTTGCCCAACTCGCCCGTTTGCATTTGCGCAAAGTTCCGCGTAGAAACCTTGGGAACATATGCAACGCTAAAACCAAATGGTAATGGCTTAAATAAAATTTGCGCTCCAAATTGGCCCGCTACCAATCTGGTAGCACTCCATCCAAATTGGCATTTCAAATCACCCCATTCCGCGGTTTGCAAAAGGTGGTGGTTCGGTTCGGTGGCCTCCAAAAAAATTTTCCACGAGGCGCTATCCATCAAGGGCATTCAACCTCATTCGCTCATACTCATAATATCGGTGTTTGCCATCGTTTCTCTGATGGAGCAATTGGGAAGAGTACCGTCCAATAAGTCGATGATCTGTGCATCATTTTTACTCTTTACCATTGCAGCCAGCCGGAGCATTAACCCATCAAGATCAAAATGGATTTCCTCATTGCTTTCAGCCGAGCGAAAAATGTCTGGATGCTCTGTCTTGCTGTAGGTTTTGTCCTTTTCCCACAACTCTTCCCTAATCTTTTCTCCCGGCCGTATACCGGAGAAAATGATCTCGATATCCCGTCCCGGCTCCAAACCGGATAGGCGGATCAGGTCTTCCGCCAAGTCTACGATCCGAACCTGTTCACCCATATTCAACAAAAATGCCTCACCACCATCGCCCATTGAGGCCGCTTGCAAGACCAAATGAACTGCTTCAGGGATGGTCATAAAAAAACGGGCCATATCGGGATGGGTGATTTGGATCGGTCCGCCTGCTGCAATCATTTTTTTAAAGAGGGGAACAACTGAACCGCGGCTGCCCAGCACATTGCCGAACCGTACAACCGAAAACGAGCTGCCAGTTTTTTTCGCAGCATCAAGCGTCAATAATTCTGCCAACCGTTTGGATGCTCCATACACGTTGGCTGGCCTCACAGCCTTGTCAGTTGAGATCAGAACCAATCGCTCTACCCCAAAGGTGTGCGCAGCCTGCAATACGTTTTGAGTACCAAAGACATTGTTTGTGATCGCGTCTGAGATATTTGCCTGCATTAAAGGTACGTGCTTGTGTGCTGCGGTATGGAACACAACTTGGGGTTGTTGTAATGAAAACACCTCATTCAGCCGTCTCTCGTCCCGGATATCCGCGATCACAGGGATCAAAGCAAGGCTAGCATAATCCTGTTTGAGCTCAAGCATTGCCTCAAAGATGCTGTTCTCCCCATGGCCAAGTAATGTCAGGCTTTCAGGTTCCCATCTGGCGATCTGTCTGCACAACTCCCTGCCGATCGAACCACCTGCCCCGGTGACCAAAACGCGCTTCCCCTTCAACACTTTTCCGATCCAGTCTTCATGGATGCGTACCGGTTCCCGACGTAGCAAGTCGGTGATCTCTACCTCGCGCAGCCGATTGACATTAACCCTGCCGCCCAACAACTCGTAAATGCCAGGCATTGTACGGAAGGGAACACCCAATGGACGGCAAACATCGGCGACCGCCCTGACCACCTTGCCTGGGGCTGATGGGATTGCGATGATCACTTCATCGACTGAATTATTTTCCAAAATTTGTGGCAATTCTTGAATTGGGCCAAACACTTGCAACCCTAACAGGGCATGCCCTTTTTTGTCCGGGTCGTCATCCAAAAAGCCGATCGGTTTTAAGTTGATCTGGGTATTTCTCAACATTTCTCGCGCCATGATCGCGCCAGCATCGCCGGCGCCTATGACCAGTACCTTCTTCTGTTTATCACCACCATTTGGTCGCCGGGTTTCAGCCAATACCCGATACATCAATCGGGAACCACCGATCAGAAGTAGCGATATGATCCAGTCGATCGCCAAAACTGAGCGTGAAAAACCTGGTCCGAACCAGCCCATCCAAAAGACCAAATTCATGATCACGGTAACCAAAACGGATGCTGCGGTCACCGACATTGCTATCAATTTCAATTCACTGATGGAAGCGTAGATCCATAGTCGTCGGTACAATCCAAAATAAAAAAATACCAGCGGTTTAATAACAACTGAAACTACCGTCAAGTAGATCGCCCCTTGCAGGTAGTAACGCACAAAATCGAGTGGATACTCCAACCGAAGTGAGTAACTGATGATCACCGAAAGCAAGATCACCAACAGATCGGCTAATAGCACAAACCGATTGCGGATGTGGAAATTCATGTTACGCGGAAGTCCCTCTCATCCAGTCCACCACCGCTTTTAAGCCTTCCTTCAAGGAAGTGTCCGTCGTGAAGCCTAACATCTCTGCCGCTTTGGTGGGGTCCCCGAGAGAACGGTAAATATCTCCTTGCCGTGCCGGAAAATAGGCCGGCAAGGAAGCCTGAGGAAAATTGCTCAATAGCTCATCTACCAGCGCATTGATCGTGATCTCTGCCCCGGAGCTGACATTAAAAACCTGGCCAGGCGCGGCGGGGTGATTCGCTGCCGCCAAATTGGCCTTGACGACATCGCCAACATATACCAAATCTCGGGTTTGTAACCCATCCCCGTAAATGCTCACCGTTTGGCCATCCATCAACCGTCGCGCAAAGATCGGCACGGCTGCCGCATACATACTATCTGGCCGTTGCCGCGGACCATAAACATTAAAATACCGCAACGCCACCACATCCAACCCAAAAGATCGAGTGTACATCTCGGCATAAATTTCTGTAACGCGTTTGGAAACCGCATAAGGAGACAGAGGATACAAAGCACCATCTTCACCCAGGGGAATTTGGTCGGAATC
Organism: Chloroflexota bacterium; assembly: GCA_005778035.1. Taxonomy (GTDB): domain Bacteria; phylum Chloroflexota; class Anaerolineae; order Anaerolineales; family Villigracilaceae; genus UBA5195. The sequence goes on from SXKT01000040.1 coordinate 29,514, forward strand.
TCCGTATACCGCTGCCGATGATGCTAAAACAACACGGCGAACCCCGGCATGCCTGGCAGATTCCAAGATCGTTTCGGTTCCGCGCTGATTAATATCAAAACACGAAGTAGGGTCTTCCATCGAAAGCGGTACGGAGACAAAGGCAGCCTGATGGAAAACAACCTCGATTCCTGCCATCGCCGCATCCACCACTGCCCGGTCGCGGATGTCTCCTTCTACAAATTCAACCGGCAGGTTGCCAAGGTTTTCTTTTTTACCGCTGGAGAGGTTATCGATCACGCGAACACGGTCGCCCCGTTGGCAAAGGGCAGAACATAAGTGCGAGCCGATAAAACCCGCACCTCCGGTTACCAAGACATTTGCCATTATCGCCCCTTTCTGCCCAACACCGTACCAACGGTACGAAGCAGGATAACAATATCCATAAAAACCGACCTGTGTTTGATATAGTACAAGTCGTATTCCAATTTTACGGACGTATCTTCAACCGTGGCGGCATATCCATAATTGATCTGCGCCCAACCACTGATACCAGGTTTTACCAAAAGGCGAGAACGATAGAATGGGATCTGTTGCTCAAAAGTGGCAACCCATTGGGCGCGTTCGGCCCGCGGACCGACCATGCTCATTTCGCCGCTTAATACATTCCAAAATTGGGGGATCTCATCGATCCGGGTGACCCGCAGAAAATTGCCAACTTTGGTTATGCGCGGATCTTGCTCGCCAGCCATTTGCGCCGCGCCTTCTTTCTCGGCATCCCTGCGCATGGTCCTAAATTTTAGAATATCGAAAGAGCGCGCCCCACGCCCCAAACGCTCTTGCTTGTAAAAGATCGGCAATCCATCATCGATAACGATCGCCAGGGCGACGAAAGGTAATATCACCAGGAAGCCAACCATTCCGATGATCGAGCCAATAATATCCAGTAAGCGCTTAAAAAATTCGTAAATCACGCCTCCGTTGATATCATCGACAAAAGCCCTCAGTATCCAGTCATACTCCAAATGGTGGACGGGTACCCGGCCAAGTAATTCCTCATAAAGGGTTGGCATTCGGGTGATCTCGACACCCTTTTCCTGCAACTCCAAAATTGTACGAAAGGTCTCACCTTTCATCTCTCCAGTAATAGAAACGATCAGATCGGTGATCATCAACTCATCGACCAGTTTTCCAACTGTCTCACTATTACCGATCACGGTATAGCCTTCAATGTCGGTACCCAGTTTTGTGGGGTCGTCATCGATGTAAGCGATCAAATTAAACGGTGCCGGGACGATAGACCTGTAAATCTCAGCCAAGGTGCGCCCATTTGAGCCTGCCCCAATAACGAACGCGCGGCGTTGTTCTCCATGCGAGATGATCAGCTTAATGTAATACCAACGCCAAACAAGGGTAAGAATGGTCGAAAGCGCGATGAACACACCAACAGCACGGCGATTCACACGGCCAGGGATCTCTGCGAGGAAATATACCGAAAGGTAAATTAATAACGCAACCAATCCGGCCAGCAATATCGCGCGCAAGGTACGGGTCCAGTTTGCGGCACGGTGGAGGTCATAGGTTTCAATAAGTAACAAGATCCAAGAGAAGGGTAAGAAATAAAACCAAAATTGCACCCGGAGCCTGAAAAACTCAAGGTCAAAAACTTGCAGCCATGCATCGCCTGCCCACCAAACGTAAATACCCGCCAACAATGCCACAGAGGCCATCAAAAAATCCCCAAAGACCAACAATGCTCGTTGTTCTCCGGGTTTTAGCCGCCAAGTGGATTTATTCAGGTCTATGGTCATACAGTTGGGCACATGTTCATTTAAGAAAAATACTCACCAAAAACCCAGCTCCCCAGGAAAAGTGCATCGAAACGACAGCCAGAGGAAATCCGGTAATGAGTGCCGCGTCCTTTTTTCGCACCGCTTCATAAATGCCAGCGGCAACTATGCACAATAGGTACACGAGCAATTCCAATTCTACCATTATAAAAAATGGGGCATACACCAGCGAGATCAGACTTCCAAATATCAGGCTTAGCAGAAACAGTGGGGGCAATGCTTGCCGCCACAAGATGGTTTTGGGGTACCGCTTCAGCATCTTATACTTCCAAAACCCATAGCGATAATATTGTTTGATCAGTTTTGTCAGGCTGTCGCGGGAGTAGTACACGCACTGGATCGCGGGGTCCAGCCAGATCTTTCCGCCGGCATTGCGAACCCGAGTATTAAATTCGTAGTCTTCATTGGTTAGCAGCGTTTCATCGAACATTCCAATTCGGTCGATCAGTCTGCGATAAAAACAGCCAAATGGAACAGTATCTACATAACCGGCATGATCAGTATAGCGGTATCGGGCATTGCCAACACCGATGGGGTTCGCAGCAGCAACCGATATAGCTCTGCTGATCCAGTCGGATTTTGACTGTTTAATGATCCAAATGCCGCCAACATTGTCACCCTTTCCCTGAACCAAGGCTTCAACAGATAAAGTGATGTAATCCGGCATTGGCGCCGAGTGGGCATCCAATCTCAAGATCACTTCCCCGGTCGATGACTGGATCGCCCGATTAAGCGCGGAAGGAATGGTCACACTCGGATTTTCAATGATTTTGATCTGGAGCAATGGGTTGGAACTCGCGAAATTTGTGACCACTTCGCGGGTGTTGTCCGTTGATCCGCCATCGGCGATGGTGATATCCAATTTCTCCAACGGGTAGGTTTGGGCCGCGATCGCATCCAATAGCAAACGTATCCGCTTGCTCTCATTGAGGCACGGAACGATCACCGAAACGGTTGGAAATGATTCAGCAAGCATGGATTGTAATGGTTAACCCTTTGCGGCGGCGATCACTTCGATTTCGATCAGGCCGCCTTTAGGCAAAGCCGCAACCGCGATGGTGGAACGGGCGGGGTAATCCCCTGAAAAGTAGGCGCCATAAACGGCATTGACCGATGGAAAATCTTTCATATCCGTCAAAAAGATGGTCGTTTTAACAATATCCTCCATTCCGCAGCCAGCAGATTGCAGAACAAAGCGAATGTTTTCCAGCGCTTGCCGGGCTTGTTGTTCTACCCCGCCCTCAACCAATTCGCCTGTAAGCGGGCTTAAACCCAACTGGCCAGAACAAAATAGAAATCCGGCAGATTTTACGGCTATGGAATATGGACCAAGGGCTTTGGGTGCATTTTCTGAAGTTATGATTGTTTTCATGGTTACTTCCTTTATTCTGTTAAATATGCTGTGCTAATTTTAACTTACTTTGGCAGGAAGCCTGCCGTTGCGCTGAATACGGCTAAAAATTACCAGGCTTGCCAAACCGATCAAATTAAATACGATCGAGATTCCAGTAACCGCGGCAAAACCAAACTGCTGATAAACGGGTTGCGATAGGAACGCACCTACCCCTCTTCCGATTGAGAATCCCAAAATGTTCATCGACATTGCAGTAGCCCTGGCAGAAGGAAGAACTTCACTCATCAAAGGCAAATGGCTTACCATCACAAATTCAAAAGCGATGTAAAAAAAGAACAAACCTGCCAGCGCTCCGGTTTGGGTTGTTGCCAACAAGGGCAAAGCAATAGCGGCGAGAATGCTGGATAGGATGCCGATCATCAACGCTTTCCTTTTTCCCAGCTTGTCGGTGAAGGTTGCCACTAATCCCTCTCCACCCAGTTCAGAAAGTCCGATGATGGCAGACGCGGCGGCCAGGGCCGTCAGTTTCACCTGAAATGCATCTTCCAGCCAAACGCCAAAAACCATATTCACAATCTCATTCCCCGCGGTTGTCCACAGGCCGATCGAAAGCGCGGCTACCAATCGGATATCCTTGCCGGTGGTTAAAAGGTTGGATAAATGGAATCGTGGAGCTTCAGGGTGCGGCGGCGTTGCTGGCAACAAGAAGATGATCCCGATGACACCTGCCACCCCTAATATGGCAAAAGCAATATAAGGCGAAACCCACCCGAAGCGCGAGATCCCCCAGGCTGTCAGCGGCATTCCAACAATAAAAGCCAATGACCAGCCAGTTTCGTTGATCGAAATATATTTTCCTCGTTGGCTATAAGCCACGCGGTCTCCAATGTATGCCATCACACTGGGGTCATACAGGTATTTACCCAAAACACCCAGCAGCAAACACAACCAAAAGGTAACCACCCCCGGGAAAAAGACAAGCAGCAACGACGCCATTATGAACAATGCCAACCCGCTGATAAGTCCGGTTTTTCGGCCATAGGTATCAGAAAGGGGAGAAATAAATGGCGCAAGCAAGCCAACAAAGGCCCTTGATGATACTGCCATCGATAATACCGCAACCTCCACGCCCATTGCCCTCGCCATGACCCCCAAAAAGGGATACGCCATTCTGTGGGCAGTATTCAGCACCACCCGGATGATGGTGAGCAATGCCAAATGGCGAGGAAAATCGGCATTTATTTGGTTAGCCTGGGCTCGCAATACACCTGACATTATCGCGCGGCGATCTTTCGATAACTAATACTGGCGACCAAAATGGCCGAAAAAAAGGTGAGCAAAATGAGGGTTACAAAATAAAAAATGAGTACATAATTTCCAGAATTGAATATTGGCGAAGGCGGCGGGTGCATTACGTTTGCGGCATTCGCAAACAATACCCTTAAGAAAACAATATAGGCAATATTTCCGAGTGCTGCCAAAACACTATGATTCATGATCCACAAACCTGCTTGCAACAGCAAACCCACTACCGCAAAGGTCAATGCTAATCTAAAACGCGGTTCCGCCAAAAACAAACCATTCCAGTTCGATTGCATCGCCAACATCGACAACGGAAGATAGCTGATCCAGTAGATCAAACCAGTGATCCCAAGCGCCTGTGACCAAGCGTGCAAATCCGCTGCCTTGGATAACAACCCTGTATATGGGGCGATCAGGGCACCTACAGCAACAACGCCAGCCAACATAAACGCCAGTTCCGCTGCCAATACCCAAGCCCCATGCAGGTATACCAATTTTACGTTGCGTCCAAGATCTTTTTCTTCTGGCCCCAACAAGCTGAGCACCACGATCAAAAGGATGGTAACTACCAACAATATGTTTGTGTTTTCAAAAATCTTCTTCACCATTTCACCTCATTCAGAATGACGTTTATAAAGTCTTTAATCGTTCCTCACAAAATCCTCACAATTTACTATGCCTCAAATGATACTATTTGCGCATAAAGGAGTAATAAAATGAAAAATAAATGGATTTGGATCATCCTTGCTGTCATTTTGGTTTTCTTGGTTGGTGCTGTAGCTTTATGGTTCGTTGGCCACAATTATATGGCCTTTCAGATGGGGCAACCTGGCGATTTTTCCCAATTCCAACAACGGCCATTTATGGGCAACAATAATTTCCATCGTGGAATGCAAGGTTTCTCACGGCCAGGATCTTTCGGCTTTTTTGGCATCGGAATGTTCTCGCTTATGTTTGTTTTCAAACTAATTCCCTGGGCCCTGCTGGGGTTGCTATTTTGGGGAGTATATTCTCTGGGCAAACAGGCTGGCCAAAGAAATAACCCAGTAGCCAACAACGCTGCCCAGGCATCCGTTGAACCTGCATCAGCAGACACCGCCAAAGAATAGCCAAGCAATGTTTCATTCAAACGCCCTGAGATTGTGTTTCAGGGCGTTTTTTTGTTATCTTTTCAAGGTTCGGTATTGTACCCGTTTCGGCACATCCACCGACTTTCCATACCTTTCATGGTAATCTTTTTCGTAATCAGACCAATTCCCCAAAAATAATCTTGCCGAGCTGTCTCCCTCGAATGCCAAGATGTGGGTGCAAATACGGTCTAAAAACCAGCGGTCATGGCTAACAACGATCCCACATCCGGCAAATTCTTCCAGTGCTTCTTCAAGGGCCCGCAGGGTATTGATATCCAGATCATTGGTCGGTTCGTCCAATAAGATCACGTTCGCCCCTTCCTTGATGGACTTTGCCAAATGCACACGGTTACGTTCCCCGCCAGAGAGCATCTTGATCTGCTTTTGTTGGTCTACTCCCTGAAAATTAAATGATGAACAGTATCCTCGTGAATTGATCTTACGGTTCCCCAACTCCAAAAATTCAGCACCGCCAGAGATCTCTTCATACACAGTTTTTTCAGGATCCAGGCTTCTGCTTTGGTCTGCGTATACCATTTGCACGGTTTCGCCGATCCGTATCTCGCCTGCGTCGGGCTTTTCTACCCCGGTGATCATTTTTAGCAATGTGGTTTTACCAGCACCATTTGGGCCAACAATGCCAACTATTGACCCAGCAGGGATATTTGCGCTGAAATTATCAAGGATCAATCTGTCGTCAAAAGACTTGCTGATGTTCTCCAAGTCGATCACCACTGTTCCTAACCGTGGTCCGGCAGGGATATAGATCTCAAGGTCTTCTCGCACCTTCTCGTGCTCTTGGTTGAGCAGTTTTTCGTAGGCATTAACGCGTGCCTGCCCCTTGGATTGGCGTGCCTTGGGAGACATACGGATCCATTCCAATTCGCGCTCAAGGGTTTTCTGCCGCCGCGACTCTGATTTTTCTTCCTGTCGAAGCCTTTCCCCTTTTTGCTCCAACCAAGATGAGTAGTTGCCTTTCCACGGAATGCCATACCCGCGGTCCAATTCCAAGATCCAGCCAGCAACATTATCCAAAAAGTAGCGATCATGTGTTACCGCGATCACTGTCCCTTTGTATTCCCGCAGGTGATGTTCCAACCATGCTACCGACTCGGCATCCAGGTGGTTGGTGGGTTCATCCAGCAGCAAGATATCCGGCTCGGTCAGTAGCAAGCGGGTCAGCGCCACACGCCTGCGTTCGCCACCCGAACAGATCTTGATAGGAGTATCAGCCGCCGGACAACGCATCGCTTCCATGGCCACCCCCAGATGAGATTCCAGGTTCCAGGCATCCACTTTATCAAGGGCATCTTGAAGCTTGCCTTGTTCTTCGATCAGTGCGTCAAAATCAGCATCCGGTTCCGCAAATTTGGCATTTACTTCATCAAAGCGGGCAAGCATTTCCACGATCGGTTGCACAGCCTCCTTGATGATCTCCATTACGGTTTTGGTATCATCCAACGTTGGCTCTTGCTCCAGCAAGCCAACAGAATATCCTTTGGAGATGGAGATCTCACCGATATAGTCCGTATCAACCCCCGCCATTATACGTAACAAGGTAGACTTTCCCGCCCCGTTTAGGCCCAACACGCCGATCTTGGCACCGTAATAAAAACCCAGCGATATATCCCTGAGTACTTGTTTGTTATTGGGTTGGACCACTTTGCCAACCTTGTTCATCGAATAGATCACCTGAGTATCAGACGGCATGTCGTTGTTCTGTTCCTTTGTTTTTCAAATGTTGTGGCGGGTAATTACTGGCCATCCCAACCATAAACGCGCAGGTCAATTGCTCCGTTGGGTTTGAATTTTACACCGTCTGCAACCAATAATTCCTGTTGTTTTTGGGCGCCTGGCCGTGGACTTACCCTCCCTTGCGAATTGACAACCCTGTGCCACGGTAAATTATCAGGGCAGTTCGCCATCGCACCCCCTACCCAACGCGCTGAAAGAATATCATACACCCGCGGGTCAATGCCAGGCGGGTAGGCCAGGAGCCGGGCCAATTGGCCGTATGTAGCCACCTTGCCAACAGGGATCCTTGCCACCAATTGGTAGACGGTTTGGTAAAAAACAGCAGCGTCGGGGGGTAAAGTAAACAGGCTCATCCAATATCCATCAAGCCAAGCTTCAAAAAAAATCACCACCCAATAAATGGTGAATCTTGGTTATCCTTTCTGTGGAAGGTCGAGGAACAAACACTCCAAGACCATCCTTTTGTTCCCATCAGCCCTCATTTGAAACAATGCCTTTTCTATGGCACCATAACAAAGATCGGTGGCTGCAAAACCCAGTTTGTGGGAATACTGTTCAATTTGGTCAGTCTGATCAATATTGGTGATACTCGCGGTACTGCCCAAGGCCCTAATGCGCAGATCGCCGCACAGGTGCAACCAATAGAGCAACCAGCGCTCTGCCAGGCCTTCTTCCAAAGGGTCATCTTCTTCCAACCCTTCTTCGGCAAGATCCTTGGTCCCTGACTTTAATTTTTTGGCTCTGGTCTTGGCTTGTTCGCGGGCCTTCGTATCTTTTCTAACCAGTTGGTCTGCCAAATTAAAACGCTCGTGCAGTTTCAATGAAAGGACAGAAAAAAAGGTGTCAAGTGCTTCCCTTCGTTCCCGCAAGATCTCGTCGCCTTCCTTGGCCAACCTAAACGCGATACCGGGGCTTCCATCTGCGATGTGGCTGATCAGGTCTGTGGTTTGCGGCTCTGCAGCCAAATGAACCAGATAGTCGCGCATTTCCTGCAGGCCAACTGGCCGCAATTCCAATTTCTCGCAGCGAGACAAAACGGTAGGCAGCAAACTTTGGGGTTGTTGGGTCAACAAGATCAGCACGGCATAGGGCGGCGCTTCTTCCAGTGTTTTCAACAAAGCGTTTTGGGTGTTCCCATTTGCCAGGTCAAAATCCTGAAAGATGACCACTTTTTTTTCTGCCGCATAGGGCGTAATACGCAAAAAGGCTTCTGCTTCCCGCACTTGGTCGATCAAAATTTCACGCTTCCCAGGAATGCGCTGGATCATCTTGAGATCAAACCCTTGGCCTTGCTCTACCTTTTTACAGCTTGGGCAAACCCCACAAGGCTCTCCTTTGATGCCGCTTTGGCAAAAAATGGCACTCGCGAACTTGAGCGCCAAAGTACGCTTGCCAACACCATCCTGGCCATGGATCAGGTACGCATGCCGTACTTTTCCACCGGCTACATGCTTTTGTATTAAAGAGACTGCCCACGCATTGCCAAAAAAAGACCAGCTTGGTCTGTTCATTCCTGGCCTTCCCTTAATCGTAAGTAAGAATCGTACCTTTGGCTGCTTACCTGGCCTGTTTTTACACCATCTACCACTGCGCAGCCAGGCTCGTGGGTGTGCGAGCAATCACTAAATTTGCAGTTCTCTACCAATGGCGCAATTTCAGGGAAATATCCATCCACCTCTTCAGGATAGGTATCCCACAGCGCCAACGACTTCCACCCGGGGGTATCCGCCACCCATCCACCACCACTTAGCGGTAATAGTTGCCTAAAGTTGGTGGTGTGTTTGCCTTTTTCTGTAAAGTGGCTAATATTATCTACGCGCACACCTATCCGCGGTTCAATGGCGTTCATCAAGCTCGACTTGCCCACCCCCGATGGCCCAGCCAACGCCGACAACCTGCCGGCCATTTTCGCGCGCAACGCTTCTATACCGGTTCCAAGCATCACCGACGTGAACAAGATCGGGTAGCCGATCCGCTCGTAATATCCATATTTTTCCCGCATCATTGCTTCATCCACCAAATCGGCCTTGTTGAACACAATAATGGATGGTATTCTCGCTTTTTCGGCGATAACCAAAAACCTGTCCAACATCCGAACATGCGGCTCTGGTTTGGCGCAAGCAAAGACGAAGATGGCCTGGTCCGCGTTGGTCAGCAGAATTTGCCGATAATCTCCTTGTGGCCGTGGGTCTAACCGCACGATCTCATTTTTTCGCGGCATGATCTCATCGATCATGCCAGAACCATCCTCATTTCTAAAAAAACCTACCCGGTCTCCAATGGCCGCCAAATCTCCCGACCGTGGCCCTTTCCGAAATCTGCCCCTCAATTGGCAGGTTACCATCATGGTTCCGCCATCAGGCAAGACCTCGTAAAAACCCGATTGGGCTTTAATGATCTGGCCGGTGGTCGCAGAATTCGGCATGCTTATTCCGGCTTCGGTGTTTCGGTGACCAACGGGGTGGGCGTACGGGTTACCCCAATGTTAGCTTCCCACCAATATGGGCTCAGTGGCCGGCCATTAAAGTAGGCTTCAACCACGCGTTTAAATACCGGCGCCCCATATTCAGAACCTTCGCCCGAGTTTTCAATGATCACCGCAATGGCAATATCAGGGAGCGCCGGGTTGTTGGCATCTGTATACCCCGCGAACCATGCATGCGGAAGGCCAGTGTTATTTTGGGCCGTGCCCGTCTTTCCATAAACCGGGGTTTTCAGGTTGGTAAACCGATTGTAGGCCGTCCCTCTGGGGTTACGCACAACTTCCTGCATGGCTGCACGCAACGCGGCCAGGGTCTCTGGCCGAATTGGCAACACACCTTTGGCTTCTGGAGAAAATACCTGGTTTGTTGCCCCGCTTGCGTAAACTACTTTCTCGATCAACTGCGGACGGTATAAGGTTCCGCCATTGCCAATGGCAGCCATAAAGTTGGCCACCTGCAATGGGGTTACCAAAACATCCCCCTGGCCAATAGACTGGTTTACAGCATCCAGAGGGGTTGGCGGGTCGATGATCGCCCCAGCCGACTCCTCCACAGCGCCAATACCTGTTGGCGAGCCCAGACCAAACCCTCTGGCCATGGTAGCGATCGCGCTTACGCGCCCCTGGTTATATAGGTCCAGCCCTATGTGGTAAAAATATGGGTTGCAGCTTCGCATTAATGCGCCGGTCAGGGTCAATTCGCCAGATGGCCTGGTTGTGCCTTCACCCGTAGCCGCAAATTCTTTTTGGTACTTCTCCCAGGTCCAATCGTACAAAGTGCGGTCCGGAAGTTCATTCCATTCGTATCCACACTCATATTTGGTCTCGGTGGTATAGGTTTCGCTTTCCAACGCCGCCGCAAAAGTGATCACCTTGAACACGGAGCCCAACGGGTATTGTCCGTTGACGGAGCGGTCCAGCAAGGGAGTGCGCGGGTCGTTCATTAATTCGCCCAGCGAATACCCACTATTGACATTATTGGGGTCGAACAGGTTGGGGTCATATTTGGGAGATGATGCCAATGCCAAGACCCGTCCGGTATCTCGTTCTACAACCGCGATGGCGCCGTTATATCCACCCAACGCGAGCTGTGCTTGCATTTGCAGATTTTTATCCAGCGTAAGCGCTATGGAAGAGGATTGGACAGGGTCGGACTTGCCCAAAGTGGATACAACCACCCCACTTGCGTCCACCAGATACAGCGAGCCTCCTGGCTTGCCTGCCAATGTCTCTTCGCCCCACCGTTCTATTCCGGTTTGGCCAACCACGGCTGAGCGCAGGTAGCCTTTTCTCAGGTAATTTTGCAATTGCTCTTGAGATATGGGCGAAACATAACCCACCGTTTGTGGAGCGATCCCGTTTTCAAAATAATAGCGGCTGGTGTATTGGCTCATCACCACTCCACCCAGGGCAGAGAGCAAACCAAATTGCTTGTTGATCTCCTCCAGCGACGCCTCGCCCACCGGGATGTACCAATCCGTGCCTCGCTTGTCGTCATACAAGGCCTTGATCATCCCCGGATACTTGCCGGTGAGGTCTGCCAGCGTAGTGATCAACACCCCCTCGGTATCTTCCACGATCTGGTTCGGGATCACGCCGATCGCGACCACCTCGGTTTGTGAGACCAAAGGCTCCAGCTGGTTATCTAAAATAAACCCGCGCGACGGGCTGGAACTGTCCAATTGCAGCCGTAGCCCACCTTTCAGGTCGGGGAAGATCAAAGACTCATCCCACGCGATCCGCCATCCGTTATCTTCCAAAACCAATGGCAACACCACCTCGCGCTCAAAAGTTCCAAACAAGTTGGTCACGTATTCCATTTTTAGCGTCACCGAGGCACTATCGCCAACGGTCACCGGTTGGCCAACCTGAATAATTCGCAACTCCGCCAGGGTCATGGCATCGTATGCGGCAGCATATTTGGCCGAAAACTCTTCCGCGCCAAGGGTTTGTTGCACATTCGCGCTGACCAAAGAATGCAATCCGGTGTAATCCGCTGCTGCCAGCCTGGCCTGGTATTCATCCAGCGTTTGGGAGATCGGCAGTACCGATGTCACTCGCACAACCGGTGTTGGTAAATTTTGTGTGGTGGAAGGCTGATTCTGGGGCAGGGCAGCAGAACAAGCGGAAAGCGCCACGAATAGCAATATGTTGATGATGCGTTTTATCATTTTCGTTAGTTAACCCGCCAGGTATTTTGAAAAAACAGGGCACTGGTAATCGAGGAGGTCCTGGCAACGTTCCTCCACGCCAGCCTTTAATGCCTTGCCAGTTTTGGTAAGCAGTTTTTGTACAGCGCAGATCGGAAAACCCATCACCGAGGCATAACACTGCCGCATGCCGATGACCGGCCTAAACGAGGCATTTTGAATCCCATAAGCGCCGGCCTTGTCCATGGGGTCGCCTGTCGCAATGTAGGCGTCAATTTCTTCATCCGAGTAATCGCGCATTGGCACTTCGGTTTCCACCACTTCCATGTATTCAGTAGATGTGCCGGCGACAACCACCGCCACCGCCGTATATACCTGGTGCTTGCGGTTGCGAAGGTCGATCAGCATTCTTTTGGCATCAGCCTCATCGACAGGTTTGGCCAAAATTGCGCCATCCAGCGCAACGGTGGTGTCAGAGCCCAACACAAGCGCGCCTGCCTCGGCCCGTTCGGCAACCTTGCGGGCCTTTTGTAATGCCAATCGGCCAACATAGTCTCTTGGTTGTTCACCCGCGGTCTCTGTTTCGTCAATATCTGCGGCTTCTACATTAAATGGCAACAAGCCAAGGCCCAGCAATTGTTTGCGCCTTGGCGAGGTTGAACCCAAAACAAGTTGGGGGGGAGATGTTATTTGCATGAATTAAATTCTAACATACCACAATTGGCAACCAAACAAGGCACCAATGTTGCAGTTAGCGAATTGCCCAAACACCCAGTTTGGAATCCCGCGCTTTCTTTTCTGCCTGTTTCAACAAGTCAAAACAAGAGCTGTTCGGTGCCGGATCATAGGTGGTTAGCAACCCTTGCTCTAACAGGGCTACTGCCGGCATCTTCCCATCCAACACCACCCACCGCAAATAGATCCCGGTAGGGTCGGTATCTTGCGCGTCTTTATACAACAAAACATCGCGGCCAAAAGCAAGGCTGCCGTTGGTGTTGGTTGAAACCAACCCATAACCGGCATCGGCGGGGGCTTCGACCCCTATATACTGCACTATGTAGGCATACTCGCCTACCAATACCTTTAGCACATTGCCGCTAATAACATCCAAAACCCGGCCAGTTTGCGGTGTACCTTTGGGCAAACAAGCCAGCCCAGCCGAGGCAGCCACTCCTTCACTTCCGCCAGCGATGCTTGCTGTCGGTGTCGCCTGTTCTGGCACAGCCACTACCTCGGGCGTCGCGGTTGGCAACACAAACGGGGTCGCGCTTGGCAAAGGTGTATCCGTAGGCAGTACCGTAAACCCTTCCGGCAACGGTGTCTCCGTAAAAAATAACTCGGCCAGTGGCTGGGTGGTGATGGTGGGAGGCACGCTGGCGGTGGCATAGTACATTTTTAAGATCGCCTGCTCTGCTGCCTGGGTCATCAGCACTTTGGGTTCAGTGGTAGGGGTAGGGAAGATATTGCCCAACAAACCGCCAAAGGATTTGCCTTCCGGCATTCTGAACAGGAATACGACCAAAGCCGTAACGCCAATGAACAACAAGGACGTATGGATAAGGATCAGTTTGTTGACAAAATCTTTTTTCCAAAATTTTAAAAATTCTTGCATAAGGTCAATTTCATTTTTCCTAAAAGTTGTGTGCCTCAATTCCTCAACGGAAATGAGGCACACGGATGGATAGCCTCTGTGAAGATCGAATTATGGCGTGGTCGTGGCGGTTGGGGTTGCGGCCATAAATCCATTGGGATATTTTACCGGTGTTCCACTTTCCACCACGGTGGTTGTATAGGTATGCGTGTGGCATTTGATACAACTCTGGCCGGTGTAATCGATCGGCGTGGGTGTTGGTGTTCCGGCGCCTACCGGTTCTGCGGCGTGCCCGCTTCCGCCAGTATGGCTGGTTGTTAGGCCAATATGGCAGGCAACACATAACGCTGAACTCGTACCGGTATTATCAAATGAGTTTGCGCCGGTTAGGCTGGTAAATGTTACCGCGTCGGTTAGCCGCGTCATCGATGTGAAATTGGTAGGCCTTTGGCCGCTATACAGGTTGGCGCGAACACTAAAAATATTGCCGGTATTTCCATGAGAATCATGGCACTGAATGCACAATAACTCAAAATCTGCTTCTGCCTTGCCGCTGTAATGAAGGTTGGAATGGGTCACAACCACAGTTGCCGAACCGGATGCGCTGTGGCAGGTAAGGCAGAAATCATTGTTCTCATAACTGGAAGAAGGATAGCTTAGGATATCCCCTGCCGATTGGGCGGAATGCACGCGGTGGCACAAAGCACACGCATCTGTGGAAGTGCTGAAAGAACCGTGTGGGCCGTTATCATGATTGACCGTAATGCTCAACGCGGCACTGGTGGTGGTCTGGTTTTCACTATCCGTCACTGTGGCGGTTATGCTGTGTGTGCCGGGGGTTAATGTGCTGCTATTCAGCGTAGTGCCAGAGGCCAAATAGCCATCAATATCTGAGTACCAGCGGATCGCGCTGCCTGTGATCACCCCATCTTCAGCATCCTGCGCGGACGCGGTCAGGGTGACGGTATCACCTTTGTCATACGTGCTCGTAGCGCCGGGTGTCAGTTCAATGGTAGGAGCCACAGCGATCTTTACCAGCGGCAGCTGGTTGGCGGTCACTTCCAGTTTCACCTGGTCGAACCTGATCTGGATCGTTTCAGCCTGGTTGTTGGGACCCTGGCCAACGGCCAGCAAACGCAGCCTGAACTGTTTTAGGCGCGCGTTGGTATTGATAACGTCGCTCACATCATCCACGTAGACATTGGCGTTGGCGCTTAATGGCGGCGGGTTGGTGGCATTGAAGGAAGAAATGGTCACCCAGCTATATCCATCATCAGGCGAGATCTGCAAGGCATACTCATCGTCAGCCCATGTGGAAGCTCCATCAGCCTCAAAATAGAAGCGCGCGTTTAAGACCACTTTTTCAATCACCGGGATGCTGGTCGATGCCTGGCTATTCACCTTGACAAAATCGGGGATCAGCCATGAACCACCGCTGGCAAAGGTGCCTGCGCAGGTAGCCCAGGTATTGTCAAACCCTTCCGCGGCATCCGGGAATTCCGGCCCAATGGCGTTCGCGCCAATATCGCTGATGGTCAGGGAAATGGCCAAATTATCGGTACAGCTTTGTTCACGAGGGTCAATGTAAGATGGGTCTGCATCCTCGTTATAGGCCCAAAATTCTTCATACTGGGGCAGGTTAAAACCATCCGGCGGTTCTGGCATGGTGGTTGAAGCGGCAGTGGGGCCAGGGGTTGGTGTTACAAAGCCAGCGCCCAGTGTCATTGCCAAATACACTTGCGGCATGCCCGCGCCAAAAGAGTTGGATGAACCCAGTTCCTTGGCGGTGCCATACAAGGCAGCAGCCACTTTGTCTGGGGTGTCGAATGAGGTTCCCTGGTTGGCCAACAACGCGACCAAACCGCTGACCTGGGCAGAAGAAACAGACGTGCCGCTCCAACCGGCGTAACCGCCGCCAGGAACCGCGGATAAGATCCCCGAACCCGGTGCAACCAGATCGACAGCAATGCCGAAGGTTGAAAAACTTGCCAAGTTGGTAAACGATGAATCTACCGCGCCAACACCTATGACGTGCGGGTTGGCCGCCGGGAACAAGGCCGCGTCGGTACCGGTATTGCCGGTTGCGGCAATCACGGTCACATTGTTTGCGTAAGCGTAATTGGTGGCTTCAAGCAGGGCGTCGCTATTATACTCACCAGCAAAACCCAGCTGGATCACATCCGCGCCGTTATCTACCGCGTAATGAATGGCGGCAACCACATCTGAGTACTTGCCGTAGCCAGATTCATTGAGCGCCTTAAGGACCATCACCTTGGCGCCGGGCGCCACGCCAACCATTCCTTGGCCATCGTTATTGGCGGCGATGATGCCCGCCGTGTGGGTGCCATGGCCGTTTTGGTCGGTCAGTACATCTGGGCTGCCATCCACAAAGTTCCAACCGTGGGTGTCATCCACATAACCGTTGTTATCGTTATCGCCGTTTCCAGCGTTATCATCATTGGTCCAAATCCGGCCCAATAGTTCAGGGTGGGCAGAAGATACTCCGGTATCGATCACGGCAACCACGCTGCCGGTGCCGGTAGAAATATCCCACGCTTCAACGCCTGTTTGCATGGCGGCCAGATTTTGCTGATGCCCATCCAAATAATAGGTATCGGTGGGGGGGGTACCGGCCAATTGGCCAACATAATCCGGCTCGGCATATTCCACAAACAGGTTCCCGTTCAGGTCTTCCAACACGCTATCCACCGAGCCCGCGGGCACATCCATGATGGTAATACCGGCTTGCTTCAGCTTGCCGGTCACATCACCTTCCGCAAGGTCGATCAAGATCTTCTCGATCACTACCGGAACAAACGGCCTGAACTTGACGATCACGGATTCGGATAGCTCCGGGTCGCCGGTTTCGGGGTCGGGCACATACGGTGTCGGCATCGCGGTAGGCTGCTCTGCGGTAACAGTTGGGCTGGGTTGTTCTGTAATGGTAGCCAACGGGGTGGGTGTCTCTGTGCCATCCAGCACCGGCTGGGTTTCTTCCACCACCAGGGTGGGCTGGGCTTCAAGCGTTTGTGTCACCGCCGCGTTGGGGGTGATGGTGGGCGCCTGGGTGGCAGTCGCCTCTGGCGTGTGGGTAGGTTCAGCCACTGTTGGCTGGGCAGTGGGGGTTGCAAATTCATTACCCAGCACCATTTGGGCTGCCTTGCTGGTATCTTGCAAGGCTGTTTCCAGGTTGGCGATATCTACCGCGTCTACATTGCTGATGGTATCCACATATTTGATCGCGCCCTGGCAGCCTTCATCAAATTGGCCGGAAATATTTTTCCAATTAAAGGCCATGTTCAGGCGCGCGGTTTTCTTCACCGCAGATTCAATACAACCTGGCCCGGCATTGTAATTTGAGGCAGCAAGGCGCCAAATATCAGACCGGCCGATCGTTTCGATCGATTTGGTGGAATGGGAATCTAAAATGGAGAAAGCATTGTTGTAATTGGCCCGCAAAGCAGCCGCGATCACCGGAATGCTGGTTTTTGCCTGGGTAAGGTTTACGCCGCCGGCGCAGTGCTCACAATCGCCACTTACGGAACGCAATACCGCGCCGCGCAGGGTGGCTTTTTCTTTATCGGGCAGCCAGGTATAGGGTTTTTCGCAGGTCTTGGCGGTAAACACAGACCGGCAGAATTGTGTATAGGTTTCAGGGTTCCAATGCAAAATGGTATCGGCACCCATCTGGGTGATGTGCCCCAAACCGTATTCGTAGTAACCATAAATGGTCATATGGCGCGATGGCCAAAACTGGCTTTCAATTGCCAGGATATTTTTAAGGAGATAGGGTGGAACATTATTGGCCTTGGCAGCGAGCAAGATCTGCTCGTCGTACTGGTTCTGCCACAAGATCACAGCGTCGCGCGCGGCGATCTCGCCACACGGGCTGGCATTGCCATTGCCCATCAGGCCATTTCCAGGGCAACTTTTGGCGTTCACCAAACCCAGGTTGATCAATTTTCCGGCCAAAATGGCGTAAGAGCGGTCGGTCGCCAAGGCGTCCGCCGTCTTGGCCTCATCCAGCCAGGAGGGTGGTTCAGCTTGTTGGTTGCCTGAAACAAAAGGACGCAATGCGCTGGCAGGGTTGGCACCCCCCAGCAGGGAAAGCAATATAACAAAAATGGCCAACAGGGCAAACCCCGGTTGGTTCCTCTTGCTACCGTTAGCGTATCTTTCCAGTCGATTATTTTTCACTGCAACTTTTTTCTCTTTTTATTTTATCAACACCGAAGGGAATGGCAGTTTTTCAATGAGATCGACGATGCCTCTGCCGATTCCCCTCGGTTGTCAGGTTTTCCGTGAAAGTCAACCATCCTTAGCCAGGACCCATTGGCATCGGACGGCCGTAAGCATTTCTTTCAGGAGGTGAATACCCTCACGGCTTTAACCTGTACTGCTGGGGGGAGGGCCGGGCCTGGCCCTCCCCAAAATAGTGAAGATCAAAAACTACGGCCAAGCGGTTGGGGTTGCAGCCTCACCAACATATTGGAAGTTGACGCCGTGACCATGGCATTTTACACACATGGTCCGTTCATCAGTCTTCAACAGGTAACTGCCGGAGGTTGTCAGGCTGGCATTCGGATAGATGGTGTTGGTCTGATCCATGACCGCGGAGGAACCGTGGGCGCTATGGCAATCCACACAGGAGACCGAACCACCGGCGCTGTGGCGATACATGAAGTATGCGTCGCCAGAAGCATTTTCACGGCTTGTAGTGCCGCCAGCGGCAAAGTATCGGTCGTGGCATTGGGCACAGAAGAAGCTGACCGTTGCGCGACCAGCGCTACTACCGCCGGTCCCAATCAAGGTAGTGTAATTGTTGTTGAACTTAACAATACCAGGGGCTTGGGTGGGGCAGGGGAAAATCAGAGCGTTGTAATCGTAATCAGTACCCTGCCTTGGGGCTGCCAAAACACCAGGAGTAGCAGTGACCTGAATGGCGTTGACCGCGGAAAGATCAGGCAAGGTGCCTGTTCCATCGTTCTTATAACAAGTGTATAAGGAGGATGGTCGAGCACCTGGTGTACCAACTGCGCCCGGAGTGGCAAAAACGAATTCGGACGGCTTGATGGCCGGTAACTGGTAACCCCAACTACGGAAAGCGGTATCACCCTTTTGTTGTGAATAATTGGACCACGTACCCCAGGCGCCATTTTCAAAGCGGGAGCGGAACATACCAACGGAAGGATCCCGATCGGCTTCACTATTGGCGGTATACCAATAATTTACCGCAGTTCCAGTAGTAGGCGCTGCAGGGGCAGCTTCGCGCACGGTAAAGCCTAAGGTGGTCTCAGCAGCAGTGTTCCATTGCGTCAAAGTATTGCCAGATGTAACTTCCATACCATTTGAACCAGAAGGCTGGAAGCGCAACAGGCGGTACGATGGGATCGGCATACCTTCATAAACACCACCCTTGCCAGTATTCAAAGTAGTCGCGGTAGCAGAAGAACTGCGTCCAGCGTTACCATGGGGATCATGGCAGGAAGTACATTCCAATTCGGTTGAGGTGGTAGCCGCTGCCCCAGCAAAGAAGCTGGCGCTGTTGTTACCAGAACCCCAATAGGTCATGCCGGTGTAGCCATCACTGCCACCCAAACCCGCAACAGAGTGGGTTGAGGTTGTGGCTGTTTGGCCCGGGTAACCGGCTGCATAATCGTAACCATTCAAGCCATTAAAAGTATGGACATTGGATGAGTTTACGAAACCGCCACCGAACAACGGAGCATTCGCCACACCTTGCGAACCAAGTGGAGATGCGAGGGTACCAGAACCGGTGATGGAACCCATATAATAGCCATCTTTCACATTGGTGTAAGCACCAGCGCCATCATGACAGGTCAGACAGGCCTCGGTAACATCAGTGTTGACCAACAGAAAACCATCACTGGAGACAGCGCTGTGCATACGGTGGCAACCGGCGCAGTTAGGGGTTGAGGTGGAGAATCCACCGTGAGGGCCGTTATCAGCCATTACGGTAGTTCCGAGCGCCGCAACGAACAATAAAGCTAAAATTGTTGCAAATATAAATTTCTTCATTGTAGAAAACATTCTCCTTTCAAAGGATTCAAACATTGTTTTGGGTCCAGGTTACTATTCATTACAATTTTTCACCTCCGAGCTTAGTAAGACCAAATTTGAACACGGTTGTTCGCCCTGTCAGCGATGTACAACCGACCGGTTCCATCCATAACAATATCGTTGGGGTAATACAGGTTCCCAATATCACTCCCCAAACCTCCGATCTTGTAAGCAAAGGAAGGTTCCTCGCTGGAAAGATCATAAGCCATGATATTCGCGCCAAGCGCATCCGCTACAAGCAGGCAATCCCTTGGATCAACCCACATTCCCCGGGGAAGGTTTAAAGCGCCTTCGGTTGACCCAAAGGCAAAGAAAGTCTTATATGCCATGGTTGTATCAAAAGCGGAAATTCTGGAATTATTGCCATCAGCTACATAGTAATTTCCAGCAGAATCTTGAACGACGGTCTGAGGAAAAGCCAGCTCTCCGGCAGCATTGCCAAATTTGCCAGCGAACTTAAATTCCGGAGCATACGTTTTCAAATCCACGAGCGCGGTATGGTCGACGATCACAAAACCATGTTTTCCTGGCGACGCATCTGTATAAAGCAGGTCGCCAGTCTCATTGAAACGTACTCCCATAGGCGTAAATTGGTTAACATTATCCAAAATTACGTCCATCGGTTCCTGGGCGGTTTCCCCCATCTGATAGTAGATCTTATGGTTAGCTGAATCATATCTGAGGAGGACCAACCCCTCGAGGGATGCGACCCCATTCGTACTGAGATACTTGGTAATGGTCATGTTTGCCGCAATGATGGCATCGATAAAATTTCCATCCGCATCGTAAACATTGATGGAGTTGCTGTAACGATCCACTGCAAATAACCGGCCGTCTGGCGCAGTTGCCATATATAAAGGGTCGCGGCTAGATTTTGTCGTCGCGATCGGCGCAAACTGAAAGGCAAAATTTCCATCACGGTCGAACATTTTGATCATACGCTCACCACCAGCTTCAGCGATATAAATTCGCTGGGAATCTGGCGAAACCGCGACCCCGATCGGCTTTTCAAGCCCGTCAATACTGAATTTGTACGTTGGCGCATAACAGTTATTTCCAAGAACATTTACAGGAAGAACTTCACTGATCGGCCTCGGGTTGAAAATGTAACTGATCAGAAAGAAACCCACCAAAATTATTGCGCCCAATAATCCCAATTGCAATAGTAAGAGGAAACGACGTTTCCCTTCATCCAACGGGGTATCATCGTCCTCTACAACTTCAACCAGGTCGTATTGGTCCGGATTGAGTTCTTCAGGGGTATATTCGTCGTTTGGTTTGTTATCCAATGTCATTTTAAAGATCCCATTATTTATTTAACAAAATAGTAATTCGACCATAACCGGTTTTGGCGGGAATATAGTTTGGGTCAATTGATAACGCATTTTCGTAACCGATCAAGGCGTTTTCATAATCCTGAACAGCTTCATATACCATTCCCAAGCCGTTGTAAATGGGTGCCTGGGAAGAATCCGCTTCCAATGCCTTTTGCAATAATTCCTTGGCTTTATCAAAATCATTATCACAATAGGCGATCATGCCTTTTGAATAATCAGCCAAGGCATCCTGGCCAGTTGCTTCAAAAATGGAAAGTTCGCCTTCATATGCTTCCTTAAAATCTGGAACAAACTCAGTCGCTTTGTGAAATAACTTCAATGCATCCTCATTATTTCCATTACCGGCGTACGCAGTGGCCAGTTTTACCATTGTGTCAGCATCCATCTTGTTCCACTGGTAGTTTTGTTCCAAAACCACGATCGCGTTTCCCCATTGTTCAAGTTGGATGAAGCTGTCGCCCAGATAATACGCCGCAGATTGTAATTGCTTATTTAAACCCGGCATGTCCGCATCTTTATTTAACTCAATAAATTTTTGCAGTGGCTCAATAGCCAGATCTGGCTGATTGGATTTTGCGTACGCAATGCCCAGGATTATTAATCCTCGTGGATTATCTTGTTCGATGATCAGCACACTCGTTACAAGTGAGATAGCCTGTTCATATTTTTGGTTAACCAGATAGGTATCTGCGAGTGCAAGCCGTTTATCCAAATTGTTTGGGTCTTCCCTAACTGCTGCTTCACCAGCTTCGATACCCTCAACAGCAAGGCTTTGTTCAGGGGTGTAATAGCGATCGTAAAAGTAATACCCAACCGTTGAACCAGCTAACAAAACTAAAACCACACCAGATAGTATGACGATCCGTTGTAGTTGTGCGGTGCTAGAAAACAATCCGCCAAATGTATCGAGAAAATTTTTATTCTTATTCATCAATTACAAGTCTCTCTTAAAAGTAGTTTTTTACGGTATCGATTCCGAAACGCCCGCCGAATGGCACTTGGCACAAGTCACTTGTTGGTGGCAGGTTTGGCAAACTTGCTCGCCCACACGGCCAACTTCCGCCCCGTGGGTAAAGGCCATATTTTCGGGGTGTTCCAGGTTATGGCAGGCGCCGTTGTTACAAAAGCCGGTACCGTGGCACAGGTAA